>CACYGT010000034.1 GCA_902774075.1 uncultured Bacteroidales bacterium
TGCAGACTCGGTTCGCCGCCCGTGAGTACGCACATTTTACGCCGCTCGTTCGGT
Source organism: uncultured Bacteroidales bacterium (assembly GCA_902774075.1). Lineage (GTDB taxonomy): Bacteria > Bacteroidota > Bacteroidia > Bacteroidales > Paludibacteraceae > Colicola. Next base: position 55 of record CACYGT010000034.1, read on the forward strand.
ACGTCGTAGAGCGAAAGCATCTCAGCCACGATCTGTTCGGCTGTCATCTCGGTATAGTCCGCAAACTCCGTGTCGCACCATGGGCATTTGAGGTTACAACCGCTGAAACGAACAAACACAGCAGGAATCCCGCTGTGTGCTCCCTCTCCCTGAAGGGTAAAGAATATTTCGTTTACTCTATACATTAGCTATTAGCTGTTAGCTTTTAGCTGTTAGTCTCGTTCATAAATGGCGATATTGCCTTCGGATTCTTGGACGGAGACCTTGTAACAGTTCTCGACATGGTCGCAGATCCATTTGGCGATATTTTCCGCCGAAGGGTTGACATCGAGTATGTCGTTGATATACTTATGGTCAAACGTGTCCTTCACGACTTTTTTGATATGTGTGAAATCGGTCACCATGCCGTCTTGATTCAACTCCTTGGCTTTGCAATAAACGACGATGATCCAGTTATGACCGTGCAGGTTCTCACATTTGCTCTCGTACGACAGCATCAAGTTATGCGCCGCCGATATCTCTATTCTTTTTTCTACGTAATACATAAGTCGTTAGTCGTTAGTCGTTAGTCGTTGGTCATTTGTCATAGTATCCGGCGTCGCGGAGGGCTTCTTCCCGTTCGCGGCAGGTACCGCATACGCCACAGGGTTCATCGCCGCCTTTATAGCACGACCAGGTCTCGTCGTAGTTGATGCCAAGCGCCATACCGTGACGGACGATGTCCGTCTTGGTGATATGCGTATAAGGCGTCAACAAGTGCACGCCGTTCCATGTGCCGGCGCAATCCCGGCAGCGATAGAGAGCATGATCCCGTTTCGGAAGGGTACAACGGTCGATTTCATGTTCATGTCGTCGTAGTTTCCTTCGGGAATGGCCTCTGCGCCGGCTAAAAGCGAGGACTGAAAGAACTGCTTGATGAACGGCAGACGTATCACCAAATGCGGAATACCCAACCGCTCACAATGCAGTTTGGCGAACTCCAACTCTTTGTCGTTATGATTGCTGCCGTAATGAAACGACACCGCCATGCCGATACGCTCCTTGAACTCGTACAACATCGTCGTCGAGTCCAAACCACCCGATAAAACAATCAGACTATCTTTCATACACTTTGCTGAATTGCTCCATCAAACGCTGTTTCTTGAGCGCTTCGTGCTTGGGGTCGGCGTAGTTGGCAAAAGGATAGATGCTGATACCGCCTCTGGGCATGAACCAGCCGGTGACCTCGAGGTACTTGGGATCCATGAGTGCCACCAGGTCCTTCATGATAATGTTCACGCAGTCCTCATGGAAATCACCGTGGTTACGGAAAGAGAAGAGATAGAGCTTCAGACTCTTGCTCTCCACCATCTTTTCACGCGGGATATAACTGATATAAATATGTCCGAAATCGGGCTGACCGGTCTTCGGGCAGAGTGTCGTGAACTCCGGACAGTTGAACGTCACCAGATACTCATTTTCCGGGTGTTTGTTGACAAAGGTCTCCAGCACCTCGGGATTGTATTGACCGCTATAGTGGACGCCTTGGTTTCCCAACAGCGTTACTCCCTCTAATTCACTCTCCGTTCTCATCTCTTATCGCATGATTTTCAATGTGCTACCATTTTCCGTGACAACGATGTACATGCCGTGCGGCAGATCCATCGAATAGATGTCTTCATTCGTTGTCGCTACCTTACGACCGTAGATATCGTATATATTCACCCACATACCGCTCTCATAAGCCTCTTCGATGCCTTGCGGCGTGTAGAGCTTAATGGAGAAATTATACGTCCATTGGTTGATATAGTCGGACACGGTGTATTTCTTCGTGAGTCCAACCGCGGTAAAGCGCAGATCCACCTCTTCTTCCGAATCCGGAGTAACATGTGTGTTCGCCGGATCGGCTAAGGTGATCTTCGGCTTGGCAGCACGCAGACTGTCGTTGGCCACGTAGTCCTCTACGGTCATCTTCAGCACGATCGAATGACCGGCATGGTCGATGTCGGCATTGATTCCGGCAACGGTGAACTGCATGATCTGAGTTGAAGGGATCTGAACCGGCGAAGCGGTGCCGCTTGTCAGATAGTCCACGATACCGTCGATCAGTCGCTTACCTTGCGTATTGAGCGACGCGGTACGGGCGATAGGCAGGCAGATATATTTCTTACCACCGCGCATGTCTGCCGGTACTTCATGGATCGCCGTCTGTAACTCACCCAAACTGTAGTAATCTTCGATGGAGCGGGTATAGCCCGTTGCCAGACAAAGGGTACCTTGTTTATAGACGCGGATCGGCATGATGCCGTTCTGGGCATAGCCGTCGAGGATCGCTATCTCGGCATCTTTGGTAGCACCGCTCATCTTGGCGAAGACGGGGTGGGTAGGCTGCTCGATCTTGATCTTACATCCGTTCACTTTCTGTGCCGTCGAGTCGATAGCACCGCTGTTCGGATCTCCCCAACCCAAACGGGTCTCGTCGTCCAAACCGTCGGTAGCATAGGTGTAACCTTTGAGGTTAAGAACCGGCAGGTTCGCTCCTCCACGGATGATCTGTATGACCTCCGGATTGTTGGCATCGACATCTTCGGAGATGATGATCCATTTATAGCGCTGGTACTGGTCGGCACCACGCAAACCGTCGGCTTTCTGTCGGCGGGCGATCATACTCCATTTACCGGTGCTCTCCAAGTACTTATAGACGGCATCATCGTCGCATGCGTTGTCGGTTCGCTGCAGGTAAAGCACGGGGTTCGTACCGTAGTCCAGTTCCTTAACCTTTATCTGACCTTTGATGACCGTGTCGGCTCCCAAGACGGAGATCTCGTATGGGTAAATGCCAACGTTAGCCGGTACACCGCCGATGACATAGGTGCCGTTACTTCCGCTACCTTGTACCGTTCCGCCAGGATTTCCGTTCGTCCAGCGAAGCGTCACGTCTTCTGCAGAGAGGGCGTAGTACTTGAAGGTGATCTGATCCATCTCTTCGTTCTGATAAACGGTCGCATTGATATCCGAAGTGGAGTATATCTCCGAGATGACCTTGAATGTACCGGTGACGCGATTGGTCTCGGCGCCGTTGTAATAAGCCACCACGGCATAGGGGTAGGTACCTACCGGACAATTCGCAGTACCGCCCAAGGTCAGGGTATCCACCATGCCGCCTTCTTTCTCGCTGAGCGTGATACCGTTAGCAGGGGTATTGAGCCATTCCAGACGAGTCTCTGCCGTAGGCAGGTTGTTATACTTGGTCGTGTAAACGACAGAACGCATGGTTGTTGTTTGAAGCAGCACTTGGGTCGAGTCATTACCCTTGAAGTGTTTCGTTTTGGGCTCTTTAGGCAGACGGAGAGAGAACGCATAGACCTGGCTGGCTTCACTACCGGTACCGATGATCTCGATCACATGTTCGCCGGTGGAGATGGTATAGTCTCTTGCGGTGACGCTGGTACTGAGTTCGGATTCTTTGGTGACATCTGCTCCGTCGACCTTGATCTGGATATATCTGCCGTCACTGAGTTTGCTCTTCTTGTCTTTCGCCAGCACGCTGAACTGGTCGTAGCCCGAAATATGGATCTTGATCTCGTTTCCGTAGATCTTCCATGATCCGCCATATCCGGGGAATTGCTTGATGGAGGCCGAAGAAGTACTCTCGTCCGGACTGTTGCATTGACCTTCAAACCAATCGGCCGAGGTGGTAGCGCCGGCCATGCCGATGACATTGGCGATCTTACCGTCCGTACCCAATTGGGTAGCGAAACCGCCTACGGACGAACCGCTTTCGTTCTTGGTTTTGCCGGTATAGTAGATCTCATAGAAATATTCGTTATATTCCACAAGCGGCGTTCCGTATCCGCCGTCTTTCATACGTCCTTCATACACTTCCGGAACGTGCAGCGCCAAACCGCTGACCGGAACGGGAACGGTATAGTTGACGGTGTAGGTCAGTTGCGTCCCGTCCTCCGCTGTTACCACCACGGTACCTGTTCCCGGAACGGATTGAGCTTGGTTAACTTGGACGTTTGCTTTTGTGTCATTGGCCGTTGCAGCAATCGTCGGCGGCGTCTTGATGCCTGCTGTCAACTGGATGTCGTATCGTAAGGTGTTCGGCGAGAAATTCGGTACAGATGTACCTCCGTAGGTAAGGCTCTTCAAAGTCGCATCCGACGACATCGCCGGTGCTTCGGTGATGGTGACCGTATATTGCGTGGACTCGGTAGTCGAAGAGAAGAAGATGTAGTTCTTATTTCCCGTGCTGAAATCCTGGGCATCGTCCGGTGTCCAATGATCGATGTTCTTTCCTGTGAATTGCGGCGTCAGCATCAGACTGCTTCCGTTGGTCACTTGACCGGTGATCGTCTTGTTCACTTGATCGATCACTGCCGTTCCGCGTATGTTAGCCCATGTCGCGCTCTCTACTTTCGGCTCGGCGCTCTCGCGGGTGAAGGTGACGGTGTAGGTCAAGGTCGTCGTGCCGTTTTCTGCCGTAACGACGATAGTAGCTGTACCCGGCACGCTGGTCGCTTGGGTGACATTCACGTTGGCACCGTTGTGGTTCTTGGTCGCAACGACCGAAGGATTCCCCACAAAGTCAGCCGGTAACTCGACATTGTAGTCAAGGGTCTGCGGCGAGAAATTCGGAACGGATGTACCTCCGTTATAGGTCAGCGCACTCAGCGTCGCGTCATCAGACGGACCGGCTACACCTTCAATCAGATAGACGATTACATTGTACTCTTTGCCCGAGGTGTTCTTGATCTCGATCTTATTCGTGAACGCTTGCGCCGGTTCTACTACCTTCGCAAAGAAAGCCGTCTTACTGGTCGTGGATACCGTCTCACCTGCTATATCGATAGTACATGGGTCATTGCTGGCACAACGACCGACAGCAATTACTTTTTTGATTGCTACGCTATTTAGCGAAATTTTCATCGTTGTACCGCCGGCCAATTTGATAGCTTGCAGCGTTCTGTTACTGGAACTTGATGTACTGTAGTTGCCCGTGTTAGTGATGTCAGAATACGCCAATGAAGTGGAGTTGTAATAAAATCCGGCTGTGTTTGTCTGATCATTACTGATGGCAGTAGTTGCTTGTGCCGTCGAACCGTCCCACGTGAAAATCTGATACGCAGATCCGCTCATTCCGGCTTTTAACGGAACATTACACTTGCTGGAAATGACGTACATCGTTTCTGCCGCCGTGGTCGTAGCCACAAGGCAACTCAATACAATGAACAAACTCTTAACAATGTTTCTCATATCGTTTTGTTTATTATTATCCTTTCAACTTTCCCCTCTCACCTTTCACCTTTCATTCGCCCACATTAGGGGATATTAAATCACGCTGCAAAATTACTGCTTTTTTTGCACATAAATGTGCATATATTCAAAAAAAATGTGTAAAAATTGACACATTTAAAAGAAAAAGTCGCGCGCGTACATTATTTATTTGCGTATATGAGATTTTTTTTGTAATTTTGTGCCCGGTTTTTGAGAAACCATAAAAAAACATGTGTAACAAACAATTTTTGAATACAATGAACAAAAAGATTTTATCTGTAGCGCTGGCGCTTGTTGCAGCGCTCACAATGACCGCTCAAACGGTGGATAAAGCCAAAGTGACAAACAATGCGGATGCAGCTGCGAAGGCAGGGGCTGACTTGAAAAAGCTGGAGGCTGGTGACAAGGCTTGGAAATTTGATGGGACGATTGGTTTGAACGCTGCCGCTACCGGTCTGGTCAACTGGGCTGCCGGTGGTAAGAACAACGTGAACGGTATCGCGTATGCAAAACTGCACCTTCTCTATCATAAAGATGCAATCGCTTGGGAATTTCGGAATGACATGGATTCAGCAGAAAGAGGATCCGTTCCAGAAATCAAGCGATAACATCAAGTTGGCTACCAAATTCGGTTGGGAGTTCAAAGAGACTTGGTATCTGACCGTTCTCGGTTCGTTCCAAAGCCAGTATGCGTTGGGTCGCAATTATGCAGACGGCTACAACGACGTTATCTCCAAATGGCTCGCTCCTTCTTACACCGATGTTTCGGTCGGTATCGACTGGAAGAAGAGTGTCAAAGGTGCGGACTTCTCGATCTATCTGTCTCCGATCGCAGGTCGTATCACGACCGCTTACACGGGCGCTGCATGGAATGAGAAATATACGAAAGAGGCGTATGTAGGTCATTTGGCTGACCAGTTGGCTGCCGGTGACATCAACCAAGCTGCTTACGATGCCGCTGTTGCTGCTTATTCGTTCTCTGCACAGCAGGATGCCCATACGGACTTGGCTTCTGCTCTGAAGAATGAGCAGGGCGTTGCTTACTATGACAAGAACGGTGACAAGCAGTTCGACCGTAACGCACGTGCTGAGTTCGGCTTGAGTTTCAAGGGCGCTATCGCGTACACCTATCAGGACTTTAAGTTGGCTACCACGCTGGCTCTCTTCACCCCGTACGCATGGGACAAGACCTTGATCAGCGATCCGTATTTCCAGTACCGCGACATGAACCGTCGTTTCGGTAATTTCGACGTAGATTGGGACGTAGCGCTGAGTTATCAGTTCCTCAAATGTCTGCAAGTCACCCTTCAGACCAGCCTCAAGTACTATCCGGGTACGCTCATCGCTGACGTGAACGGCATTGAGGCAGAGCGCGTACAGTTCAAAGGTATCATCGGTCTGGGCGTAGGCTATTCGTTCTGATGCTTGCCCTCGACGATCTTTCGCAAAATGTGCATCTTCTCTTGGAGCGCTATACGACGCTTCAAGAGGAGAATGCTGCTTTGCGGGAGGATATCGAGCGTCAACGCCAAGAACTTATTCGGACACACAGCGAACTGCTGGCTTTACAGCAGCAGAACAAACGTTTGGCAACAGCGAACGCGATGACCTCCGCCGAGAGCCGCGAAGAGGCCACCAAACGTCTCAATGCCCTCATCGCACAAGTTGATCGAGCAATAGCTGCTTTAAAAAAATAGCCAACAGCCAATAGCCAACAGCCAATAGCCAATAGCCAATAGCTAATGTTAAATCCGGATCGCCAACATATAAACCTCCATCTCGATGCCCACACGGTCGGGCTCGATGTACCGCGTGATCAGGAGGCGAACTACCGCAATGCAGCGGAGTTGCTCAATAAGCGCTATCAGTATTATCTGAAGTTGCGTCCCAACGCTTCGGCGGAGCAGTTGTGGATGTATACGGCATTGGAGGTGGCTGTCGCTTTGCAGTCCGATGCCCGTGAGAAGAGCCTTGTGCCCGTAGAGAAAGCACTCAAAGAGTTAAATCAATTAATATTAGAAAAACTGAATCAATGATCGTAGCAATTATTTGTGCAGTAGGCGGACTCCTCATTGGAGCCGGTATCTACTACCTCATCTCCCGTTTTACGGCCGTTAGCTTAATCAAGAAAGCGGAAGAGGAAGCGGAGATGATCAAAAAGAACAAGATCGTTGAGGCTAAGGAGAAATTCATCGCCCTGAAGTTGGAGCACGACAATAGTGTGCGTGAGCAGGATAAGCGCTTGCAGCAGCAAGAGCAACGTCTGCAGCAACGTGAGCAACAGCTCAATCAGCGTCAGGGAGATGTACAGCGCAGCCTCAATGAAGTGAATCAAAAAATGCAGACCATCGAGCAGCGCCAGCAGGCACTCGATTTCCGTCAGCAAGAGGTCGATAAGATGCACCACGAGGCACAACGCCAACTGGAGCAACTGAGCGGCATGTCGGCGGAGGAAGCCAAGAAACAGCTGGTGGAGGCACTCAAAGATGAAGCCAAGACGGCCGCAATGTCTTACATCAACGAGATCATGGACAATGCGCGTCTGGAGGCCAACAAAGAGGCGAAGAAAATCATCATCCAGACCATCCAGCGTGTGGCTTCGGAGACTGCAGCCGAATCGACCGTTTCCGTCTTCCATATCGAGAATGACGAAGTCAAAGGTCGTATCATCGGTCGTGAAGGACGTAACATCCGTGCGCTCGAAGCGGCTACCGGTGTCGAGATCGTGGTGGATGATACGCCGGAGGCGATCACGCTCTCTGCGTACGACCCCGTGCGTCGTGAGATAGCGCGTCTTGCGCTCCACCAACTCGTGCAGGACGGGCGTATCCACCCGGCACGTATCGAAGAGGTGGTAGCGAAAGTGACCAAACAAGTGGAGGACGAGATCGTCGAGGTAGGTAAACGTACCACGATCGACTTGGGTATCCATGGTTTGCACCCGGAACTGGTTCGTCTCGTAGGTAAGATGAAATATCGTTCGTCGTATGGTCAGAACTTGCTCCAGCACAGCCGTGAGACCGCTAACCTCTGCGCGGCCATGGCCGGAGAGTTAGGTCTGAACGTGAAGGCGGCCAAGCGTGCCGGTCTGCTTCACGATATCGGTAAGGTGGCTGATGATGATGTCGAACTGCCGCACGCAGAGCTGGGTATGAAACTCTGTGAGAAATACGGTGAGAAACCCGATATATGCAACGCTGTCGGAGCGCACCATGACGAGTGCGAGATGACCACTCTCATCGCGCCTATCGTACAAGCCTGCGACGCTATCTCCGGTGCCCGTCCGGGCGCACGCCGTGAGATCGTCGAGTCGTATGTGAAGCGTCTCAACGACCTCGAGAACCTCGCTATGTCGTTCCCGGGTGTTGTCAAGACCTATGCACTCCAGGCCGGTCGCGAACTGCGCGTCATCGTCGGAGCCGATAAGATATCCGATAAGGATACCGAGCTCCTCTCCTTCGATCTCGCCAAGCGTATCCAAGACGAGATGACCTATCCCGGTCAAATCAAGGTGACCGTGATTCGCGAAGTCCGCGCAATAAACGTGGCAAAATAACAAATGTCAAATGACAAATGACAAATAAAAGGACTTCTGCCTCACAGGTAGAAGTCCTTTGTTAGTTCCGAATAGGCGGCTGAACGGCCGCCTTTTTCGTTTTCAAGAACGAGCGTGTCTTCGGTATACCGGTATTCCGAGATCCCGGTATCCCGAGAAAAACTCATCAGCACCCTCCTCGCCGGCTTCGTCTCCTTACTATAAACGCGCGTAGCGTGCGTGAGAATGAACCCTTCTGCGCCGGCGATCTGCCGTATCTCCGCTTCGGACTCGGCCGGCAGAATCAGCGCCAACTGCCCGCCTTCGCTCAGCAACCGTGCGCTATGCTTTACCAACTCTTCATAACTCAGCGTATCCGTGTGTCGTGCGGCCTTCCGCCCCTCGTCCGGGTTCTTGAGACTGTTCTGAAAATACGGCGGATTAGATACGATTAAATCGTATTTGTAATTTGTGATTTGTGATTTGTCATTTTGCCAATCCTGCAATCGTGCTTGGAAAGCACGCACGCCATTCTCGCAGGCTTGCTCTATGGCTGCGGCATCGATATCAATGCCTTCTACATTCGCTTCCGGACAGCGCTGCATCAACATCCTCGCAATCAGTCCGCTTCCGGTCCCGACATCTAAAATTCTCCAATGTCCAATGTCCAATGTCAAATGGGGTGTTGGACACCAACACCCTAATAATACGCCATCGGTTCCTACCTTCATAGCGCACTTACTGTCCTCGATAAAAAACTGTTTAAAGCGAAAGCTCATAGTGCTCGTGTTCGCAGCAATGATCGTGCTCGTGCGCTTCCAAAATACAATGGATCGTCAGATAAACACCCAGCACCAGGAACAGCACCGCGCAGATATGCCGGAACCATTTCTCGAACGTTCCTAACTTACTCGTTAACTTACCGATACTTACTGCGCTGTAACTTACCAGCCACGCAATCAGCATGATAGGCAGACCTGTACCCAGACCAAACACTACCGGCATCAACCAGTTCCAGCTGCTCGGCAAAGTCAGCGTGATATCGATCATCGTCAGAAAATACACGAGTCGGTGCGGGCAGAAAGCAATCGCAAAGAAGATACCGAGGATGAATGACCACAGCCAACTCTCCTTGCTGTCCGTCTCCTTGAGCCACTTACTGATGCCGTGATCGTGCTCGTGGTGATGATGCCCCGAGAACAGCAGCACGATGCCGCATATCAGCATAAAGCCCGCCAAGATAGGCTCGCCGTAATGCCCCAGAATATGCTGAATACCTTCGGTCTGCGCGCCCATTAGGAACGGAATACTCAGCAAGATATACGTCGCTAATTTACCCAACACAAACATCAACCCGTTCGTCAACACGAGCCGTTTGTTATTGATTTCCTTATCGATATACCCGATCGCCGTGATACTCGTCATCAGCGTACACGGGTCCAAAATTGTCAATAATCCTAGCAATAATGCCGTCAATATCTGTACCATAAAATAGCCTCTTTCACTTTTGCGGCTGCAAAAGTACTGCTTTTTTTTGACATGTGCAAGAGTTTGTGCAATTTTCAGTGTTTTATAGCGTTTATGAGTGCAAATTATGTGCGAAAAATATGCTAAAATGAAATTTCAAAAATGGGCAAATTTTGTAATTTTTAGATATTGTGTAATTAGCAGAATATATGTGTGTTACAGCTAATAATTTTTAATAAAGTCTAGGATGCATTATGAACACCCTATAGATCCTATGAATAGGGGACTTTTTCCCCATTCAATACCTTTTTAACCAAAAAACAGTCCTAAAATTTGCATATATGCAATTTTTGTAGTAATTTTGCAGCGCAAAATATGCGCAACGAAAAATTGGCAATAAGAAATACACAATAATTATGGAATTTAAGTATGCACCGATGTTTCAGCTCGGCAAGGACGAGACTGAGTATTATCTGCTGACGAAGGACTATGTTTCCGTCAGCGAGTTTGAGGGACATGAGATTCTGAAGATCCAGCCGGAGGCGCTGACGTTGATGGCGCAGCAGGCTTTCCACGACGTGAGCTTTATGCTCCGCCGCTCGCACAACGAGCAGGTGGCTAAGATCCTGCGCGACCCGGAGGCAAGTGCCAACGACAAGTACGTAGCACTCACCTTCCTGCGCAACGCCGAAGTGGCTTGCAAGGGCCAACTGCCGCTCTGCCAGGATACGGGAACCGCAATCATCCACGGCGAGAAAGGCCAACAGGTATGGACCGGGGCGGGTGCTCCCGCCGGAGCGCAAGGCCATTCGGTGTCCGACGAAGAGGCACTGAGCAAGGGTGTGTTCAATACCTATACCGAGTGCAACCTGCGTTACAGCCAGAACGCGCCGCTCAACATGTACGACGAGGTGAATACGAAGTGCAACCTGCCGGCGCAGATTGACCTCGAGGCGACCGAAGGTGCAGAGTATCGTTTCCTGTGCGTGACCAAAGGTGGCGGTTCGGCTAACAAGACCTATCTCTACCAGGAGACCAAGGCGCGTATCCAGAACCCCGGCACGCTCATCCCGTTCCTCGTAGAGAAGATGAAGAGCCTCGGTACAGCTGCTTGTCCGCCGTACCATATCGCGATCGTCATCGGTGGTACATCGGCCGAGAAGAACCTGCTGACGGTGAAGTTGGCGAGCACGCATTACTATGACAGCCTGCCTACTTCGGGCGATGAGACCGGCCGTGCTTTCCGCGACATCGAGCTCGAGAAACAACTGCTCCAAGAGGCCTACAAGATCGGTCTGGGCGCACAGTTCGGCGGTAAGTATATGGCGCACGACGTGCGTGTCGTTCGTCTGCCGCGTCACGGTGCAAGTTGTCCTATCGGTCTGGGCGTTAGCTGCTCGGCGGATCGTAATATCAAGTGTAAGATCAACAAAGACGGTATCTGGATCGAGAAACTCGATAACAACCCTGCCAGCCTCATTCCCGAGGAGCTGCGTCAAGCAGGTGAAGGCGACGCCGTTCGTATCGACCTCAATCAGCCGATGAAAGACGTCTGCGCTATCTTGACGAAGTACCCGATCGGAACCCGTCTGAGCCTCAACGGCACGATCATCGTAGGCCGTGACATCGCTCACGCGAAGATCAAAGCGCGTCTCGATGCAGGCGAGGAGATGCCGGAATACCTCAAGAACCATCCTATCTACTATGCCGGTCCGGCGAAGACTCCGGCAGGTATGGCGTGCGGCTCGATGGGCCCGACGACAGCCGGCCGTATGGACCCGTACGTAGATGAGTTCCAGGATCACGGCGGCTCGATGATCATGCTCGCGAAGGGCAACCGCTCCATCGACGTGACCAACGCTTGCCAGAAACACGGCGGCTTCTACCTCGGTTCTATCGGCGGTCCGGCGGCTATCCTCGCGCAGAACAACATCAAGTCCATCGAGTGCGTGGAGTACCCCGAACTGGGTATGGAGGCGATCTGGAAGATCGAAGTGGAGAACTTCCCCGCGTTCATCCTCGTGGACGACAAAGGCAACGATTTCTTTAAACAACTCAAACCCTGCACGGGCTGCACGATTCTTTAATGGCTAACAAAAGACGCAAATACCGCTTGGCGATGTTGGACGACCTGACGCTTCGTGAGGTCTTCCACTTCCGCGTCAGCCTCTTAGGCGCCATCAGTATGATCACGCTGACCATTCTGGCGCTGATCGTACTGCTGTCTGTGCTCATCGTCTATACGCCGATCCGTAACATCCTGCCGGGCTATAGCGCGAGCTTGCGCCAGCAGTTGATTGATGAGTCCGCGCGAATAGATTCGCTCCAAACAGACCTGACCGTTCAGCGTCAGTACCTGGACGTGATCAAACAGCTGGTAGCGGGCGATATCCGTACGGACAGCGTGCAGAGTCTCGATAGCTTGCAGCGCGTAGAGCGCTCGCAGATAGCTGAGCAGCACAACGAAGCAACCGATGCGTTCCTCGCGCAGTATGAGCAGAAAGAGCGGGATCGCTTGTTGCTCTTCGACAACACCTCGACCCGCACCGTACGGCAGTTGTACCGCCCGGTACATGGTGTTATCATACAGTCCGCGCGACCGGACCTGCACCTCTACAGCGCCTCTATCCGTACGACCAAGAGCGAGAACGTCATGGCGACAACACGCGGCACTGTCGTGTCGGTAGAGCGCCTGACGGATAACACCTTTGCTCTGGTGCTGCAAGAGAACCAGTTCGTGACGGTCTATCGGCATCTGGCGAAAGTGCTCAAACAGCAAGGTGCGCAAGTGGAGCGCGGCGAAGCGCTGGGCTTGACGGACGGCGAACATGACTTGGCGCTCGAACTGTGGGACGGCGGTGCATTCGTAAACCCCGAGGAGGTTATTGTATGGTGAAGCAACTCTGTATATTAGGCTCGACCGGCTCGATAGGTACGCAGACGCTCGACGTCGTTCGTTCGTACCCCGAACGCTATGGTGTCTATGCCCTCTGTGCCCACAGGAGTATCGACAAACTCGTCGAGCAGGCGCTGGAGTTCAAGCCCGAAGTGGTCTGCATCGCCGACGAGTCGCTCTATGAGCCGCTCAAAGAAAGACTCTCTTCTCTCAGCTGCAAAATATGGGCAGGCGCAGACGCTATCGCCGAAGTGGTCACCATGCCGTCCATCGACATCGTCGTAGCGGCGATGGTAGGATATGCAGGGCTCAGACCCACTATCGAAGCCATCAAAGCCGGAAAGACGATCGCCCTTGCCAACAAGGAGACGCTCGTTGTAGCGGGTGAGATCATCTGCGACCTCGCGCTCCGCCATCACGCGCCGATCCTGCCTGTGGACAGCGAACATAGCGCCATCTTCCAGAGCCTTGTGGGCGAAGACCAAAGCGAGATAGAGAAGATCCTGCTCACCGCGAGCGGCGGACCCTTCCGTACGTTCTCCCTCGAGCAGATGAAGACCGTGACAGCTGCCGACGCCCTTAAGCACCCCAACTGGGATATGGGCGCAAAGATAACGATCGACTCTGCCTCGATGATGAACAAAGGTTTTGAGGTCATCGAAGCCAAATGGCTCTTCGGTGTGCCGGTGGAGAAAGTGCAAGTGCTCGTTCACCCGCAGTCTATCGTGCACTCGGCCGTGCAGTTCACCGACGGCGCTATCAAAGCCCAACTGGGTGCGCCCGACATGCGTCTACCGATCCAATACGCCCTCTCGTTCCCCGAACGTCTGAAGAGTGACTTCCCCCGTGCGGACCTCTTTGCACTCAAGGATCTCACCTTTGAGGAACCGGACTTGGCACGCTTCCCGAATCTCGGTCTGGCCTATGAGGCTACCCGCCGGGGAGGTAATATACCGTGCGTGCTCAATGCCGCCAATGAGGTAGCTAACCTCGCGTTCCGCCAAGGACGTTGCGGCTTCCTGCAGATGTCCGATATCATCAGCAACACGATGGCAAAGGCCGCCTTTATCCCAAAACCGACGTACGAAAATTACGTTGAGACTGACATCGAAGCTCGTAAAATAGCAGAAAGTTTACTATGATTCAAGCAATACAATTACTTTTAGCGCTTAGTTTTTTGGTCCTGATTCACGAATTGGGACACTTCACCTTCGCCAAGATTTTCCATGTGCGGGTGGAGAAATTCTATTTGTTCTTTAACCCCTGGCGGAGTCTCTTCCGCGCGAAGAAATTTGACGGCAAGTGGCATTTTAAATTCTTTGCCGCCAATGAAGATAAAGTGTGGGAGCAACACCCCGAGACCACAGAGTGGGGTATCGGCTGGCTGCCTTTCGGCGGCTATTGTGCGATTGCCGGCATGGTCGATGAGACGCACTCAACCGAGGACCTGGCGAAGGAGCCCCAAGAGTGGGAGTTCCGTGCCAAACCCGCATGGCAACGTCTGCTCATCATCCTCGGCGGTATCCTCGTGAACTTCATCGGAGCGATCGTCATCTTCATTCTCTTGCTCTGGAACTGGGGACAAGACACCCTGCCTTTGCGGAACATCAACTCCGGTTTCTATTATTCGGAACTCCTGCAGAACGAGGGCTTCCAACAGCGCGATAAGATCCTCACTATCAACGGAAACGAACCAGAGGACCTCGGTGACTTCGTGCAACAACTCATCATCGAAGGTAAGCGCGACGTGGTCGTTCTGCGCGGTGCTGATACCGTAAGTCTGACGATGTCCGAGGACCTTGGTACACGCTATCTGGCGCTGCAGAATGATTTCGACCGAGCCGAGCGCGACAAACACCGTGCGGATAACAGTTATCAGAAACAGCGCTATGTCCTGATAGCCGAATGGATCCCGTTCGTCATCGACTCCGTCTTCCCGGAGACCCCGGCTTCCTACGCAGGCCTGCAGAAAGGTGACAGTATCGTATCTATTGACGGCGTGCCGACGCCCTGTAACATCATGCTCACCCAAGAACTGCAGCGTCATCCTTGCGACTCGGTCGCTATCGAGTACTACCGCCGTGACTCGCTCTGTACCGCTTATGCCTTCATTGGTGACCAATGCAAACTCGGTATCGCGCCCAAGATCCATTTTGACATTGAGCACACGGACTATAGTTTCTGGCAGGCTATCCCGGCTGGTATCCAATATGGCTGGAACATCCTGGCAATGTACGTCAAGCAGTTCCGGCTTGTCTTCACCAAAGAAGGAGCGCAGTCGCTTGGCGGCTTCGGAGCGATCGGTTCGATGTTCCCTGCGGCATGGAGTTGGTATGCGTTCTGGCACATGACGGCTTTCCTAAGCGTCATCCTCGCCTTCATGAACTTCCTGCCTATCCCGGCTCTCGACGGAGGTTACATCCTCTTCTTGCTCGTAGAGATGATCACGCGTCGCAAGCCCAGCGATAAGTTCCTCGAGAAAGCCAATGAGATAGGCTTCTGGATCCTCATCGCACTCCTTGTGCTTGCGAACGGAAACGATATATTGAAACTCTTCTTCTAAAATGACCAATGACCAATTACAAATGACCAATTATTTTGTACACGAGTCCTCCTATGTAGATGAGGGCTGCCAAATAGGTAAAGGCACGAAGATATGGCATTTTAGTCATATCATGTCCGGCTGTGTGATCGGCGAAGACTGTAATATCGGGCAGAATGTGGTGATCTCGCCCGACGTGGTCCTGGGCCGTAACTGTAAGATCCAAAACAACGTCTCTGTCTATACCGGCGTGCGTTGCGAGGACGATGTGTTCCTGGGCCCGAGTATGGTCTTTACTAACGTCATCAATCCCCGTGCGGCGGTTAGTCGCAAGGATGAATACAAACCCACTATCCTCAGGCGCGGCGTGTCGGTAGGTGCGAATGCGACCATCGTCTGCGGACACACGCTCGGCGAGTACTGCCTTATCGGCGCAGGCTCGGTCGTGACCAAAGATGTACCGGCGTACGCACTCATGGTCGGCAATCCTGCCCGCCAGATAGGCTGGGTCAATGCTCACGGAGATAAATGTGCAAGTTTAGAGGAGGCAAAATTATGATTCAACGAATACAAACACTTTATTTATTGGCTATCGTGATCTTGGGTATCACGTTGTGTTTTCAACCCGTCCTGCAATTGGTAACACCCGAGGATGCGTCCGAACTGCGTATCTATGAGTTGGGCGCAAGCGGTCTGGACTTAATCACCAATGAGGATTGCCAGCCGGTCATTAACCTCCAGGGCCTCTGGGGCTTATTGGTCACTACGGCTCTTATTCCGCTGCTCGCCCTCATCGATATCTTTCTCTACAAGAAACGTATCCTGCAAGCGCGGCTCAATATCTTCCTCGCTATGCTTTGTCTGGGCTATTACGGCGTGCTGGCGATCTATATCTGGCAGGCCAAACTGGCGCTGGGAGTAGAGTGGCACATTATTCCTTGGGCGGCTATCCCCTTGATCTGTTTTGTATTAACCCTCATGGCTACGCGTCGCATCCTCCAAGACGAGGCACTCGTTCGTGCAGCCGATAGAATTCGATAAGAATGAACAATCTTCTCTTCATTTTATTGCAGACTGCCGTTCCTACGGCGGAGCAGATTCAGCAGAAACGCGATTCCATCCGAGAAGGCGCGCGGATGATGGTCGAGTATGCCAAAGAAAACCCGCATGACTTCTGGCAGCAAGTAGCTGACAAACTCTTGCAGTTCGGTCTCAAAGTGCTCATCGCGCTCGTCATCTTCTTTATCGGTATCTGGCTCATTCGATGGACCAAGAGCCTCCTGACGCGTATGTTCGAGCGTAGGAAGACTGAGAAGACAATCGCTTCGTTCGTCTCCTCGTTCGTGTCTATCTCCCTGACCATCTTGCTCATCATCATCACAGTGAGTACGCTCGGCGTGAACACCACTTCTCTCGCTGCCCTCCTCGCTGCTGGCGGTATGGCTATCGGTATGGCCCTCTCCGGAACGGTACAGAACTTCGCCGGTGGACTCATGTTACTCGCTTTCAAACCTTTTAAAGCAGGTGACTTGATAGAAGCGCAAGGACATCTCGGCAAAGTGATAGAGGTCAATATTACCGCAACGAAGATTCTTACTCCGGACAACCGCGTGGTCATTCTGCCGAATGGCGCTTTGTCCAATGGTACGATCAATAACTTCAGCGGTCGTCCGCTCCGCCGCGTCGAATGGCTCGTGAGTGTGGCGTACGGTAGTGATGCCGCCGAATGCAAGCAGGCCATCCTCGACATCGTCAACACCGATTCCCGTGTGCTGCAGGCGGATACGGATACGAAGGCACTGTATGAGGAATTGAACATATCGAACTACCAACTGTCCACGGTTAAGTTCCAACTCGATGCGATACCCGCACCTTTCGTAGCGCTC
This sequence comes from uncultured Bacteroidales bacterium, assembly GCA_902774075.1. Lineage (GTDB taxonomy): Bacteria > Bacteroidota > Bacteroidia > Bacteroidales > Paludibacteraceae > Colicola. Next base: position 17,640 of record CACYGT010000034.1, read on the forward strand.
AAATCGCTCAACGCGAATGATATCACGTTCGTCGTACGTGCGTGGGTGCGCGGCACGGACTATTGGGATGTGTTCTTTAACCTCCAGGAGGCTTTCTATACCGAACTGCCCAAGCGCGGTTTCTCCTTCGCATATCCGCATGTCGATGTCACGATGCTCAATGCCTAAATGGAAGTTCTTCTCGGTAAGACATTAGAGGAGCTGCAAACTGTTGCGCTTAGCGTAGGATTGCAGAAGTTCGCCGGCAAACAGTTGGCGGAGTGGCTCTATGTGCGCCGTGTCATGTCTTTTGATGAGATGACCAATATCTCCCTCAAAGGCCGCGAGGCACTCAAAGCCCACTATGCAGTCGGTCGGCATGCACCCGTTCGGGAGGCTGTCAGCGTTGATGGTACCCGCAAATACCTCTTTACCGTAGGCGAACAGTTCATAGAGTCCGTATATATCCCTGAAGAAGACCGTGCGACCCTTTGTGTCTCTACCCAAGCCGGCTGTAAGATGGGCTGTAAGTTCTGTATGACCGGCACGCTCGGCTTCCACGGACACCTTCCCGCTTCTGAGATCCTCAATCAGATCTTTTATTTTGATGACCTGACCAACATAGTCTATATGGGCGAAGGAGAACCGATGGATAATATCGATAATGTCCTGCGTTCCCTCGAGATCATGACGGCCCCCTACGGCTGTGCCTGGTCGCCCAAGCGTATCACGGTCTCTACCGTCGGTATCCCGGCGATGAAACGTTTCTTGGATGAGAGCGAGTGCCATCTGGCTGTGTCTATGCACAATCCTTTCCCTGCCGAGCGCGCACTCATTATGCCCGCAGAGAAATTGATGTCCATTACCGACGTTGTCTCTCTCATCAAACAATACGATTGGACCCACCAGCGTCGTGTGAGTTTCGAGTACATTTGTTGGTCGAGCGGCTCGACACCCGGAAATACAATCAATAACGTAAGCATTCGCCACGCCAAAGAACTACTTCGTCTGCTCAAAGGCCTCAACTGCCGTGTCAACCTCATTCGTTTCCATGCAGGCGTGGATAGACAGTTCCCCTCTTCGGACGAGAAAGCCATGGAGTTCTTCCGAGACTACTTGACCAATAACGGTCTCACTACCACTATACGCAAATCACGCGGCGAAGATATCCTTGCCGCGTGTGGTATGCTGGTTAACGCTCTCAACAATAACCAATAACCTTTACAAAAGTTTACTCAGTTGTTCGTAGTACTTAGGTGAAACCGGTACAGGACGTGCGTTCAGTACGTCCAACTCTGCTTGTATGAATCCCTCTTTGTCACGGCGTAATACCTTCACGTGCCGCGGGTTTACGAAATAGGAACGCTGACAGCGAATAATACCGTGCCGCTCCATCAACTCTTCAATTCCTCGCATGGATTGACGTAAAGAGTATTCTTTCTGCTTCTCGCCTTCCATATAATGAATAGACACGTAGTTCTCCTGCGCCTCAATATAGAGTATCACATCGTGCGCAATCACGAGTTTAAGCCGTCCTGTACTGTCTGTAAAACGAACCAGATCTTCCTCAGCCGCTTCCTCTTCGTCCGGACGAATCACGATAAACAGTAAGGCAAAGATAATATACGGGTAGGGCAGAATAGAGAACGAGATACGCAGGCAATCACCTAAGGCCGGGAAATAGCCGTACGTGCCGTATATAAGCGCCATATACAAGGCCGCAAAGCAGGAGAAGACAAACACTTCTGCAAAGGACCACAACGCATATTGCCACCAGCTCAGCCGTACCTTCTTTCCGATAACGGTCATCACTATACGAGATATACCTACCACTCCGATGAGGATACTGGTTATCATCAGAGTATTGAAAACAGCTAAGTTTTCATTTGCATCTAAGAACCGAAACATCCACCGGCTTTCATAAATCAATATAAAGCCCAAGAAGTATGCGGGCATAGCAAATGTATGCAAAAGGAGTGTTGTTGTAGACACAAGCGAGGATGTGACGAAACGATAATTTTTCATATTTAGTCCCTATATTTGCTTTTTAGGCTTCAAACAGGCCTATTTGGTCACAATTTTTAGTCCCTTAATCACAATTAGTTGCGCACCTTCGTTAAAAGCAGTAATTTTGCATCGATTTTAAAACAAAAATGTATTATCTGTTTAAATAACTATAGATATGAAAACTGTTAAACGAATTGGATTTGACCTGTTGGTCGCACTATATTGTCTTCAATTACCGGCTATGATCGCCTTTTTGGTAATGCACCTTTAATGAAGAGGAACTATTAATTATTAATTGTTAATTATTATTTACTACTATGGACAAGACTGTTATTATTCAACCCGAGAGTGGTTTGCAGTACGATTGGAAAGCTATCGCTAACAATCCCGGAGGTCACCACGAACCCAAGTATGACTTAGTAGCGTATAAAGCATTATATACTAATAGGATCGCGCAGGCACGTGCGTGCGGACAAGAGCCCGTGCTGGTTAGTCTGCCTATCCTGGACGAGAACCGCTATTTCGCGTCTATCACCCGCGGGTTCAGTATGCAGGAACGTAAGAACCTCTTATACTGGCTTGGCGGTAAGATAGAGCGTCTGCGTAATATTCACGCCTTATACAACTTGTCTTTGTTCCGTCTGGCTTCGCTCCAGTGTGTGCATATCATCGATATCACGAGCCCTATGTTGGCTGATAGCGATTTTGATGAGTTGCTCGAGCAGGACGGCGTTACGCTTTCTGCTGCCGGAGAAGCCATCGTCAACGGAGAGATAATGAAACTTCAAGCACGCGAGGTAGCCGCATAAGCGCCTCGCGTACTTCTTTTCTTATCGCTTCGCGTATGCCTTAGCTTGCTCACGAGCTTGTTTCTGACGCTCGTATTGTGCCTTGGCCATGCGCTCCATCCAACTGTTGCCGGTCTTGCCGGCTTTCTTCTTTTTATTCGCCTCTATCTCGGCTAACATCTTCTTGTCGTCCAGCGTCCAGCGGAAGATCATTGTCTGCAGGATGGTGATGAACAACGACAGGAGGTAGTAATAACTCAGACCTGCCGCGTAGTCATTGAAGATAAAGAGGAACATGAGCGGCATCGCATACATCATGTACTTCATGAATTTCATGTTCGGATCTGTCGCCTGAGACTGCATCGTGATATAGGTGTAGCCGATATTACAGATCGTCATCAACAGACAGAACAACGACAGGTGGTCACCTAACAGCGGGATATTAAAGCCCCAATGGAATACCGCATCGTACGTCGAGAGATCGTCTGCCCACCACAAGGACTTACCGCGTAACTCGATAGCCGTCGGCAAGAACCAGAACATAGCCATCAGTACAGGGAACTGGAACAGCATCGGCAGACAGCCGCTCATCGGACTGACTCCGGCCTGTTGGTACAACTGCATCGTTGCCTGGCTGCGCTCTTGCATCTTGTCTTGCGGGAACTTGGCGTTGATCTCATCGATCTGCGGCTTCAACGCACGCATCTTGGCGCTCGACTTGTAGCTGACGAACACAAACGGCAGGATAATCAGCTTGATCACGATTGTCATCAGCAAGATCACAATACCGATATGCAGTCCCCAACTGGTGAACAAGTCAAACATCGGGATCACCAGCGCGGTGTTGATCCAGCTCACGATCTTCCAACCCAGCGGCACGAGTTTGTTCAGGTACAGACGCTGGTCTCTCTCCACATCCGCGTCATAGGCCTTGAGTGTGTGGTAGTGATTCGGGCCCAGGTACCAGCGCATACCGGTCAAGTTACGACCGCTCAGGTCGAACGGTACCGAGGTGTGGGTGTTGTACTCCTTGATATACCCCGAGTGCTTACCTTGTACGGTCGATTGAAACTGCGAAGAAAGGAACGCATCGTCTGCAATCAGCACGGTAGAAAAGAACTGATCCTTATATCCGATCCAGCGCACACGCGCACTCTCCTTGGCATTGTCGTCCTTGCTCTCGCTCAGTTTCTCCATGTCACCGCCTACGAGCATGTACTGCAACTGTGCATAACGCTCCTCGAACTTACGTCCCTGCTCTTGTTGCGGGATCAACTGACGCCACTGAAGTTCCAGCGCATTGATGTTCTGCGCCAACTCCGTCTGCATGTTATGCGGTGCCAGCGTCAGGTGAATCATATAGTTGTCCGATAACTCATACACGAAGTCAAGCCATGCGTCCTCGGAGGTCGTCTTTAGACGTAAGATAGCTTTGTTGGGCTCGGCACTCTCTACCGGCGTGAAGTACAGGTTAGAGGTCTGAATAATACGGTTGTTACTTGTGATGAGTGTGAAAGCGAACGCACTCTCATCGCCGCGGAACAGACACAGCGGGTTGATACTGTCCCCCGAAGCGTGGTACTCCAACAACTCCGCACGCGCGATTCGTCCGCCAAGCGTCGATAAGGTCACCTTCAGTTTCTCGTTCTGCAGTGTGATCCACTTCTCTTCACCCTGTGCTGCATTGGCAAAAGTACCATATGCCGCCAGCAGACGAGCTTGTACATCTTCTTGTGCTACATCCTTCTTCGCTACGGCTGTGTCCGCCTCTACTTTTAATTGTTCCGAGATACGCAGGGCTTCCTGCTCTGCTGCGCGTACGAAAGCAATCGAGTCCTGTACGCGCTGACGTTCCGCCAACTCCGCTTTCGAGGGGCGGTTGAGCATCGTGAAGCCCACAATAATTGCGGCTATTAATAAAAAGCCGATCCAAGTGTTTTTATCCATTCTTTATATCTTATCTTTTATTTTTCTCATTTTCGTTTTAAGCGTCCGAACATAATACCTACGTACAGACGCGGGCCGCTCGGGGTCATAAAATTGCTCCATGTGACGTTCTCCGTCAACTTACTTTTCGTCGTACCGAAGGGGAGCATATAATCGATACGAATCAAAATAGCCATATGGTTATTCAGACTAATCTCCAGACCTACATACGGGTCCATGAAGAAAAAGGGCGTTTTGATATACGAAGCGTTGTAGTTCGTGCTGTCTGTCGCGTATATCACTCCTTCTTCTTGTGCGGGAACAAAGAGACGTTTCATCGTTCCGCCGCCGATCGTGATACCGATGAGCGGGTTCACTTTGCCCCAACTGGTGTAGAAATCGCATAGTACACCTCCCCAGCCGGTACGGACATTCGATCCCGTACCCATCAGCGGCATCGTACTCACAAAGCCTTCTGCACCTAAATGTATATGATTGATCAGGTGCGCGCGCAACGCACCACCCAGACCATAACACAAGCCTGACTTCGGCAGACCTTTCACATAGTCAAGGCTACCAAGACCGGTATTGCTGAACACCTTGTCAGGCGAGTCGGAAAAGAGATAACCTGCATGCAACATCATACCGCCCGAGAAACCCGTGAAGACTTTTGAAGCCTTCTTCTTGGTGTCCGACGAGCTGTTCTGCGATTGCTCTGCAGATGATGCATTAGTCCCCTGCTCCTGAGCCATCAGACTCAGGGGCAGAAGGGCTAATACCAAAATCAAAAATTGTTTTCTCATTCTTGTGAAACGATATCAAAAGCTACGTCCATCATGTTGGTGAAGGAGTTCTGACGTTGTTCAGCCGTAGTAGCCTCACCTGTCAGGATATGGTCGCTGACGGTGCAGATCACTAAAGCTTTCTTGCCTGCACGAGCGGCGTTCATGTACAGCGACGGAGCTTCCATCTCGTCTGCCAGCACGCCCATCTTCGTCCAGTTAGCCTTGCGCTCGTCCTCGCAATAGAAGATATCTGCGGAGAAGACATTACCTACATGGTACTTGTATCCGCGTTTCTCGGCAGCCTCAACAGCTTTGCGGCAGAGGTCGAAGTCAGCGATAGCGGCATAACGGCCCGGCAGGTTATATTGTGCGTCCCAGTTGCTGTCGGTGCAGCTACCCATCGCGATCACGAGGTCACCGAGATTCACGTACATCTGACGTGCACCGCACGAACCTACGCGAATGATCGTCTCTACATCGTAGAAGTTAAAGAGCTCATACGTGTAGATACCGATCGACGGAATACCCATACCGTGCCCCATCACCGTTACTTTCTTGCCTTTGTACGTGCCGGTAAAACCAAGCATACCACGTACGTTGTTAATCTGTACAGGGTTCTCCAAATAACGCTCTGCCATCAACTTTGCGCGAAGCGGGTCACCTGCCATAATCATCGTCTTTGCAATCTCACCGTACTGCGCACCGATGTGCGGAGTCGGACAATGTTCTTTTGCCATAATTGTGTTTTTTTTAAAGGTTATTATTTATTTAATTTATTTTCGTTATCTCGTCATGACGTCATTTCGTCATCACGAATGTTTGTACCATTCTATTGCCTTCGCCAAATCTTCCGGCGTGTCAATACCTATCGTCGGTATCTCTGTCACGCCTACGCGAAGCGTATATCCGTTCTCAAGCCAGCGCAGTTGTTCCAGGCGCTCTGCTATCTCCAGCGGACTCTGCGCTAACTTTGTGATCTTCGCCAGCACATCTGCGCGGTACGCATAGATACCGATATGGCGGTAATGACTCCCGTCTGCACAGGCGATCACTTTGCGACTAAACATCTTTGCCTCGCCTGTCGCCTTGTCCCAGTCTACTTTCGGCGTGTTCACGTTCTCCAGATCCGCTTGGCTGTCCGCCTTTGTGAACGGCCGTACCAGCGTCGCGATATCCGTTCCCTCCTGCTCAAAACACTTCATCAGCGTCTCGATCTGCTCGGGCTGGATAAAAGGTTCATCGCCCTGTATGTTGATCACTACCGTGTCCGTGTCGTTCTGTGCGCGCCAGAAGGGTGTCGTGATCGCCTCGTACGCCTCCAGACAACGGTCCGTGCCGCATTTATGGTCCGCACGCGTCATCACTACCTTGCCGCCAAAAGCCTCTACGGCATCGTAGATACGATCGTCGTCCGTTGCCACCAACACCGTGTCCAACGCCATACGGGCTTGCTCGTACACGCGGCGAATAACGGTCTTACCGCATATATCCGCTAACGGCTTGCCGGGAAAACGACTCGATCCGTAACGTGCCGGTATGATACCTATAAACTTCATATATTAATTTTCCGTTTTCAATTTTCCATTTTCAATTTTCGAGAGGAGCGTCATAGCGCCTCCTATCGAACGCACATTTGTGATCGTGATATACCGTCTGCCGGTCTTCACGCCTTTCTTGTCGGTCTCTTCGTGCAACGAACTACGCTCAGGACGCGTCATAGCGTATTGTATCATGTTCCCAAACTGCTCCGATTGCCAATACGCGTCTCTATGCTGCACCAAGTACATCGTCATTCGTTCGCCTTTCAACAAAATCTTCTCTATGCCTAATCGACAACACAGCCACCTCAGCCGCACTACTTCCAACAACTCCTCTGCAGGTTCCGGCAACACACCAAATCGGTCTATCAGGCGCTTGCGGTACTCCAACAACTGTTCCTCGCTCCGCAAACTGTCCAACTCGCGGTACAACGTGATTCGCTCGGATATGTTCTCGATATAATCGGTCGGAAAACATACCGCAATATCCGTCTCTAACTGGCAATCGTTGCACCAAAGATGCCCTGTACCGTTAGCGTCCTGTAGGCGCTCTGCGCCGTCCTGTAGCGAAGCGTCCTCTAAACTCATCTCCTCGCGGAGCTCCTCCACCGCTTCGTTCAGTATTCGCTGGTACGTCTCATAGCCCAGATCGGCAATAAAGCCCGACTGCTCGCTGCCTAACATGTTACCCGCTCCGCGGATATCCAGGTCCTGCATCGCCAGGTTGAAACCTGCGCCCAACTCAGCAAACGTACTCAGGGCTTCCAAGCGCCTTCTCGCATCTTCCGTCAACAACTCCTTCTCCGGCGCGATGAGGTAACAATAGGCCTTTCGGTTACTTCGTCCTACACGTCCGCGCAACTGATGCAAGTCTGCCAGACCGTACTTGTCGGCGCTGAAGATGAGTATCGTGTTCACGTTCGGTATATCCACGCCCGACTCGATGATGGTCGTCGAGAGCAGAATGTCGTAGTCGTAATTGATAAACGCCTCCAGTTTCTCTTCCATCTCTTCCGGTGGCAGTTGTCCGTGCGCTACCACGATACGTGCCTCGGGAACTAATTTCTGTATCCGTCGTTCGATACGCGGTAACATCTCGATGCGGTTGTTCACGATGAACACCTGTCCGTTGCGCGCCATCTCCTGCTCGATCGCCTCTTTGATGATATCCTCGTCGTCCAGCGTGATCAACTCAGTCTGTACCGGATACCTATTAGGCGGCGGTGTGTTGATAATACTCAGATCGCGTGCTCCCAACAGCGAGAACTGCAGCGTTCTCGGGATCGGCGTAGCCGTCAAAGTCAGCACATCGACGTTCGTGCGAAGACTCTTCAACTTCTCTTTTGCCGCCACACCGAACTTCTGCTCTTCGTCGATGATCAGCAGTCCGAGGTCGTGCCATTTAACGGTCTTGCCGATGAGCTTATGCGTGCCGATCAAGATATCGATCTTACCAGCCTCCAGGTCCGCCAACAACTCCTTCGTCTCTTTTGCGCTTTTCAGTCGGCTCAGGAACTCGATCCGTACCGGCAGGTCTTTCATGCGTTCCTTGAACGTGTTGTAGTGTTGCAAGGCCAGTACCGTTGTCGGCACTAACACCGCTACCTGCTTGCCGTCTGTCGCCACCTTAAAAGCCGCTCGCATGGCCACTTCGGTCTTACCGAAGCCCACATCGCCGCAGACGAGTCGATCCATCGGCATCGGACTCTCCAGGTCGCGCTTAACGTCCGCGGTCGCTTTTGCCTGATCCGGTGTATCCTCATACAGGAAGGACGCCTCCAACTCGTGCTGCATGTATCCGTCAGGCGAATACGCAAAACCTTTCTGCTGTTTGCGCGTCGCATAGAGCCGAATCAGATCGCGTGCGATATCCTTTACCTTGTCCTTCGTCCGCTCTTTGAGTCGTTCCCAAGCTCCGCTTCCAAGACGAGCTATCGTCGGCTCCGAACCCTCGCGACCCTTGTACTTACTGATGCGATGCAAGTTATGGATACTCACGAACACGTTTGCCCCGTCGCGGTAGTTGAGCTTAATCATCTCCTGCGGCTTGCCGTTCACCGGCGTTGTCACCAACCCGCCGAACTTGGCAATACCATGGTCGCTATGCACGACATAGTCGCCTATCTGCAACTGGTTGATCTCGCGCAGCGTGATAATAGCCTTACCTCTTCGCGCGTTCTCACTCGACATCTGTACGCGGTGGAAGCGCTCAAAAATCTGATGGTCCGTGTAGCAGCATATCTTCAATCCCCGATCCACAAACCCCTCGTGCAGCGTCGCATTGATCGGAATGAACAACCCATCATTGAGAGGCGCAGCCTCGCTCATTTCATCATTGAGCGTAGCGCTCATTATTGACGCAAGTCGATCCAGCTGTTTCTGCTGTTCTGCCAAGATATAGACCTTGTACCCTTCGTCGATATGCTTTTTGAGGTCTTCCGTCAGAATATCAAACTGCTTATGGAATACCGGTTGAGGCTTGGTGTCAAATACTACCCTTGCATACTCCGCAAACGTACTCTTCTCCGCAATCTCGATGGTCTTCTTTTGTTGGGTGCTCGAAGTGACAGCTTCGAGTCCTAAACCCTCCAGCTTAAACCGTACGATCGAGAAATCATTGCTCACCCACACCACATCCTCACTCAGATAGTCCACGATAGAAGCATCATTTGCATCATTCCCACCATTTGCATCATTCGAAGAACCGACGATTTCTGCAGAATTGATTCGGTTCTTCGACAGCTGGTCCTCGATATCAAACTCTCGGATCGAGTCGATCTCGTCGCCGAAGAAGTCCAGACGGTAAGGGTTGTCATGGCTATAACTATATATATCCACGATCGATCCTCTCACCGCATACTGTCCGGGTTGGAACACAAAATCCACCCGCTCGAAGCCCAGTTCCGCTAATTGCTGACCAAGCTTGGTCTGCTGAATCGTTTCTCCCGTCTTTAGCGTCATGCTGACAGCCGACAACTCTTCCTTCGCCGGTACGGCTTCTGCCACCGCTTCGGGATACGTCACAATGATATGAGGCATCGTTGTGAGCGTTTCTGTTCGCTGTATGATAGCTGCATCATCAATGGTCTGTCTGCGTTTCGCTGCAGGAAAGAATCCTGCGTTTACGCCTATCGCCTTCAGGTCTCCATACAGGTACTGCGCTGCTTCTGCATTGTCAAAGATCACAAAAAGCGGCTGTTTCATATGCGCCAGTGTCAGCG
>CACYGT010000035.1 GCA_902774075.1 uncultured Bacteroidales bacterium
CTTGGACGCTATGGACGGCCTACCTGTGAACATCCGTCTGCTCGACCCGCCTTTGCACGAGTTCGTACCGCATGATCTGAAAGGTCAGGAGCAGATGGCGAAAGAGATGGGCGTTTCCGTAGAGGAGATCCAGACCCGTGTAGCTCAGTTGGCAGAGAACAACCCGATGCTCGGTCACCGTGGTTGCCGTCTGGGTATCACCTTCCCTGAGATCACCGCTATGCAGACACGCGCTATCCTCTCCGCCGCTTGCGAACTCAAGAAAGAGGGCAAGAACCCGATGCCGGAGATCATGGTTCCGCTGATCGGTATCCTCTATGAGCTCAAACAGCAGAAAGAGATCATCCAACGCGTTGCCAAAGAGGTATTCGAAGAGTATGGTGTAGAGGTAGAATTCGAGATCGGTACAATGATCGAGATCCCGCGTGCAGCTCTGACTGCAGACCGCATCGCTACAGAGGCTCAGTACTTCAGCTTTGGTACCAACGACCTCACGCAGATGACCTTCGGTTACAGCCGTGACGACATCGCTTCCTTCTTGCCGGCTTACCTCGAGAAGAAGATCCTCAAAGTAGATCCGTTCCAGGTTCTCGACCAGAATGGTGTTGGCCAGTTGATCAAGATGGCAGTCGAGAAAGGTCGTGCCGTTCGTCCGGGACTCCGTACAGGTATCTGCGGCGAGCACGGTGGCGAACCGAGCTCCGTTAAGTTCTGCGCTCGTGTAGGCATGAACTACGCTTCCTGCTCACCGTTCCGCGTACCTATCGCACGCTTAGCTGCAGCACAAGCTGCCGTAGAAGATGAGCAATAAGCCATCCGCTACATACGCAATAGTAACCGGTGCCTCTTCGGGCATCGGTTACGCTTTTGCGGAGCAACTGCTCCTACGCGGCTATAACCTACTCATCGTCAGCAATGTGCCGGAGATTGAGGAGGCAGCTAAAAGGCTGAAGGATGCTGCGCTACAGGACGGTTCTACGAACCTACAGGTAGTACCGCTGCAGATGGATCTAGGCCAGCAGAACTCCGCGCGCGATCTGTATGAATACACGCGTGAGCACAAGATGGAGATCGAGGTGCTGGTCAATAATGCCGGCGTCTATCACGACAAGGACATCCTCGACGACAGCGAGGGCTTCACGAGCCTCATCATGAACCTGCATATGTACACGCCGGCTATGCTCTGTTACCTCTTCGGTCAGGACATGCGCGAGCGTCGTAAGGGCTATATCCTCAACGTATGCTCCGTTACCTCTAAGATGGCGGCACAGCGTCTGGGTACATACGGCGGCACGAAAGCCTTCCTATCCCACTTCACCCGCGCCCTGCATATCGAGCTACGTAAGTACGGTGTGCATGTGACGGATGTCAGCCCGGGTGCAGTAGATACAGGACTGTATAACATCAAGCCGTGGATGACCAAGCTGGGTAAGTGTCTTGGCATCATCGTCAGCCCTCAGACCTTAGCCCGTCGTGGTCTGCGTGCCCTCTTCCGCGGACGCGCAAAAACAACAATACCCACCGTATTCTGGCGGATATTGTGCTTCATCATTCTGCTTATTCCTACATGCCTCTTACGGCTCATTCGCCGCTTAGGCTGGTTCTAAAGAATTCTCAGACTGTTCAGGAAAATAAGTATGATAGCCGCAGGAACGAGAAATCGTAATGCGGCTATATATATTTTTCCGGCAATGTGCTTGATGCCTTTGTCGGCATGCAGCACGCCTTTCTCTCCGTTCTTCGGCAAGCACCATCCTACAAACAGGCACATACCCATCGCACCCAGCGGCATCATAATGTCGGCCGTCACTTTGTCGAAATAATTGAAAATGAACGGGATGCCCACACAGAGCACGACGAGCGCTATCACACCGGCAGAAACGATCAGCACACTCTTGTGACGATTGAGCTTACCGTTGCTGGCTTCGCATACAAACGCTACCGCTACTTCCATCAACGAGATGGTGGAGGTCAGGGCCGCGATGCACAGGAGCGCGAAGAAAAGGACACTACTGAGCCAAGGGAACGACATCTGCTCAAAGATAGCCGGCAGTACGACGAAGACTAACTGCGGGCCTTCCTCGGGATTAAGGCCAAAAGCAAAGACAGCCGGGAAGATGATGATACCCGCTAAGATGGCCACCAGTGTATCGAGTACGATCACCTGAATAGACGTAGCTGTAACATTCTGTGTCTTAGGCATATACGCGCCGTAGGTGATTAAGGCACCCATACCGATCGAGAGGCTGAAGAAACATTGTCCCATAGCCTCCATGACCACGGTCGGGGTGATCTTCGTGAAGTCAGCTCTAAAGAAGAACTGCAGACCGATGTTACTGCCGTCCAGCATCAGGACACATCCTGCCATCAGGAGCATCATCAGCAGCAATAACGGCATCAGGATCTTACTGAGCCGCTCGATACCGGTGTTCACGTCAAACCACAGCACAGCAGCTGTCAATGCTACAGGCAGTACACTAAAGAGCAACATACGCGGCTTATTAGCTACCACTGCCTCAAAATGCGAGGAAAGCGTATCCATACTCAGTCCATGGAAGACACCCGTCAGCGCTTCGGTCAGATAACTGAAGCACCAACCGGTCACCACGAAATAGAATCCCATGATCAGGAAAGCCGTCAGCATACAGAGCCAACTGAGCCAGTTCCAGCGGCTATTACCGTTGAGCGTCTGGAAGGCGCCATACGCACTCTTACCGGAACGTTTACCAATGAGGAACTCTGTCATGATGAGCGGAAGACCAAAGAGCAGCACGCAGATCAGGTAGACAATAAGGAAAGCCGCACCTCCGTTCTCTCCGGCGATATAGGGGAACTTCCATATATTTCCCAGGCCTACCGCACTACCCGCGGCGGCCATGATAAGCCCTATCTTTGATGAGAAGGAAGAATGCTTCATCTATCAATCCAGGAAATAGTCCACGGTCGTTACGACGCGTACATGTTTCACCCAAGGCTGGTACTGGTCGCTCTCGATGCTGAACTGAGCCTGGCTGGCGCGATGGATAGAGCCCAACGAGCACTGTGCATCGTCTGCGAACTTCTGTGCTACCGCACGTGCGTTCTGCGTTGCCTCTTCGATCATAGACGGTTTCAACTCCGGCAGACCGTTGAACTGGTAGTCCAAGTTCCAGCTCTCCGTACGGACGATGATACCCTCTTTAAGAAGCGAAGCTTCTTTGCCTTGGCTGGCAACGACGAGCGCTACTTTGTCGGTCGAGACGATGAGCGAGGTGCTGAGCGTATAACGGAACTCAGGACGATTTCCGTAGTAGCTCTCCCAGTTGTTGCTTACCGAAATAGAGCCCTGACGGATATCGCTCTCCTCGAAGCCCAACGACAGCAGATGTTTCTTCACGCGAGCCGTCACTTTCTCTACCTGCTCATAGAGGGCCGGCAGATCATTGCCGTTCCAGCTATAAGAGAGCGGCCATACAGCGTGGTCAGCCTCCACCTCACGGGTACTCAGACCCTTGACAGACACTGCGCGGTCTTTGTTCGCGAACTTACTGATACCGCAGTAGATAAACAAGCCTCCAAGACATAAACCTAAGGCGATCAATGCGCCTGCAAAAATATTATTTCTCATATTACTTATCGTGTTTGTGTTCGTATAATGCTTCCTCGACGTTGATGATATAGTCGCCCATCTTCTCCAACTCGAGGATGATATCCATATAGTTGACACCTACCGAGTACTCATACTCGTGCTCGGTGACGCTGAGCATATTCTGGTTCTTGAGTTCATCACGGAAGTTATTGATCTCGTTCTCCATGTTAGACATCTCGAAGAACTCCTCCTGTGTGATGTTGACGCGCTCGAGGGCCTCAACCATCTTCGACTGCGCACCGGTCAAGAGGTAGATCATCTGCTCAACGTTCTTCTCCTGCGCCTCGGTATATTGGATCGCGCTGTCATGCTTGTGACGGATATAACGCGAGAGGTTATAGTTCGCGTCACCTACGGACTCCAACTCACTCACGATACGGAGCATCTTATGCACCTCGTGCTTGGACTGATCGGACAGACGACCATCCGCTACCTGATTCAAGTACTGCGCGATCTCGTACTCCATTCGGTCACATATACCCTCGTATTTCTCAATACGGCTGAAGGTCTTGGTGAACTGCTGCGTGTCTTGTTCATAGAACAAGTCATGTACCATACTGATCATTCGTTGCGCACGGACGGCAAACACATGCACCTCTTTCCAAGCCTGCAAGATAGAGAGCTCGGACGTGGACATAAGACCACCGGAGATGAACTTGAGTTGGCTGTCGGTATCTTTCTGTTCCGGCTTGGACGGGATAATGATCATCACTAACTTCTCCAAGAGCGGAATAAAACCGATTAAGACGCAGGTATTGAGGACGTTAAAGGTCGTGTGGAAAGTCGCCAGGATCGCATTCAGTTTGTCCGGCGAGACCTCAGAAGGTACACCCGGTGTGAACTCAACACCCCATACACGGCATACAGAGCCTACGAACCAACGGAAGATACAAAGCACCCAGATCACACCGAAGAGGTTGAAAACCAAGTGCGCCATAGCGGCACGTCTGGCCTGTACCGAAGCGGAGAGCGCTACGATATTCGACGTGATGGTAGTACCGATGTTCTCTCCCAAGACGAGCGATATACCCATGTCGACAGGCAACACGTGCGTGGAGCAGAGGGTCATGGTGATGGCCATGATAGCCGCCGAACTCTGCACAGCAAAGGTCAGCACACCGCCTACGAGCAGGTAGAGGAAATACGATCCGTAGCCCCAACTGGAAGTAGCAACAAAGAAATTACGTACCGGCTCCATCTGGTCCAGGTGCATCTCTGTGGCGTTGATCTTCAAGGTCGTCAGACCCAAGAGCAAGAGACTCAGACCCATCAGGAAGTCACCGAGGTTAGCATTCTTCTTGGTGTAGATGAGCGCGACCGCCAGCACGATAGCCGTATAGACCACGAGGCGCAGGTCAAACGAACCGCCGCCTAACACCATGATCCACGCGGTGAAAGTCGTACCGATATTGGCACCCATGATGACCGATATCGCCTGCGCCAGACTTAAGATACCCGCCGACACGAAGCTTACGGTCATCACCGTAGTGGCCGTCGAAGACTGAACTGCCGCTGTGATGAACGCACCGGTTAACACGCCCGAGAAGCGGTTAGTAGTCATGGTGCCGAGCACATTACTCAACTTACTACCTGCCATCTTCTGGAGGCCTTCACTCATCACCTTCAATCCGTACATCAACATCGCTACGGATCCGATGAGTGTGATAATTTGTAAAGCTAATTGCATATGTTTTAGATTTTAGATTTCAGATTTTAATGAGCGCTTTGCTTGCAAAACCGTCAATGTACATCTCCAGCGGTTTCTCGAGCCGAACGTGCCGCACGAACTCGGTTTCTTCGACTGCCGGCAGGTCATTCAAAACCGCCTCGTCATACAAGTCCTCTACACGTGCCCATGGGTCGATATTCATATAGCCTACATTGAACGATGTCATGTTCTGGAAGAAGTGCGAGCCCTGCGAAGCCTCTATTCGGAAGTTCTCCAAGCTACATTCGGCTATTGCTTTAGCTTCGCTAATATCTCCCCACGCTACCGGTACACCGAGCGTAGGTATCTGTGATCCCCAACGGCCAAAACCGATGAGCAGGTACTGTTTGCCTTCTTTCTGCATGCGGCTGTTCCACTGACGGATCGTCTGTGCCATCTCGCGCGTACGCAATATATCAAAGGTGTCGCGCTTGAGGTAGATGATATCCTGCACGTCCTCTATCTGTCCGACGCCAAGCGCATTACCGCTCTTGAGGAAAGCACCCGTCTCGTCGATCTTATCCCACTCCACCTTGGCGTTAAGCGAATCGGCGGAGATAGGACGGATCTGCAGGACGTGGAAGATCTGCGGCTCGCGCTCTAAGTTGACGGCGAACTCAATCTCCACCGGACACTTGATCTCCTCCTGCGCCATCTCCAAGAGTTGCTTGATGATTTCCGCGAGGGGGAAGGTATTGAACTTCAATTGCGGTGCAAAGGTCACAATACGCGGGCCATCGGGATAACAAGAGTCCACGATACGCATGTTCTCGCGATCGTAGGTAGAGGCAATAAGCTTGAGGCTCTCGAACTGGCCGCACTCATGGATCGGTATGCGCTCGAGGTTGATGGCATCATCGATGGAAGTCTTGAATTTCTCCGGGCTAAGCGAGAGTGCCAACATCGACTGCTGGGTCTCGCGCATCGCCAGATCGACCGTAGAGGTCTGCATGACGTTCTTCGGGTACTTAGGGCTAAACCGCAGTACTTGTTCACCATCTACGACCACCTTACCCAAGCCATAGGCCACTTTGACGATACCGTCTTCGGGTTTCTCTTTGCCGACCGGATAGAAATTGACGCTGCGCGCTACACCGGAGATGACCGGGAAGAAATAATTGCCTTCCTGTTCACCGCACACCTCTTGCAGCACAATGGCCATCTTCTCCTCGCTAAGCACATTGCCAGTTGAGGTGATGTAACCACGCGACGCAGCGAAATAGACGCTGGCATAGACCGATTTGATGGCCTTGGTTAGCAGTCGCAGTTGCTGGTCAGCGTTCTCTGTATGGGGGATCATGTAGGTGCTATAAACACCTGCAAAAGGCTGATAATAAGAATCTTCCAGCTTGCTGGACGAACGTACGGCGATGGGTTTGTTTGTCACCTGAATAAAATGCCGCAGGGCCTGAATGAGCGACGAAGGTAATGCTGCCGACACAAACTCCGACAGCAGTTCTTCGTCTGTCAGGTCCGCATTGATGACATATTGCAGTCCGTTGTTATGGATAAACTTATCGAAGAACTCGGTCGTCAGCACCATCGTGCGCGGCACAAAGATACGGATATTCTCCCAGCGGTCGTAGAGGTTATTTTTCTGCAGCACATGGTTGAGGAACGCGAGTCCTCTACCCTTTCCTCCCATCGGCCCGTCGCCTACGCGTGAGAACCATATCGTATCGTTATAAGTCTCGGGCGAGTATTTGGCCACTAC
Source organism: uncultured Bacteroidales bacterium (assembly GCA_902774075.1). GTDB lineage: Bacteria > Bacteroidota > Bacteroidia > Bacteroidales > Paludibacteraceae > Colicola. Next base: position 7,051 of record CACYGT010000035.1, read on the forward strand.
ACCCAGCGCCTGGTTGATACGGTAGTCATGGATCAGGCGGATGTTCAGTTGACGAATGTTCTCGATGTCCGCCTCGTCCCGGATCTGCAGCGCGCTGACAGGACGTCCGACAGAGAACAGACCGCGGGCAAAGAGCCACTTACTGAGGTAGTTATTATCACTCAGACGACGGAAAGCCGCCGGAGAGATCGTCGATATGATGCGCTCAAAGCCCTCCAAGTCGCTGGCACGGTCAATTTCGTGACCGGTACGCGGGTCGCGGGCAATAAAGTCTCCAAAGCCGAACTCGCGTTCGATATACTCGCTCACTTCCTGGGTCAACGTCTTCGATTTCTTAACCACAAAGCCCACTTTGAGCTTATTAGCCACCGAGCGCATCGACTCCTGCGAACTCTGCATCAAGAACGGCATCGTCGGGTTGTCCTGGCGAATCAACTTGCACAGATCCACACCCGCATCGAGTTTCTCGGACGACGACGGATCGCCTTTATGAATCACAAAACCGATATCGGAGATCACGCCCAGCATGTTCTTGCCGTACCGCTGATAGAGCTCGACCGCCTCGTCGTAGCAGGTAGCCAAGAGCATCTTCGGACGCGCCCGTTTACGCAGTAACTGCTGTTTCTCGTTGAGCGCATCGCGGATTGCGATCTTGTTCTGCTCCAAGAGCATCTTGTATATCAGCGGCAGATATGTCGAGTAATAACGCACACTGTCTTCAACGATCATGATGGCCCGCACGCCCTCTTCAAGAATGTCGTGCGGTGCGTTCATGCGGTCCTCAATAAGCTTGATGATCGCGATGATGAGGTCGGTGGAGCTGTTCCAATTGAAGAAATAGTCGATGTCCGAGCGGTCGTGTTGCACGATGCGGTTGTATATCTCCTTGCTGAAGGCAGAGAGAAGCACGATCGGGCAGTCCGGCAATAGTTGTTTGGCATCTTTGGCAAAATCAAACACGTCCAGTTCGCCCGCACTGTACATCGTCAGGATAAGGTCAAAGGAGTCTTGATTCCTGACTCCTGATTCCTGATTCCTAAGCAGTTCCAGCGCCTCTGATGTCGTCTCTGCGCGCGTGATCGAAGGAGGATTAGACAAGTTCAGTTCGGCATACTCCTGCGCGATCTGCACGTCAATACGCCCGTCCTCCTCCAGCGCGAAACTGTCGTAGTTATTGCACACGAGGAGAATCCTCCTCACGCGCTTCGCCATCAATGTGGTATAGTTTGCTTCCACCTTACACCTTCCACCTTCCACCTTACACCTTACACCTTACACCTTACACAAGTCCCTGCTCTACCATCGCATTCGCGACCTTCATGAAGCCGGCGATATTAGCACCCTTGACGTAATTGATATAGCCGTCCTCTTCGGTACCGTACTTGATACAAGCCTCGTGTATATCGGCCATGATACGATGCAGACGCTCGTCTACCTCTTCTGCGGTCCATTTGAGACGCATACTGTTCTGCGTCATCTCCAGACCACTGGTAGCTACACCACCTGCGTTCGATGCCTTACCCGGGCTGTAGAGGATCTTAGCGCCCTGGAAGAGGGCAATTGCCTCCGGTGTCGAAGGCATGTTCGCACCTTCTGTCACACAGAAACAGCCGTTCTTAAGCAAGTTCTCTGCGTCTGCTTTCTCGATCTCGTTCTGCGTAGCACACGGCATCGCGATGTCGCAAGCGATCTTCCACGGACGCTCGCCCGGGAAATACTGCGCCTGCGGGAACTTATTCACATATTCTTTGATACGTCCGCGACGAACGTTCTTGAGTTCGAACACAAACGCCATCTTCTCTTCGTTCAGACCTTCGGGATCATAGATGAAACCGTCCGAGTCACTGAGCGTGAGCACCTTAGCGCCAAGACGCATTGCTTTCTGTGCAGCGAACTGCGCTACGTTTCCGGCCCCCGAGATACATACACGCTTGCCTTCGAACGACTCTCCGCGGGTAGCGAGCATGGCCTGTGCAAAATAACAAGCACCGTATCCGGTAGCCTCTGGACGCATCAACGAACCGCCCCACATCTGTCCCTTACCGGTCAGCGTGCCGGTGAACTCGTCGCGCAGACGTTTGTATTGGCCGAACATAAAACCGATCTCACGGCCGCCTACACCGATATCGCCTGCCGGCACATCGGTATCTGCACCGATATGACGCTGTAACTCGGTCATAAAACTCTGGCAGAAACGCATCACTTCGGCGTCACTCTTACCGCGGGGGTTGAAGTCCGAACCTCCCTTGGCACCGCCCATAGGCAGCGTCGTCAAGGCGTTCTTAAAGGTCTGCTCGAAGGCCAAGAACTTCATAATACTCAGGTTCACAGACGCATGGAATCGGATACCACCTTTGTACGGACCTATGGCGCTGTTCATCTGTACGCGGAAACCGCGGTTGATCTGCACTTCGCCCTGATCGTCCATCCAAGGAACACGGAACATGATCACGCGCTCCGGCTCTACGATGCGCTCCATCACTTTCTGCTCGCGCAGATAAGGATAGGCCATGATCATCGGAGCTACCGATTCTACTACTTCACGAACCGCCTGGTGAAACTCATTCTCACCCGGGTTCTTTCTTATGAGTTCGGCCATAAAACCGTCCACCCAAACTTGTGTCTGTTTATCCATAATTGTCCAAATTAAATATTCAAGAATATTTCCGCTGCAAAATTACAGATTTTTTTTCATATATGCAAGATTTTATAAAAATTTTTCATCGAATATGACAAAATGGCAGAACAGAGCAGCTTGGCACACTATTTGTCCATGACAAAATAGCAACAAATTTAAACACAATATCATATGGCAAAGATTCAACCTTTAGCAGACCGGGTGTTGGTAAAGCCCGCAGCTGCAGAAGAAAAAACCGTCGGGGGCATTATTATTCCTGACAGCGCAAAAGAAAAACCGCTTCGCGGTGAGGTGCTCGCCGTAGGCGAAGGAACGAAAGACGAGGCAATGATCCTCAAAGCCGGAGACACCGTTCTCTACGGTAAATACGCCGGTACCGAACTGGAACTTGATGGAGAGAAATATTTAATCATGCGTCAATCTGATGTATTAGCAAAAATTCAATAACTATGGCAAAAGATATTACTTATAACGTGGAAGCCCGCGAGGCTTTGAAACGTGGTGTAGACCAGTTGGCCAACGCTGTCAAAGTGACACTTGGTCCGAAAGGACGCAACGTCATCATCGATAAGAAATACGGAGCTCCGCATATCACCAAGGATGGTGTGACGGTAGCCAAAGAGATTGAGTTGGCGGACGCTGCCGAGAACCTCGGTGCACAGCTCGTCAAGGAAGTGGCTTCCAAGACCGGTGACCAAGCCGGAGATGGTACGACGACCGCTACCGTTCTCGCACAGGCTATCGTAGGTGTAGGCCTCAAGAACGTGACAGCCGGTGCTAACCCCCTCGACCTCAAGCGCGGTATTGACAAGGCCGTTGCTGCTGTAGTGGCTGAGATCAAGAAGAATGCCGTTGTTGTCGGCAATGACTTCGATAAGATCGAGCAAGTAGCTACCGTTTCTGCTAACAACGATGCCGAGATCGGTAAACTGATCGCGGACGCGATGCGTAAGGTCAGCAAAGATGGCGTCATCACCATTGGTGAGGCCAAGGGCATCGACACGACCATCGACGTCGTTCAAGGTATGCAGTTCGATCGCGGCTATATCAGCCCGTACTTTGTTACCAACACCGAGACCATGCAGGTCGAGATGGACAAGCCCTATATCCTTATCTATGATAAGAAGATCTCCAACCTCAAGGAGTTACTGCCGGTTCTCGAGCCCGCCGTACAGAGCGGACGTCCGCTGCTCATCATTGCCGAGGACGTAGACAGCGAGGCACTGACTGCCCTTGTTGTGAACCGTCTGCGTGCACAGTTGAAGATATGTGCAGTCAAAGCTCCGGGCTTTGGTGACCGCCGCAAAGAGATGCTGGAGGATATCGCTATCCTCACCGGTGGTACGGTCATCAGCGAGGAGAAAGGTATCACGTTGGAGCAGGCTACTATCGAGATGCTCGGTACAGCGGAGACCATCACGGTCAGCAAAGACAACACCACTATCGTCAACGGTGCCGGCGACAAAGAAGCGATCGCTAACCGCGTCAATCAGATCAAAGCACAGATCACAGCTACCAAATCTACCTACGACAAGGAGAAACTGCAGGAACGTCTGGCTAAACTCGCAGGCGGTGTAGCTCAACTGAACGTAGGTGCCGCTTCGGAGGTCGAGATGAAAGAGAAGAAAGACCGCGTGGACGATGCGCTGAGCGCTACGCGTGCGGCTATCGAAGAAGGTATCGTACCGGGCGGCGGCGTGATGTATATCCGCGCTCAGGCAGCTTTGGAAAGCCTCAAGGGCGCTAATGAAGACGAGCAGACGGGTATCGAGATCGTTCGTCGTGCGATCGAAGAACCGCTGCGTCAGATCGTAGCTAACGCCGGTAAGGAAGGTGCAGTTGTCGTAGATAAAGTACGCGCAGGCAAGGGTGACTTCGGTTACAATGCCCGTACGGACGCTTTCGAGAACCTCTACGAAGCTGGTGTAGTTGATCCTGCTAAGGTAGCGCGTGTAGCACTCGAGAACGCAGCTTCTGTAGCAAGTATGTTCCTCACCACCGAGTGTGTGATCGTAGATCATCCGGAGGAGCACCCTGCCCCCGCTATGCCCGCCGGAGGCATGGGAGGTATGATGTAAAAGCTGAAAGCTGAAAACTGAAAGCTGAATACTTAAAAATGGCCCTCGAATGAGAGCCATTTTTTAATGTTGTATCGCCGCTTCCAACTGCGCGACGTGCTGTCTGAGTACCGGATCGTACTCCAGTTGATCTTTGACAAGCGCGATGGAGTGCAGCACGGTCGCATGCGTACGGCGGCCCATCTTAAAGCCTATCTCCGTGAGCGAACTGTTCGTCATCTCTTTGCAGAGATAGAGCGCTACATGACGCGCATGACTGATCTCGCGCGAGCGGTTTTGGGATACCAATGCCTTCTCCGGCAAGTTGTAATACTCCGAAACAGCCTGTATCACATTGTTCACCGTCGTTACACGAGGTTGGATAGCAACGATATGACTAACTACCTTCTCCGCCAACTTAAGATCTATCTCCGCATCGGTCAGCGTCGAGTGGGCTAAGAGCGATGCTAAGATACCCTCCAAGTCGCGCACTGAATCGCGAACGTTCTGTGCAATAAAATCGACCACTTCTTCGCTCAATGTGATACCGTCTCGATGCATCTTACTCAGTAAGATATTCTTGCGTAACAAGTAGTCCGGACGGGAGATCTCGGCTGCCAAGCCCCATTTGAAACGGGTCAACAGACGCTCCTCGATGTCCTTGAGCTCGATAGGCGGGCGGTCAGAGGTAAGAATCAGCTGCTTACGGCTCTGCTGCAGGTAGTTGAAGATATGGAAGAACGTGTCCTGCGTACCTTTCAGACCTGCGAAATACTGGATATCATCTACGATCAGTACATCTACCGACTGATAGAAATTGAGGAAATCAGGTATCTGATTGTTACGCGACGCGTCTTGATATTGTAATTTAAAGGTATTTGCGCTCACGTATAACACGCGCGCTTGCGGGTTGAGAATGCGCACTTGGTTACCTATGGCATTAGCGAGGTGAGTCTTGCCCACTCCACTGCCGCCATAGACAAACAAGGGGTTAAAAGCAGTATAACCGGGTTGTTTGGCGATAGCCAGACCGGCCGTACGTGCCAACTTGTTCGGCTCACCCGCGATGAACGAATCAAACGTGTAGTTGTCGTTCAACTGGGAGTCAAAAGCCGAGGTGTTCGCTGTACGCGTCACTGCAGCATTTGTCACACGCATGCGAGCGTCCGCGCTCGCTCCGTTAGAAGGAAGACTCGTGCCCGCGCCCGAAGTGGAGTCAATGAGCACACGATACTCCAAACGTGTACCTTGACCAAACACGCGAATGATAGCAGCAGACAACAAGGGGATATAGTTCTCCTCGATGTACTCGGCTACAAACTGCGATTTAACCTGTAAAACCAGCACTCCTTGTGCAAACTGCAACGGCACAATAGGCGCGAACCATGTCTGGTAAGCACTGCTTGTCATGTTGTCAGCCAAAATCGTCTGACACTGCGCCCACTGTTGTTGTAACGTCTGCATCTTTTTTTCTTTTGTCAAAAAAACGCCCTATAAGAGCGAAATCGAGTGCAAAGGTACAGCTTTTTTTTGATATGTGCAAATTTCGCCTAAAATGTCGAAATTGCTTGTTCACTTAACTAACGGATTTTGAGACAATTAAGTTTAAATATTTATAAATCAGTAAGTTACAAAAGTTATCAACATATAACTGCTTGATTTATAGCGGGTTAGATATATGCAAGAGGTATATGCATTTTTTTAGTAAAAAAACTCGCAACACGCTGATATTCAAGTGTGTCGCGAGAAAATTCAAAAAAATGCTATTTAGATTATGTAAAAATAAGAAAATGTCCTATTTTTGAAGTTATTAACAATATTATTTATCTTTTTTTCCGAATATTGAAAAATGTACATAGCGTTTTGGGTGTGCCTTGAGGTCGACCAAGAGAGAGTCGGCAGAGAGCACGGTCGCATCGATATGGTTATAGAGCGATTTGTTGTAGATCAACTGGCCTAATGTACCCTTCTCCGAACGGACATCCGCGAGGATCGCATTGACGTTATCCACCGCCGTATCTACGCGTGCAACGGTCGCTTTGAGGTCTGCGGCTTTGAGGTCTGCTACGACGGTATTGAGGTTCGCGATAGCTGTGTCGGCATTGTTGACGATGGTCGGTACCTGCGTGCGCATCATACGCTTGAGGTCACCCGACACGACCGTCAAGTCGCCGGATATACGGTCTACGTTCGTCAGCGTCGAGTGAATATGGTTGCCTGCCACCTGGGTCTGGAGCGAAGCTACGAGCGAGTCTACGTCTTCTACCGCAGCCGATAACTTAGCCAGCAGTTCTCCTTGCAGACTCTCCACCAAGCCCGGCACATAGGTCGTCGGGATAAAACTACCATGAGCTATCGCCTCTTGGCTCTCAGCCAACTGCAGCTCTATCGCTACGCCGCCGAGCAGGCCGTCGGAGATAAGGGCCATCTGCGTACCTTGCGGCAAAGCGATATCTTTGTTGATAGAGATATCGATGGTGAACGCACTGTCGCGGGTGAAGTCATATTCGATATTATCCACCTGCCCCACCTTATGGCCGCTGATATACACCGCCGCCTGTTCCTCCAGGCCGTGCAGGTTAACAAACCGACCATAGTAACTGTTCGTAGGCGAGAAGATATTCACGCCCTTGAGAAAATTAAATCCAAAAATCAAAAGGAAAAGGCAAACTATTGCTAACGCCCCCACCTTTATCTCTCTCGCATGCTTCATATTTATCGTGTAACTTTAATTATCCAACAATCCGGGAATAGTTGCTTGAGTGCCGGCAGTTGTGCTGCCACTTTCGCGCGATCTGCGTCCGCCGCCGTGTAGTACTTGTACCACTCGCCCAACTGCACAAACTCGCAGCTCACGCCCTTAAGTTTGGGGTCGTCTGCCGCCAATTGCGTCTTAGACGCACATACCTGTATCGCGAAGAAAACACTGTCCGCTTTCGGCGCTGGAGTCTGAATAGTATCTGTAGACAGGTCTGTATTCTGTACTCTGTCAGTGAAACGGTCTGTACTCTTCTTTACTCTCTTCGAATAGGCCCCAAACGCATTGACCAGGGCCTGCGCCATCATCGTCATCGCCGAGTCACTGTTGAGGAAGCGCTCCTCTTCGGGGTTTGAGATAAAGCCCATCTCAAACAGCACCGACGGACAAGCCGTGCGGTGGAGCACCCAGAACGCTGCCTGACGCACACCCCTATCCTCGCGGTTGAGGTGTCCGACGAACCGTTGCTGTACCTGCTCGGCGAACTGCAAACTCTGGTCCATGTAGGTGTTCTGCATCAACTCGAACATGATATACGAGTCGATGGAGTTAGGGTCAAAGCCCTGATAAGTAGTCTTATAGTCCGCCTCAAGTTTGATTACGGCATTCTCGCGCATCGCCACATCGAGGTTCTGCTCCATCTTGTCTGTTCCGAGAATAAAGGTCTCCACGCCTCGCGGTTCTTTCTTCTCCGCCGAGTTGGTGTGAATGGAGAGGAACAGGTCCGCGTTCGCTTTGTTGGCGATATCCGCACGTGTCTGGAGCGGAATAAACACATCCTCCGAGCGTGTATAGATGACTTTCACGTCCGGATACTGCTCGTTCACCAGCCGTCCCACTTCCAGCACCAAGGACAGGTTCAGGTCTTTCTCCTGACTGAACTTACCCACCGCGCCCGGGTCCTTTCCGCCATGTCCGGCGTCCAGCACCAACGTGTAAGGTTTCTCCGCCATCACCGACAGCGAAAACACCAGCAGCAGGATATATAGTAAGCGTCTATGCATAGTACTCCAATTAAATCGGCTGCAAAGGTACAAAATTTATGCCATATATGCAAATTTTTTCGATTTTTTTCTCTTTTTCTCTTGCATATCTCAATTATTTGTTGTACCTTTGCACCCGCAAAGGTTCTAAACCTCGTCGCTCCCCGACGTTAAACAGAAGAACCGGGGTATTAGCTCATCGATTTTTCCTTTCGAGTCCGCTATACTCCACATTTTAGCGCAAAGCGTTGCGCTGACAAATAACATATTAACAGCATTGGCTATTATTCGCGTTCAAGAAAAAGGTCCGGAAAACTAATTTCATAACAGAATTAGAAAGCCATGTTCACGGAAGTCTCGGAACTTCCCAACTTCGTCATAAAGCACTGATGTATTTCAGTGTGGGTATATCTATGATGAAGTGCGGGTTTTCTTTCCGGACCTCCCGTGAACGCGAGTAGATATACTCACTTTTCTTTTCTGCTTGAGTGATTGATGGCAATGCATAATTGCTATCAAATCATGAGAAAATTATCGTATTCAGTCGTAATCAGAACCTTGGGAAATACAGGGTTCAAGTACAAATCTTTATTGGACTCAATTGCCAAACAAACAATCCAACCGGAAGAAATCATTGTAGTTATACCTGATGGTTATGAATTAGACTTCTCGTTAGGAATAGAACGCGTAGTTCGTTGTAAGAAGGGAATGACAACTCAACGTGCAGTAGGCATCCAAGAAGCAAGTTCGGATTACATACTTGTTGTCGATGATGACATTGAGTTTGATGCGACCATGATAGAGGAATTGTACCAATACATGGTATCTAATAATCTCAATTGCTGTTTGCCGATGGAAGGTGTCAATAACAATAAGGACTCAGATACTATAGATTTAAAATATCCTCTAAAAACTCGTCTTCGTAGTGGTTTTACAGGGCAGATGTTTACAAGTCGTAGAAAATCAAAATATTTAGATGTACTGACATTAGCAGCGGGGCACAAAGTTTATATTAACAGCAACAATCTTGATACGTGCTATCTATGTACAACTGCTTGCTTCCAATGTTTCTTTATTGAAACGAAATGGGCGAAGGCTGCACACTTCGAAGACGAAACATGGTTAGAAGAAGGATCTTATACATCTTATTCAGGATATGACGAACCTGTCTTTTTCAGTAAATTAAATAAACAAGGTTTACGCATGGCTTATGCTTTACGGACTCGCTATAAGCATTTGGATGCAAGTGCCGGACATAAGACAAAGAGCAAATTGGAAGACAAATCGATTAGGTACTTCTCTATCGCGCGAAATCGCACAGTATATTGGTATCGGTTTATCTATAAGTATCAAACCTCATGGTTTAGCAAAATGCGAGCAATATTCTGGGGGTTATACTCATTTATAAACTGGACATCATGGACGATAATCATCAATTGTCATCCTAAATCTATAAAATCGTTGAAATATATGAGTTTGGGTTATAAAGAAGCTTTTGAGTTAATACAGAGTACTAAGTAATACAATTGTTCGTTCTCGATACCCCGCTTAGCGTATTTTCCTTCGTCATTTTCAGGGCAATGATATTGCCCGCTCCCTTTATCCGAGACGCTCCCCGCGCCTCGGATTTTTCTTCGTTATGTCGTCATGACCTCATATCGTCATAACAAATTTCCACCTTCGTTGTATATTTAAAATATTTTTTGTATCTTTGCAGCCGATTTGACATCTAAAGTATGGAATAAGACCGTACCTTCGTTTGTCTCAAGACCG
>CACYGT010000036.1 GCA_902774075.1 uncultured Bacteroidales bacterium
TGTCTCACCCTCTTTATAGGTGACGACATAGCGTACTAACTCAGTCTTCCATGTAGCTGTAATAGTTACATTCTTTGCCGGCATTGTGAATTTGTTGTCAGATATTGTTACATCAGACGATGTCCATGCATCAAATTCTTTGCCTTCAGGAGCAGTAAATGTGCACTCTGGCAGAGTTACTTCTGCACCTTCCACATATTTCAAAGTGGCCATTTCGCCCGATCCTTCGCCTGCTGCAAATGCAACGTTATATTTCGTCGGAGCAACAGCTACAGTACCAGCAACGGTGATCGGAGATTTGAGGTATATGGCTTTGTCTGAAGCAGCACCAAAGAAGAAAACGCGTAAGTGTACTGTGCCCTCAAGTAACAAGCCGTCAAATGCATCAGCAGCAAACTGAGCTTCGTTGTCTGTGTTCTTTGCACAAGCGAGAATATCAGATGTAACGGAAGCTTGGTTGTCCAAAATTCTCACAACAGCTTTTACAGCACCTGTTCCGGAGAACGGATTGGCTTTTACGCTAATAGAGGATGGCGTAAATCCGTAGCCAGTAGCAACTGTGAATTGTAAATCAACATACTTGTTCTCATCAACTGCTGTTTCTTGCGCCATGCCCTTGATGGCACCCGAATATCCACTTTGAGTGCCGCTCAAAGTTAGGTTACTCAGTACAAACTCAGAGGATAAACCAGAAATAGAGTTTACACCGGTTACTGTTCCAGTTACCGTTGAACCGCTCAATGCATAAGAAATGTTGGCTGTACCAGTAGGCTCAAGCGTAGCAACAGTTATGGTATAAGCTTCGGCATTAGAAGCGTCATCACAGTCTTCTTTGCTTGCTACGCAATAGTAATCGCCTGCATCACTGCCGGCACAATTGGCGATTTCCAATTTAGCAGCAGTTTTTCCAGTTAACTTATTTGCTTCTTCTTTACCGCCTTTATACCATTGATAAGTAATATTTCCATTACCAGCTTCCAAAGATGCAGTCAACTCAATCTTATCGCCTTCACTGTATGCTTTTGTACCCGAAATAGAAAGACCAGACGGGCAAACTTGAGTGGTAGGTGCATGTTTAAAAGCAATACCCATATACGTACTATTACCACCACTTGATCCTCCAGAACCGGTACCTTCTTGATGTACATAAATTACATATTCTTTGGCCGCATTTAAGTCGGAAATAGTAATGACAGTGTTTTCGTTTACTTCCATGGAAGCTGATCTAAAAGCAGTTTCGCCAGGAAGACCTGCCGTTAATTCATAAGCTTCCAGATAAATAGTACGTTTTTTGTTACTTCCGCTCTTTCCTAAAAGAGCCACATCTGTAGTATTAGTAATGCGATAGTAGTACGGGCCTTTGGAAGATCCGTTAAGGGTGGCCGCTTTGCCATCATTTGTGGTCCATGCACTTTGTGCGGGGAACGGATCAATGGCATCCCAAGAAGCGCTGGTGGAGCCGCTATTGTTGGCGGCAGACCAGGTCTGTACAGATCCAGACAGATAAATCTCGTAGGGAGAGAAGCACACCCAGTTGCCATTTTCGATGTAAGCAGGTGCATACTTGCCGGCCCAGCCAGTTTCTGGAACATCAGTAGGATCAAGAGTCTCTGTAGGCACAGTGACCGTTGCCCACATAGTTAACGATGCCAGAACAGCAGCGGCTAATGTGAAAAGTTTTTTCATAAATTTTTAAATTTTAGATTAAATGAATAAATTGGGTTAATTTTATAGTTTTTTGACTATTTTGCTAAGTGTAGTTTACAAAAACGGGACAAAGGTAATACATTTCGCGCATATGTGCAAATATTTTAAGGTGTTTGCACAATTTCCGTCAATTTTTCCACATTTTTGATTAATGTAAATAAATAAAGATAAACACTGATTATTGATTTAGTACTTCGTACCTCCGAATCTTCTTTCGCTAAAGTGCTTTCATAAATAAATTTATAAATCCCTTTATCAAAACAAGCTTCATCTCTTTGAGATAAAATCAATAATCAGCAATAAACAAAGATAAAATTTTCATTGTATAAAACCCTAATGAAATACCGAGAGGTTTTTGCATATATGCAATTTTTTTTGTACTTTTGCGGCGAAATTGGGAAACTATATAAATTATTGCGATAATGAAAAAGATTTTTTCTCTTTTATTGATTTGTGTGTGGGCGGTAACGGCCTATGCAGTACCGGCTTATCCGGGCTGGCAGACCCGCACGCAGGCTGATGGCACGACCGTTGAGGTACAGGTCGTCGGCGATGAGTTCTATCACTACACCATTAACCGCGAAGGCAAAGAGGTGCGTGAGGTGAACGGTCAGTTCAAGGTCGTAGGCGATGCTCCGACGGCTGAGCAGGTCTATGCTCGCCACGAGAAAGCGCGTGCGATCCACGATGCTGAGCCGGCAGGTTCGCCTCGTCGTGCGCCGAAAGCTGTCGGTACAACCCCGAACCTGGCGCCGAAGGGTATCGTCATCCTGGTGAACTTCAAAGACAGCAAGATGAGTTCTTCGCATACGCAGGCTGTCTGGGACGAGCTCTGTAACTCGACCAACTGTACGGTCAATGTGTACGGTAACAAGAGTTACCCCTCTGCCGGTCAGTATTTTGCGGATCAGTCCAATGGTTCGTATCGTCCTCAGTTTGACGTCTACGGTCCTGTGACGCTTAGTCAGAACTACGCTTATTACGGCGAGGATATCGATCCGAACGACGCGGGCTCTGATCGCTCGGTAGCAACGGCTGTTGTGGAAGCTTGTAAGCTCATAGACCAGCAGTTCTCCGTCAATTGGGCGGACTACGATTCGGACGGAGACCACTACGTGGATTTCGTATATATGATCTTCGCCGGCAAAGGTCAGGCGAACGGCGGTGACGCGAACACCATCTGGCCGCACAACTGGAATATTTACTCGGCGTGGTATTACGGAAAATGCGAATATGACTGGAACGACTGCAATGTGGGCGAATATTGGTTGAATAACTACGCCTGCTCGGCGGAGCTGGTGGGAAACGGCGGTATGAGCGGTATTGGTACGCTGTGTCATGAGTTCGGACATGTGATGGGTCTGCCGGATCTCTACGATATCAAATACGGAGATGTCTATCACGCAGGTGTTACACCGAACGACTGGAATATCATGGACGCCGGTAGTTACAACGGCGGTGAGCACTGCCCGCCTAACTACGATCCTTGGCAGAAATTATTCTTCGGCTGGCAGACGCCTATTGTTCTTGGCACAGAGGGCGCGGACATCGTTCTTAAGGCCAACGGTACAGAGGGTGCGCAAGTATATCAGATCGCTTCGACGAGCAGCCTCAAGGGCGCTACGGAGAGTGGCTTGCGCTATTATATCGAGAACCGTCAGCAAGTAGGCTGGGACGAGCCGCTTACCGGACACGGAATGCTGTTGTGGAAAGTGGATTTCAAGGCCAGTGCATGGACCAGTAACAGCCCGAATGCGACCGGTACAGATGGCGCCCCGCGTTATACTGTTATCTCTGCTTATGGCACCAAGATCGGCGGCTGTGGGGACTATAATGAGCAGGGCCAATTCATCAACGGCTCCTATAAGGATAACTGCCCCTGGAACCCGTTCCCGGGAACGAAGAAAGTCTATACTTGCACGCCTATCTCCGGACATGAACTGACGGAGATCACGGAGTCCAACGGCATCATTACCGCTAAGTATAACGGCGGCTATGTGCCGACATCGTTCTCGTACCAGGTCACCAATGCGGAGCACTGTACGGCTTCGTCGATGTCGGGCGATAAGACCCCGGGTGACACGCTCTTCCTGACTATCATCCCCGACGATAATTACACCCTCGACGACGCTTCGTGCTGGAACGTCACGATGGGAGGTCAGAAGTTGAAATACGGCGAAGGATACGCGTATATCGCAGCGTCAAACCTCTTTGTACTGCCCGATATGAGCGGTGATGTGACGATCTCCGCGTCGGCGCTCAGGACCTATCTGTTGACATGGTACGCGCAGGGCGAGGTGTTCAAGAAAACGATCACTACCGGTACACTCTCTATCCCGTCCGCTGTTCCGGCGAGCTGCGAAGATACGCGTGCGTTTGTGGGATGGTGTGAGACGGAGATCTATGAGAACGAATGGACCGCGCCGGAGTATATCCAGAACGGCGAGGCGGTGACCGAGGACAGGAATTTCTATGCCGTGTTCGCAGAGCAATTGGCCGAGAACCTCTTTGATGATTTCACGACCACTTGTACGCCGGTACAGCATAACTACTACAAGATCCGTTTCTTTGATAACGGCGCGCAGATCGGCAAGGAGCAGACTATCCGCGAAGGCTTCCTGCCGGCAGTGCCGAACGATCCTACGCCGGTATGTCCGGAGATCTACACCTTTGTCGGCTGGTGGATCGAGACGCTGGATCTCAAGAATATGGAGGCGCATAGCGTAACAGACTTCAAGGCAACCAAGGACCAGGATTACTTTGCGGTCTATCGTCGTACGTCTGTTCCGGCAGGCGGCGCAGGCAAGCTCACACGTTTTGTGGCTGGAACGGATAACTCAACCTCGATGTACCTCATCAAAGAGGGAGTGACGATCCATGTCACCGACGGTACGTTCTCACGCGACGATAACTACCGCTGCTACACGAATCAGACCTTGACCGTGAGCGCCGAGGAGGCAATCAGTCAGGTGCTGTTTAACTGCGCAGCGAGCGGAGATGCCCAATACGGACCGGGTTGCTTCACCGTTTCCGCCGGCGGTTATACCTACAACGGTAGGATAGGTATCTGGCAAGGCGAGGCGACGTCTGTCATCTTCCAGTCCGGCGAACAGGTGCGCATGAACAGCATCGAGGTGACGACCGGCGGTCCGGCGTCTAAGACCTATTACACGACCACTGAGGACTGCAGCCTCACCGCTATCGACCATACCGAGGTGGAGAAATCGGCTGTCAAAGCGATCCGCGACGGACAACTCGTCATCATTCGTGGCGATAAGATATACACCGCGACCGGCGCTCGTATCGAGTAAATGAGATACACATCATCTATAACTCTCTCATTTTTAGTAACTCTCCTCTCTGTTATCGGCAGGGGGGAGAGTTATGCGGAGGAGTATGTCATCCATACCTTCAACGACATGTACGGCTCAACGCTCATCGTCTCCGGGACGCCTGAAGTCGGTGTGACGGATTTTGTAACGTACAGATGCAACAACACCAACGTGGAGTTTGCGATGGATCATGTCAACCAGGGGGGGACACATGTGATCAGCCTGGTGTTCAGCAAGGACGCGCAGATGACCACTACCGCGGTGGAGAACCTCAAAGAACTCAAGCTGCTCCATCGGCCGGCGAATGATTTTTGCACGAACCTGAAGATCGCGCTCTCGACGGACAGTACGGACGGCTCCTGGCGGGTCCTTTCGGCCGAAGACGGGGACGATATAGCCTACCGTAAGGGCTCTATCATCGCTAAGTTCCCAAAGGGAAAATATTATATCCGCATGACGAATGCCGTCAGCGACAAGGTCTCGGTGACTATGGTTCGCTACACGGTCAAAAACTGCAATTGTTTCCCCTACGAGACCAAAGAATGAGAGTGGAGAATGATATATTGATCCCTGAGCTCGCGAGGCTTCTCAACGAAGGCAAAGAGGTGCGTTTTACACCCTCCGGCGTGAGTATGCGACCCTTCATCGAAGGCGACCGAGACAGCGTCATTCTGGCCCCGCTAACCCGCGCGCCGAGAGTGGGGGATATCCTGCTCGCGAAGGCCCAAACGGAGCCGCAAAGGACACTTTATGTCCTTCATCGCCTCGTTCGGATAGAAAAGATATCAGACGCTGAGACGCGTCTGGTCCTGCAGGGAGACGGCAATCTAAGCGGTGAAGAGTACTGCTCGCCCGCCGATGTCATCGGCCTCGTCAAGCGTATTGAGTCCCCCTCCGGACGCCGCAAACCCCTCACCCGCGGACGAATATGGCGCGCATTACACCCGATAAGAAGCTTTTTGTTAAAAATATACCGTCATACAATACTTAAATGTTTTTGTAAATAAAGAAAGATAAAATTGATTATTGATTTTAAGTACTGCGTACTAATAAGTCTTTGTTTTATCAACCTACTTACAAATAAATTTGACATAGCCTGACAAATCAAATCCTTATCTCTGCCGAGATTAAAATCAATAATCAACGATAAATTAAGATAAAATATTATCGCAGCAGATTTTAATGAATATGCAATATACACTAAAGCGGGTGGTGGATACCCATCCTGAATGGATCAATGATCTTAAGCAGAAGTGCTATGCTATCAACGGGTGTTTGGCGCAGGTACATAATGATTTAGGGCCATTTTTGAACGAATATATGTACCAAGATGCGCTGCAGATATTACTGGACGAGAAGCAAATCTCTTATCAGCGGGAATACTACTTTAGCATCGAGTACCGCGGTAAACAAATAGCCCATAAGCACTATGTGGATTTCCTGGTAGAGGATAGTATCATTGTGGAGTGTAAGGCCGTAGAAAAACTGTGTTTAGAATACAGGCAGCAGTTGTGGAACTATATGCGTCTGACAGGTAAACAGATAGGGATTTTGTATAATTTTGGCCCCATTAAAGGGCAGTCAGAGCATTATTATTTGAATCACGACGGTACGATGTACATGTTTTGAATGGTAAATAAAGAAAGATAAAATTGCTTATTGATTTTAAGTACTGCGTACTAATAAGTCTTTGTTTTATCAACCTACTTACAAATAAATTTGACGTAGCCTGACAAATCAAATCCTTATCTCTGCCGAGGTTAAAATCAATAATCAACGATAAATTTAAATAAAATATATCCCCCCTGAGAAGATTATATGCACGCTGCATAGTTTATCTATATTTATGGCTTTTGAATGGTTTTGATACGAAGTGGAGGTGGATTTGGTCGATGAAACAGATAGAAGAATTTATTCTTATAGATGATTAAGCGAACAAAGACACAGAGAGCAAAGCTCTGAAAACATTCAAAAGATTTTATTTCGTTTTATATACAAAAATCAGAATAACAATGAAAACGATTAATGGATTTAAACTTCGCAAATTAGGCAACGAATATATCCTCGTCGGCGAGACGATGGAACTCATCAACTTCAACAAGATGATTACCCTCAACGAGACCGCTGCTTTCCTTTGGAAAGCCGCTGAGGAGTCTTCCGCGGCTGAAGGCTTTACTGTGGACTCCCTTACCCGCGCCCTCTGTGACGAGTATGAGGTCTCGCCGGAACAGGCGCTTACGGACGTCGATGCGACCGTCAAATCGTGGCTTGAGGCAGGGGTCATCGTCTGACTTTATCGAGTCGTTTACGAGTCATTCTATACATTCTATAGTCATTCTATAGTTCACAACTCATTTTTCACCCTTTTTCGAGGGTGATTTTTTTGTCTTATAGTATTCTTGTTTTTCTAGTTTAATTTTCTGTTTTGGAACATTTTTGGCCATTTTGGACACTTGTTTAAAAACGTACATTTTATTAAGAATCGGCTACACCTTATTATTAATCGCACGTTTACGCGCGTAAATATTTGCGTGTTTCAAAGAAAAATATTAATTTTGCACCCGATTTTGAAAGTAAACCCTTACAAAATGTTCACAAAATCTTAAAAATCGTACATTTTGCAAAATACAGTTTACAAAACAAGCAAACAGTCGTAAAATTTGGTACAAAATTATGAAAGAATTTACACGTTTTCATATATTAACGCTCATCATCCTGCTTTTCGCCGGCTCATGGACCAATTCCGTGTGGGGAAATACCTGGACGGCGAATGTGGGTGTCGGATCAGGTAAAGGTTCGGCGGTTGCAAAGATTTATAGTGATGCATGGGTAGGCGGGGGAGTGCAAAATACATCTGACGCTGCGACATCGACTACGACAAAGCAGGCAAAATGGTCATCTGCGTTGTCTTCCACTAAAGGACATGCTATTTTTGAAGCGACCGCTGATGCCGGTTATTCGTTTGATGCATGGTACACGAATACTGCATGTACGTCCGGTAAGGCAACCGGTAATCCGTACAGTACTACTTCAAATAAGGGTGGAACTTATACGTATTATGCTAAATTTACGCCGAATGAATATACGGTGACGTATGATGCAAATACCGGAAGTGTAAATCCGGCATCTAAAAAGGTTACTTTTGATGGAACATATGGAGATTTGGCGACTCCGACGAAGACAGGTTATACTTTTGCGGGCTGGTACACGGCTAAGAACGGCGGTACTCAGGTTACATCGAGCACAAAGGTAACTACCGCAAGCAACCATACTATCTATGCACACTGGACGGCAAATACGTACTATGTAGCGTTTAATGGTAATGGCGCAACAAGCGGAAGCATGGCGAATCAGGCGTTTACGTACGATGCTGATCAACAGGCGTTAACGGCTAATAGTTATGGACGTCAATATACGGTTTCGTATGATAAAAATGGAGGAAACCCTGTTTCTACGACTGCAACTAATACTACTGCTACCTATACGTTTAAAAACTGGAATACAGAGGCAAACGGAAATGGAACGACCTATAAAAACCAAGTTTCTGTTTCTAACTTAGCTACTTCCGGTACTTTTAATCTTTATGCACAGTGGAATAGTGACTATGTGGTATTGCCGAATGCGACAAAAACGGGCGGCGTATTGGATGCTTGGTATCTTGGAGAAGAGCGCATCGGTGCTGCGGGAGAAAATTATACACCGACGGCTAATGTGACCCTTACAGCACACTGGATCAATAAATATACCCCGGAGTTTGGTGGTAGTGACCATGAGATGAAGGTGGGCGATGTGCTGTCGAATGCATTTACGTTTAACCACACAAGCAATCCTGTAGCCCATATCTCACCTGCAGGTATTATTTCATATGATGCTGCAAACAATAAGGTAACGGCAACGGGCGAAGGTGAAGCAACGATCTATTTTACGCAAGCCGGAACGAGTACGTTGTTCCCCGGTGAGTCGGATCATTGGACGTTTACGGTAACGCGTGTAGCAAATACCTTGGCTTTGACTTCTACTTCGGCAAGTAAGTATGTAGATGAGGAAGTAACGGGTATTATTCAGACGACGAATAGTGACGCGCAAGTACAAACCAGCAGTTCGGACGCTACGATTGCTTATTACGATGTAGCGAAGAACAAGATCGTAATTCCGAACAGCGAGGCTAAGTCCTTTGCATCCACGACGGTGACGATTGAGATCTGGCAAGACCAGACAGTGAAGTACCAGGCTTCGGGTAAGAAGATCTTTACGCTGACCGTGAATAAGTATCTCACTTCTTTCTCGGGCTCGGATTATAACTTGATGGTAGATGGTACGCAGGTAGCGAACTATGTTTATACCAATACTTCTGCAGATCAGCCGACAGCGAACAGCAGCGATAATTTCTACTATACGATTGATGAGGTAGAGTTCACCAATAGCGCGAAGAATAAGGGTGCGAATCTCGTAACCTTCAATCCTTCCAACAAGCAGATCTCCGCTTGCAATGCAGGTACAGGTAAGATTACATTACACCAAAGAGAAACGTATAAATTCAGAGGAGCAGAGAAATCATTCAATGTAGCGGTGTACAAATATAACAGTGTATTTGCAAATGCGAGCAACTTGAATGTAAAGGTAGATGCTAACGTGAATTCGTCTTATACGTTGAGTTATGTAAAGCCGAATAACTCGTACATCAGTACGGAGTCGGTAGTTTCCGGCACACCGAGTTTAAATAGCGGCGATTTCTACTACACGCTTTCGCATAATGTGACATCTACGAACACGACAGGTAGTAGTGATGCTACGAAGGTAATTGACTATATCGCGAGCGAAAAGAAAGCAACAGGTAAGAATGCCGGTACTGCGACTATTCATCTGTATCAGACAGAGACCTATAAGTTCAATGCAGCAGATGAGGATTTTGTGGTTACGGTAACGAAGAACGATCCGGTATTCTCTTGGAATAGCAGCAATGCGGCATATTATCACAATACGTCGATCGCGAATGTCTTCTCTTCTACCAATAAGGATTGCGCGTACACGATAGGTGAATCGACCGATGCAAATGTGGCTAAGGTAGAAGGAAATACGTTGTATGTTTTGTCTAAGAACGGCTCAGCAAACTTTACGGTAAGCCAGGCGGAGAACTATAAGTGGAATGGTAAGGAGCAGACGTTTACGGTAACGCCGATTAACCAATCGAACCATGTACCGTTCACAGTTTCCGGATCGAACTGTACGACATTTGTAACATCTCATTCTTCCAATTATGCTTGGGACGGCTCCGGTGTTCGGTTGTGTGATGGCGGATGGAGTACTAAGGATGACTACGCAGTTATTGCGTTTACGGGTATTCCTGACAAACTGACATTCACCAGAACATTAGGAACAAGTTGGGGGCAATTGCCGGGTACATACGAATGTCACGTTTACGCCAGCGCGGATGGAGTCAATTGGGGAAATGCCATTTGGACCTATAATAAGCGAGAAGAAAATGAAAGCGGAAACGTGCAATTGCCTTCTAACGCTCGTTTTGTTAAATTTACCTATCACGGAACGGTTTATTGCTATTACAATAATATCAATATAACAGAGTTGAAGACCTTTGCGGCATATCCTAACAGTTTGGATTTTGGTACCAATGAAGTGAATGATGAAGTTGCTTCGCAGAACTTTGATTTGAAATATGCGAATGCGGGTCATGCCGTTACTTTGACGACGAATGATAGTAAGTTCACGGTTTCGCCGACGACCATTACTTCGATCGGAGGAGAAAAGACGGGTACGTTTACTCCGATTACGGTTTCTTATAACACGGCGAGTGTACATACGTCCAACGGTGCTAAGTTGACGATTCAAGATGAGTTAGGAAACAAGACGACCGTTAATTTGAGCGGTACGACGAATAAACGTCAACCGACGGTAACATGGTCGTCCAATGCTGACTATTTCAATGTGGACGATGAACTGAGCGCAACGAATGCGAACGGTTTGGCGGTAACCTTGTCCGGCGATAATACTTATGTGCATTGTGAAGGCAATACCGCTACGATGATTGAGGCTACTTCCGGAACAATCACCATCACGGCACATGTGACGGGTAATGCGATCTATGCAGATAAGGACTTTACCAAGACGATCACGATTACCAATAAGGAGAAGCAAACGATTAGTTGGGATCAGGACTTCTCGCGTCTGAAGACGGCTGACGGTAATAAATCCATTACGCTCAACGCAACGACTTCTGCGAGTGGATTGAAAGTTAGTTATGAACTGCAGGGTGATCAGACAGGTCTAAGTTTGACGCAAAACGGTGATGTTTGGACGCTGACCTATTCGGCAACGGAATGTAAGAACACGACGATCATTGCTAAGCAGAGCGGTGATGAGACTTATGCACCCGCTTCGAGTGTTGTTAAGATCGTGAAGGTAATCGATCCGACGAAAGTCTGCGATACGAATGAGACCTTAGTGAACTCGACCGTAAAAATCAAGGAAAATTTCGTCACTTATAATATTGATATCCCGAATAAGATGTACGTTTCTGTTAGCCGCACGAAACAGGGTTTGTTCGATATTTATTTGGTTGGTGTTGACTTCGAGTTCTACAGCGGTAGAAACGGTACCGGAACGAAATTGTATACGAAATCGTACGGGTGTGGAGATATTGATAAGAGTATCACGAATTCGGAGATTGATTTGAGCAGTTATATCAACGCGAAGTCAGTCAAGGTAGTTACTACTTCCACGAATGGATATAATATCAATGGTATCACTTATACCAAGCGTAAATACTGCAATATCTCAACGAACAGTTTGGCTTTCAGTACGTATCCGAATACGCAGACAGTAGCGCAGAACTTCAATGTAGAATATGCGAACTATCCGATTTCGTTGGAGTGCTCGAATCCGAAGTTCTCGTTCACGCCGGCCTCTTTCGGTGATTGCAGCGAGTATGGTACGCAGAGCGTTTCGGTTACTTATACAGCAGATGAGGCAGAAGGCAATGATGTAGGCTATCTGTATATTAAGGATAACACGAGTAAAACGCTGCAGACCTGCACGCTGAATGTGACGATCAGTAAGGTAGCACAGAGTATCACGACACATAATATTCAGACCAGTTATCTGACGACCGATAAGGTAACGCTGACAGCAGAATCAAACTCGCACTTAACAGACTTTACGTATTCGGCAAGTCCGGCAGGCGTGGCATCGTTCAATGGCTCCGAGATGACGTTTGTAAAGAGCGGAACGATTGCTATTACGGCTACTCAGGCGGGTAATAACGTCTATAGCTCGACGTCTACTACTGTCAATGGCGTTGTTGTCAGCAAAGTAACTCCGGAAATTGCAACGAATCCGACAGGTACTGATGTAGTATATAATCAAACGCTGAACAAGAGTACGCTTTCCGGCGGAGCCGCAGAGACGACTTTCCGCGGTGTAGCACATACGGAGGTGGCAGGTACGTTTGCTTGGACGAATCCGACGCAGACGATTACCGATAATGCAGGTGAGCAGAGTTACTCTGTAACCTTCACTCCGGAGAACGGAAATATGTACAACTCGACGACGTTTACTATTCCTATTATAATTACGCGCGCGTCTCAGTCGATTGCAATGAATAATGGCGCGGTGAAGGTATCAGTAGATGGTCTTGATGCCGGAAGTGCAGACTCGAAGATCGATCTCGATGACTTGATTCAATCGCAGAGTTCGGAAGTAGTCGGCAACGTGGAGCGTACAGGTAGCGTAAGTTATGCGGTAATAAGCGACAATAAGACAAATGCAACTATCGGTGAAGGTAATATCTTCTCGGCTACAGCTGTAGGCGAATATACGATTCGTGCGACGAAGGCACAAACGGACTATTACAGCGAGGCTACGGCAGACTTCACAATAACGGTAGGTATGCGTGCCAATACTTTGGCTATTTCCGGCACAGCGTTCGAGAAATACGTGGATGAGGAAGTAACGGGCATTCGTTCATCACAGAATAGTGACGCACAGGTGAAGACGAGCAGTACATCTCCGACGATAGCCTACTATGATGTAGATAATAATAAGATTGTGATCCCGAATGGCGAAGGTGAAGAGCAGATGTTCGGTAATCAAAAGACCGTGACAATTACTATTTGGCAGGACGCAACAGATCGCTTCGAGGCTTCGGGTGTTAAGACGATCACGCTGACTGTTAAGAAATATGTGGCCTCTATTACCGGAAGTGATTATATCGTGAAGGTAAATGGCACGCAGACCGCTGATTATACTTTCGCTAACACGTCTGCATCGATTCCGAGTAGCAACTTGACGGATGAATTCTACTATACGATTGATGAGCCGAATTTCGATAACGAGGCGCTCAATAATGGTGATGAGTTGATTTCGTTCAATCCGAACACCAACGAGATAAGAGGTCTTAATGCAGGTACGACGAAGATTACTTTCTTCCAGAAAGAGACTTATAAATATACTGCTGCTACCAAAATGTGCAATATCGCCGTAGAGAAGAAGGCGAATGCGATTACCAATACATGGAAAGTATGGCAGAAAGCCATGAATGAGAGTGAGTCGGCAGATATCTCGTTTGCTTCCACGCTTGGCGATTATACGAACTATCCAATTGCAATCGAGCGCGTCTATGGTGAGAACGTTGCGGCTTTGAGCGGTGACGCAAGTGCAGCTACGATAACGACCAATACGACGCATGGTTATGCTATTTGGCACTTGTCGCAGGCAGAGAACTACGAGTATTATGCTACAGAGGCAGACCTGATGGTGACGGTAGGTGTACCGGCTCCGCCGACTTGCTATGTATACGAGGATGATAGCGAACATGAATTTGAAACGGGTATTACTGATGCTGAAGGTCACTTCGAAGACCCGATAGAAATCAACTCGCCGATTGATAAGATTTGGTACAAAGCGAAAAAGAGTAGTTGGGGCTACAATTATTTCGCTGTGCAATATTCAACGGATAACGGAAAAACTTGGTCAACAGTTAGTTCCCCGGATTTAGGAGACGAATACAAGGATTATTCGGCTACATTCCCTGCAATGAGCGCCGGAAAGAGGATTACCCATGTTCGTTTTGGTGCCAAGACGGGTGCTACATTGAAAAAGTGGTATAAGGAGGTGAAGATCTCTCGTAAGGCACACTTCAATATCCAGGATGCAGAGCAAAAGAATATCTCGAGTTTACCGACGATGGTTTGTACGATCGATGAGACGTCTACAGCGGAAGCCAAGTTCTATATTGATTACAGTACCTGTGCAGAGGAGATACTGATTCAATCCAGTAACCCGGAGTACTTCACAGTTAGTCGTACCAAGATTGATATTACCCCCAATAGCGATAATACCTACTCAGCAAAAGAGGAGATTACTGTAACCTACAACAGTGCAGAGTTAGGTACGCACAATGCGGTGATTACAGTACGTACGGAATATCAGACGCGTGCTTTGTCTGTAAGCGGTGAGACGACTAAACGTACGCCGACCTTAACATGGCAAGAAGGTTACACCAATAACCCGCTTAACTTGCCAATTGGCCTGACGGTTACTACGGCAAAACCAGCAGCGAAATCCACAAGTACCGCAGCTGTGATGTACGAATCGAGCAACGAGAACGTATTGGAAATCATTGATAACGGATATGGCTTTAGAGTTATTGGACTCGGCTCTGCTACGCTTACGGCTGTCGTTCCTGAGAATGATAAATGGAAATCTGTTAGCGATACGCGTGTTATCCATGCTACGGAGAAGACCGTGCAGGAAATCGTTTGGGATCAGAACTTCCCGCGCTTTATGGTGCCGGAGAAGGACGTGATTGACTTAGACGCCAAGGTATATCTGCGTCAAATGTCCACGAATTCATTGACTTATAGCGAAGAGCGTACGCAGATGATTGTATACTCTTGTCCGGTAAACAATGGTGTTGTTTCTATTGACGGAAACCAGATGACCATTTTGAATTACGGAGAAGTAAAAGTGACAGCATCTGTAAGCGGTAATGCAGATTACGAGGCTGCTACTCCTGTTGTTGTGCTAATCAATGTGCGTCAACCGTCTGCAGGCTGTGCGACCCCGTTCGTGGTCAATCATACAGATGTCATCGATATGTTCGAAATAAATGTTGACTTCTCAAATTATACCAGTTTGACCACACAGGAGATGATTTCTAACGAGATTGCAATTAATCCTGCGCAAGGAAAACCGGATAAGTTGTCGTTCAGCTATGAAGGAGAGGTATATACTGTTCCAGTAATAGGCACGGAATACTTCGGAGGCTATATTAAGTTCGAACAACACATCAAAAATGGGAATTGGATAGCAGTAGAGAACTCCCGCGTAGAGACCGAGAAGAATGCATGGAATACTTTATCGAACTTGCAGTTAGATGAGAACGCAGATGCATTACGTATTATCCGCGAGAAAGGTGGTACCGGACACCACAAAATAAAAGATATTCAGGTAACGCTTAAACAATATCTGCGCGCAACACAGGCTGAAATCAATTTGGGCGTGATTAAGAATGGAGAAAGGAAGTCCGTGAATGTTGGTTTTGAGTACTCTGATATTAAGGGTGACTTGACAGCACGTACGATCAATGAGACAACGGGTATCAGTATTGAAGATAACGGCGTTATTGATTTGGATTGTGGTAGTTTCGGACATTATGATTTGCCTGTTACATTCACTCCTGATCAAGAGGGAGAATGGGAAGGCACGATTGAGGTGTTTGACAACATCGCCAATATGAGTATCACTGTTACACTCACAGCAACAGTTACTGCAAACGATGAGTATATCTTTAACAAAGAAGGTGATTGGAATAAGGGCGAAAACTGGTCTACCAACCAAATGCCGGAAAATGCAAACGTAACCATAGCTCAAGATGCAAACATCAATGTGGATGCAAGTGTGAAGAGTATTACCATTGATGAGGGTGTTACGGTGACCGTTAAGAGTGGTGTGACTTTGGTCGTCGGAGACGGCAGTCCGAAGGACTTGGAGAATTATGGAAACCTCCATGTAGAAGAAGGCGGAAAAGTCATACTCAATGATGGTGCTAGCTTGCCAGTAAATGACTTCATCCTTGATGCTGCTCTTGGAGATGCAGGCAGCAATGCTTCTTCCGGTCAAATTTTTGGCGAAGACAGTTTGGCAGTTACCGGTAACGTTTATTTCCAAATGAGCTTTGACCCAAGTGGAGCAATCACTTACGGTTGGTACGATTTCACTGTTCCATTCCCGGTAAATATCAATGGTGGTATTGAGCGTGTAACGAATTCAGGTTTAGAATCCATGGTGTGTGGTCAAGACTTCTTGTTGATGGAAGACGATGAAGTTAGCTATGTCAATGGCGGTAAGGGTTGGCGTCTAATATCCAGCGGAGTAATTGAGCCGGGTAAGTTATACACGATTACATTCGAAGAGACTATTGACCAAAACACATTCCGCTTTGCATGGAACGGTGAGGGAGAACTGACGAATGGTGAGAGTTTCGAGGCTCAATATCTGACCGGAAGCGACATAAGTCGTAACGGTTGGAATGCAATCGGAAATGCGATGTTGCGTCACGGATATATAACAGGTGACTATAAAATTCAAACATTTAATCATACAGACAATGTGTATGAAATCATTTCTGATCCTAAGACCTTTGCGGTAGGTACAGCGTTCTTTATCCAGGTGGAGGAAGCAGGTAATATTGAGTGGACTGCTGCTGAGGCCACATTGGATCGTCCGCTCAATGCCCCCCAACGCGAGGTAAGGGATATCGATGAATTCCGCTTAAGTCTTCGCAATAAGACTACTGATGCAATCAATGACGTGTTCTTCTTCTCTGCGAGTGAGGAGGCAACGGAAGCGTATGTAATCGGTCATGACTTGCTGAAAAAGGGAACGCCGACAAGCGCAAAGAAAGCGCAGATGTGGGCTTTGAAGGGTGAGTACAAATTGTGCGATATCGAAACAACTTTGTATAACGACAACGCTCAGACTAACATTGAGTTCTTTACACCGCAGGCCGGTACGTATGAATTGAGTATTGATAAAGCTCCGAAGAATACAGATCTTTATCTGACTTACAATGGTCGAATCATCTGGGATCTGATGGCAAGTCCGTATGTCTTTGACTTGACGAAGGGTACTACTGAGGGTTACGGTCTGTTGATGGACGCTCGTGCACCGTATAGCACTACCGGTGTAGATAATATCGATGCAGAAGGCCAAACCATGCGTAAGGTACTTATCGATAATGTGATCTATATCATTACGCCGGAAGGTGCGATGTACGATGTAACAGGAAAATTTGCAAAATAATGAAAAAATGATTTAATTTTTGCATATGTCAAAAAAAAGCAGTACCTTTGCACTCGAAATGGAAATGATTAAGAAAATATATATTACGCCGCAGATGGAAGTCACCGATATTAAAGGGCTAAACCCGTTAGCGATGGGTGACCCAAGTGAAAAGCCTCATACGGCTCCTCCTGTAAATGCTCCGGTCTTCTAAGACTATTGAAGTTTGGCTGCCCAGCGGCGAAGATAAGCGTACCACTCTGTTGCATTCGTAGCAACAGGGTGGTTCTCTTTTGTCGCCCCGCAAGCCGTTAAATAGAAATGCGGCGTCGTGCCTTTTAGCAAGCAGAGGAGATTCTGCTTGTCTTGGATGATGTCGCCGGCGAATTGTTTAGGGATAAAGACGGCAAGGCCGACGGTTTCTTTGGCGTACTTGGCACTATCATTTACCGGCCAATCGGTACCCCATGAAGCAAGGAGAACACCATTCGGCAGAATCATAGTTATAGTATCATTTCCTCCTTTAGCCGGAATAGCCTGCACACCTGTACAGAGTCCCTCTACCGGCTCGCTGAGACTTACATCGCAGCGCATATCCCGATGCCCGGCACGAAGTGTATAGCGGACGGCCATATCCACTATTTGAGATTGGAGATTGGAGATTTGAGATTTAGGAATCTCCCAGCCTTTGACGGCGACCTCGATGGTAGCTTGGTCCTTTTTACTCGAGACGATTCGTTGGCTTCTTTCCGCGACAGGCTCTATATGTACCTGCTTCTTGCCGTTCCAATACTTGACAGAGCCGACACCTACTGTGCCCGATACGCGCAGTATATCATCGCCGAACCCTTGTGCCAGAAGGCTGTCATTTGGATACCAGTGACTTTGTGCGAGTTCGAGCTGAGGTTTGCGCTTACAATAGACATCGATCGTCTGTTTCTTGTCGAAATAGATACGATATGCCATCAACTCGCTCTCCACGGCAACACCATGGTGATGGAGCGAGTGGTAGGTATCTTTGTCCGGGGTATCCGTCCATTCGGTGATAGGGTAGCAGTGCCGCATTTTCTGTCCCTCATAGAGCACCGCATATCCCGGGCGAATAGAATCCGCGGGCGTGCCGATTCGCCAGAAGGAGGTCGCTACTCGCGGGCTACAACCCGCGAGTAGGAGGATCGGGAGTATTTTAATTAATCTTAACATTCTCTACCGTCGGAGCGAGGGAGAAGGCTTCGCCTTTCTTGGCTTGGATATTGACGTTGTCAATGATCAGACCATTTGTCTGGCGGAAGAGTGCGCCTTCGTTCGCGCTGATCTGAATATTACGCAGTGTGACGTTCTGAATCTTCATCTCCGGTAGACCGTTGAAATAGATAGCGCGTTTGATATTGGCGCCCTTGACGTTCTCGATCACGATATTCTTAAATGCCGGCGTCTCTTCGCTCACAGCCGGAGCTTCTGCGTTCATACGTGCGGCGAGTTCTTCTTCCGTCTCTTCGCCTGCACCTTTACCGCCGTAGAAGAGGTCAAAGAGGAGACCTTCGTTCGGGATATTGACCATATTGACGCCGTTGATGTAGATATTCTCTACTACGCCTCCACGACCGCGGGTCGATTTGAACCGCAGGCCGACATCGGTACCGATATAGAGGTTGTTACGTACTTCCACGTTCTTAATACCGCCGGACATCTCCGAGCCGCAGACGAAACCGCCGTGACCGTGATAAACGACGCAGTCATCGACTACTACGTTCTCCGTCGGGATACCTCTGTCGCGACCGGGTTTGTCCTTACCGGACTTCATACAGATGGCGTCGTCACCTACGTCAAACGAGCAGTGATTAATCACGACATTCTTACAACTCTCGATATCGACGCCATCACCGTTCTGGCTGTACCAGGGGTTACGAACGGATACATTATTCATGACAATATTCTCGCAGCACATCGGGTGTAAGTTCCATGCCGGGCTGTTCTCAAATGTCACGCCCTCGAGCAGGATGTTCTTGCAGCCTACGAAATGCAGCAGTACAGGGCGCAGGAAGGACTTAACGACTTGCCAGAGGCTGTCGTCCTCAATCACCGGTACATTCTGGTCCAGGCAGTAACTCTGCGCGAGCAGCGAAGCGCTATCCGGATACCAGATATCGTTGGCCACAATACCGCCTTTTTCCTTCAGGTGCTTCTTCCATTGACCCGGCGCCATCTTGCTTTTCTTAAGCGGTCTCCACCAGTCGCCGTTGCCATTGAACGTACCGTGACCGGTGATGGCGATATTCTCTGCGTCCAGCGCATTAAGCGGACTCGTGCAACGTTTGGTCGGTATTCCTTCGAACCACTCGTCGTAGATCTCATACAGGTCGAGATCGTGCGAGAAGACCACAAAGCTGTTCTTCTCAGTATAGAGACGCACATTCGATTTGAGCGTGATAGGGCCTGTGATGTAGATACCTTCGGGGATAATAACCGTTCCTCCGCCGGCGGCTGTGCACTCATCGATGGCCTTTTGGATTGCTTCAGTTGCCAAGTTGACACCGGTGTTGTCCGCGCCAAAGTCCAACACATTGAACGTGCGGTTCGGGAACTCAGGCAGGGCTACTTTCGGCATATCGAACGAAGCCGATTTGGTCAAACGGTTGATGTCACTTTGCCGTGTCGTTTGATACTGCGGCGCATTACAAGCGCTCAAAACGGCTGCGGTAAGCAGCAAGAAAAAGAATTTGCGTGTCATACGTAATTATTTTTTGGATAAATGATTTCTACTAAACTGAGTCCCTCTGCGGACGCGGAGTGTCCGGCGCGACAACGGTCTTTGGCTTCTATCACGGCCTTGAACTCTACCTCTGTCATCTTGCCTTTGCCTACTTCAAAGAGCGTCCCCACAACAGCGCGTACCATGTTTCTTAGGAAGCGGTCGGCAGAGATAACAAAATAGGCTTCGGTCTCGTTCTCTTGTACCCACCGCGCCTCACGTACGTCGCAGATAGTGGTCTTGACGTCGGTATGTGTGCGGCAGAAAGAAGCGAAGTCTTGTTTGCCAATTAGCCATTTGGCGGCTTGGTTCATGGCTTCGAAATCCAGCCCTTTTGCTACCCGCGTATGGTTGATATAGAGGAACGGATCCTTGCGCGTCGTGATTCGATAGCGGTAGGTGCGCTCGATAGCATCAAAGCGCGCATGTGCTTCGTTTATCACGCGGCATATATCGCTAACCGCTATCGAGTCCGGCAGGAGGTTATTCAGCCGTCCTGCGAAATTAGCCGGCAGGGCTTTCTCTACATCGAAATGCGCTACCATCTTCTCAGCGTGCACGCCTGCATCGGTACGGCCGGCAAACGTGAGGGCTACGGGCACACGGAGAATAGTGGCAAAAGCAGCCTCCATCTCGGCCTGAACGGTGTTGCCGTTCGGCTGCGTCTGTGAACCATGGAAGTCCGTGCCGTTATATGCAAAAGTTATAAAATAGCGCATAGTTGTTGATTTATCTCTGGTGATAGTTCCGCTTTGTAAGCAATAAACAGACCGCCGCCGATCAGGACAAGGGAACGAACAAAACTGTCGAGCCATATGTTCATTGCCGGCAGATAAGCCTGCCATAAACCGTTCAGCACAAAGAGTGCGATCAGTAATAGCAGGATATATGCCCACCGTTTGTCCACTACGTGCATGTGGCAGAGCGGTGCGACGGTAGCGATGATAAGGATGTAATACAAGCCGTACGAGAGTAGGTTACTCAGTGCCGCACCTTCCATCTGCCAGCGAGGCACGAGGTAGTTGTTGAGCATCAATGCACTCACGGTTAGAATCAAGGACAGCAATAGACTAAACGCATAATAACGCGAGTAGTTCAGGGCCGTCAAACAAATAGTGAATGTCCCCAAAATCAATTGGCTGACACCCAAAATAAGCACTACGTTCTTTGCCGTCGCAAACGTAGCGCCGTTAGGGAGAATATGGAAGATCAGGTCGATATTTAACCAGATCGTCAGCAGTATAAAACCGCCGATAAGAAGCATGTTGCGCGTCACCTGTTGGATTAGCCGAGCGCATTCTTCGCGGTTATTCTCTTTGATAGCTCGCGCTAACTGCGGCGAAGCAATCGCGGACACCGAGCGATTCGGTACACTTACTAATACCGCCATATAAGTCGCAATTGCGAAGATACCGGTACTGTCCAGACCCATCTTGGCTGTTACGAAGAACGACGAGAGAGTAGGTGCCAGCACGGTCGTCAAGGCGGATATAATCAGGAAGCCCGTATAGATGAGGTACCGGCGAACAAGAGCCGTGTTGGCGCGCAAGAATGTCCAATCGGGCCGCAGGTTGATCTGCTGGAGGGAGAAAAAATAACAGAGGTTGATTAGCGAGGCGAGCGCATAGTTGACGCAGAGTCCCACCACAAAACCGTCTAAGGAGAGCACCCGGAAGGCATAGAGCAGATACAACACCAATAAGCCTACACGTACTACCAACTCGCGTACCGCACGGGGTACTACAATATGCATCAACACGTTGCACGTGCTCTCGCAGATCGTCTGGTAGAGCATAAAGAACGCCAACGGTAGCACAGCATAGTAATACTCCACAAAGAGCGGAGACTTATCGCCAAACCAAGCACCGAGCGGCACACGGCACGCCCAATAGACAGCGGCAAAGAGCACAAATCCGATAAACGGAACCACCAGTGCCCAGAAGAAGAAGCCGTGATCTTCAGCACTCTCTTTCTCCTTAAAATACGGATAGAAACGAATGATACTGGCGTTCGTACCTAACTGCGCCAGACCGATAAAGAGCGTAGCTGCATCGATAAGCACTCGCGCTAACCCGATCTCCTCGGTGGTGAGGAAACGGGTTAACACGAAGAAGGTGGTGACAACGCCTACGGCGATGCCCAGATAGGTCACTATCGTACCACGTATCGATTGCTTAGCGATGACTCCCATGGTTTATTTGAAGTCCAATAACTCTACCGTAAAGATAAGGGTTGCGTACGGAGGAATAGAGTGTTGTCCGCTCTCGCCGTAAGCCAGATAGTAAGGGATATACAGTTTGTATTTAGCACCCTTCGACATCAACTGCAGACCTTCGGTCCAACCTTTGATAACGCGGTTGAGAGGGAACTCAATCGGCTCGCCGCGATCGTAGCTGCTATCGAAAACAGTACCATCGATGAGCTTACCTTCATAGTGCACTTTCACCGTCTGTTCTGCGGTCGGTTTCGGACCCTTACCTGCTACCAGTACTTCGTACTGCAGACCGGACTCCGTGGTCTTTACTTCTTCGCGGAGAGCGTTAGCAGCCAAGAACGCTTCGCCCTCTTCTTTCGCCTTTCCGTAGCGCATAAAATTGAGTGTTGTCTCTACGTATTGGTTCGCTTCGTCAACTGTCTCCCACGGAGCCATATGCTTGTACAGACCGTTGATGAAACCTTGTTTGATCAGGTCGAAATTAGTCTCCAGACCATCTACACCCAGCAGACCTGTCGGCTCCATCTGGCGGATAGCCTGACCGATATTCTTTCCCTCTGCTACCAAACGCGGGTTCGTCACTTTCGATTTCAGACCGGCGTTAATACCGTCAACGAACTCATCAATATTGGTACCTGCCGTATCATTAGCCAGAAGGTACATTCTCATCTGCGAACCATAATAAGCACCGTATGCATAGTTGAGCGAATCGGTGTACGAACTTAACTCAACGGTCTTGGCACTCTTCGGACATTTGCCGGTGATAGCTTTCTCTGCCTTACCCTCTGCACGGTTGCGGTAAGCCTTCATAAAGAAAGCCTGTGCCTCGTCAGTAGTCATTACGGTCGTGTCGTCATACAGCGAGTTGACCAAGCCCTGGAAGAACATCTTCTCGTTCACTGTCCAAGCCTCGTTTTCTGCCAGACCTTTCTTCTCCATGCTCTTAACCGTCTCTCCGATCTGACGACCGGCTTCCTCGATCTCACCGAGTTTCTCTTCTTTACCAAGATAAGCCTCCTCGAGCGCGTCAATAAACTCAGCAACTGCCTCGTCACTGCTGTCGTTGCGCAGTACCTGCATCTTAATACCGTAGCCGCTAACCAGACCGACAGCGTAGTTGATCGAGTCTGTCTCGTTAGACAGCACTACATCTTGTGCCTTATAACTGTTGCCGCAGGAAATCATTGCTACTGCGGCCAAAAGAATAATTGATAATTTTCTCATTGTTATTTATGTTTTTTATTGAATTCCTAAAAGTTCTACTGTGAAAATTAATGCTGCATAGGGAGGAATAGAACCGCCTGCTCCGCGCTCGCCGTATGCCAATTGGTAGGGGATAAAGAACTTGTACTTCGAGCCAACTGACATCAGTTGCAGACCTTCGGTCCAACCTTTGATCACACCGTTGAGCGGGAAGGAAATCGATTCGCCGCGTTTGTAACTGCTGTCGAAAACAGTACCATCGATGAGCGTACCTTCATAGTGTACCTTTACCGTATCCGTTGCTTTCGGTTTCTGACCGAGCGTAGCTTCCAGTACTTCGTACTGCAGACCGCTGGCGGTGGTCTTCACGCCGGCACGCTTGGCGTTCTCTGCGAGGAACTTCTCGCCTTCCTCTTTGGCTTTAACAGACATGTTCATCACAAAATCAATGCCTGCTTTGAACTCTTCGTAGTTGAGTTCTTTCTCGCCGTATTGCATCAAGTACTGCGCTACGGACGTTCCTAATTGAAAAGATAAACTGTTAGTCATATTATTTGTTGTTTAATATTGCTGCATAACGGCTGAGGTATTTGCCGAGGATATCGAACTCGATATTCACCACCGTGCCTACCTTGATATATTTGAAATTGGTGTTCTCTTCGGTGTAAGGGATAATACAAACGGAGACGTATCCTTTGTCGCCCTGGATGTCGGGTTCGCATACCGTGAGGCTGACACCGTTGATGGTGACCGATCCTTTGTCCACGCAGAAATA
>CACYGT010000037.1 GCA_902774075.1 uncultured Bacteroidales bacterium
CACCCAAGAGGGTTGCTCGCGTCTTTACATCCGCAAAGCGAATGCGTATGACCGCAGCACTCCTGTTTCCGATCACGAGATCGAGATCCGTACGCTCTTTACCGAGCGTCTGGAGTGGGTCAATGCCCGCGCGAAGAACCTGAGTACGCTCTCCGGCGACCAGGTGGCCTACCTGGCGCAGAAGGACCAGCCGGGTGGCGCAAAGACCTGGAAGTCCTACCTCTGGAAGCTCGCCAAGGCAGCTGTCACCGGCGAATGATCGCCATTGAGCCCTCCGGGGCTCTTTTTTTTTGCCCAAAATTTGCACATATGCAAAAAAATGTGTAACTTTGCAGCCGATTTGGAAAAAGTAGTCTTATGGCATTAAAAGAAAATATCCAGGAATTGCTGACGCAGGTGCAGTCGATGAGTGCGGCGAATGCCGAAGAACTCGAGGCGCTGCGTATCAAATATCTGAGTAAGAAAGGTCTCGTGACCGGCCTCTTCAATGAGTTCCGTAACGTGCCCAATGAGCAGAAACGTGAGTTGGGACAACTCTTGAACCAACTTCGTCAGACCGCTGAGACTCGTATCAATGAGTTACGTGAGGCAGTGGAGAGTCAGGCTGCGAAGTCGGAGAGCCGTCTCGACCTTACCCGTACGCCGGATCCTATCGAGTTAGGTACACGTCACCCGCTGTCGCTGGTACGCGAAGAGATAGAGGATATCTTCTCCCGTATCGGTTTCACGATCGCACAGGGGCCTGAGGTGGAGGACGACAAGCACGTCTATGGCATGCTGAACTTCGCACCCGAGCACCCGGCACGCGACATGCAGGATACGTTCTTTATTGAGAAAGAACCGGGCGTACAGAAGCCGACCGACGTGTTGCTGCGTTCCCACACTTCGTCTGTGCAGACGCGTGTCATGACTTCGCAGAAACCGCCTATCCGCGTGCTCTGCCCGGGCCGTGTCTATCGTAACGAGGCCATCTCTGCTCGTGCACACTGTTTCTTCCATCAGGTGGAAGGACTCTATATCGACAAGAACGTGTCGTTCGCAGATCTCCGCGAGGCGCTGCTCTATTTCTCGAAGGAGATGTTCGGACCGGAGACCAAGATCCGTCTGCGTCCGTCCTACTTCCCCTTCACCGAGCCCAGCGCCGAGATGGATATCTCTTGTAACATCTGCGGCGGTACCGGCTGCTCGTTCTGTAAGGGGACAGGCTGGGTCGAGATCCTCGGCTGCGGCATGGTGGACCCGAACGTACTCGAAGCCTGCGGTATCGACAGCAAGGAATACAGCGGCTACGCGTTTGGCATGGGTGTGGAACGCATCACCAACCTCAAGTACCGCGTCAAGGACCTCCGCCTCTTCTCCGAGAACGACGTAAGGTTCTTACGCCAGTTCGAGAGTTGTTAATAGCAAAAAATAAATTTTAGGTACAAAAAATTTGCGTATATCAAAAATTTGTTGTACCTTTGCACCCGATTTTGCGCCTATGAGCGAGCAGAACCACTATATTATCGATTTGAAACGCCTGCCGATAGGCACGCATCAGTTTGATATTCAGCTCAATAACGATTTCTTCGAGTCCCTCGAGAAGTCGGAGATATTGAGCGGTGAAGTGGCTGCGACAGCGGTGCTAAATCTCCGGGAGGAGGACTATCAGCTCAACATTGCGGTTCGAGGAACTGTGTTTGTTGTGTGTGATAGGTGCCTTGACCCGATGCCCCTTGAAATAAACGACGAGCAGGAAATCTTCTCCGAGAACGAAGAAGATATTTCAGATTTCAAATTTCAAAATTCAAATTTGGATCTGACCTGGCTCGCATATGAAATAGTAAGTATCAATATTCCGATCGTTCACAGTCACCAAGCGGGTGAGTGCAATGCGCAAATGGAACTTCTCCTCCATAATCACCTTTGTGACGAGCCGGAACCCGAAGAAGATATTTGAAATTTGAGATTTGAAATTTGAAATTTTTAAATTGTAAAACAATATGGCACATCCTAAAAGAAGACAAAGCCACACCAGACAAGCGAAACGTCGTACCCATGACGTAGTGAAAGCGCCGACATTGGCAACATGCCCGAACTGCGGCGCACTGCACATCTACCACACTGTTTGCCCGTCTTGCGGCTACTACCGTGGTAAATTGGCTATCGAGAAAGCTGAGGCTTAATCAAAATGAAAAGTGAAAAGTGAAAGGTGAAAGGAGTTTATACCCCTTTTGCCTTTTCACCTTATTTAAATTTGCGCGTGCGTGAGCACGTACGTAGCTCGCGAGAGTTACTGAGGAAATTGTAAATTGTAAATTGAAAATTGAAAATTATGTTCGAAAACAATTCCAACAATGGTGAGCGCAGACCTCGTCCGCGTTTTCACAGAGAAGGCGAGCCCGTTTCTGCTCGTCCCCGTTTCCGCCGTGAAGAAGGCGAGCCCGTTTCTGCTCGTCCCCGTTTCCGCCGTGAAGAAGGCGAAAGCAGACCTAGGCCCTTTGGCTTTAACAGCGAGCGTTCGGAGCGTCCTGCAAGACCGTTTAACGGAGAGCAACGTCCACAACGTCCGTTTGGAGGCAAACCTAAACGTAATAACGGCGTTTATTCGAAGCGCAAACAACAAACTTATCACGAGGAGCATATAGACCCCACTAAGCCCGTACGTCTGAATAAGTATCTGGCTAATGCCGGTATCTGTTCGCGTCGTGAGGCGGATGATTTTATCCAAGCCGGTGTGATCACTGTCAACGGTGTGACCGTGGATAACTTAGGCGCCAAAGTGCTGCCGACGGATGATATCCGCTTTCATGGTCAGCCGGTACGTCGTGAGCGTAAGGTCTATATCCTGCTTAATAAACCCAAGAACACAGTGACTACGACCGACGATCCGCAAGAGCGTCATACGGTCATTGATATCGTTCGTAACGCATGTCCGGAGCGAATCTACCCTGTAGGCCGTCTGGACCGTAACACGACAGGTGTGCTGCTGCTGACCAACGACGGTGACTTGGCAGCCAAACTGACCCATCCTAAGTTCCACAAGAAGAAGATCTATGCCGTCACCCTCGACCGTGAGTTGGAGGAGGTGGACGAGGCAATCGTTCGTTCAGGCGTTGTGCTGGACGATGAGCGTGTCGTACCCGATGCACTCGAGTTCCCGAAAGCCGATCGTCGTCATATCGGTCTGGAGATTCACTCCGGTCAGAACCGTGTCGTTCGCCGTATCTTCGAGAAAGTGGGCTATAAGGTCGTTAACCTCGATCGTGTATCTTTTGCCGGATTGACCAAGAAGAATGTAGGTCGCGGTAAATGGCGTTTCCTTACCCCCAAAGAGGTATCATTCCTCCAGATGGGGAACTTTTAAAGTTTAGAGTTTAAAGTTTAGAGTTTAGAGTGAGAAGGGCGATTCACTACATTTTGTTGGCGATCACGGTGGCATTGGCTATCGTCAGCGGTATTATGATGTTCCATGTGAACGTCAACGCCGATATGACCAAGTATTTGCCGGACGACTCTCAGATGAAGCGCGGCTTGGAGATAGTGACTTCTGAGTTCGCTTCGTCGGCGCAGATGTCCGGAGCCGATGTGCATGTGATGTTCGAAGGCGTACGGCCGACCGAGGTGCCGGGTATCCGTACCTTGTTGGAGGGCTATCCGGACGTGAAGAATGTGGCCTATCGCTACAGCACGGACAGTGCTTACACGGTCTTTGACCTCGATGTGCCGAAGTCGGTGGACCAGAAAGCTTTGGGAAAGCAGATAAGTACCCGTTTCGGTGGTAGCTGCGTCGTAGAGACGAGTCAGGACGGTGCGACACCGCCTGTGTCCGTCATCATTTTCGCCGCAGTAATGATCATGCTGGTGCTTTTTGTCATGGCCCAGAGTTGGTTTGAACCGGTAGTTATCCTTCTTACCGCCGGCTTGGCTATTGTGCTCAACATGGGCACGAACGCCCTCTTACCTTCCGTCTCGATCACTACGAACTTCATCGGTTCGATCCTCCAGGCCGTCCTCTCGCTGGACTACTGTATCGTGTTGCTCAACCGCTACCGACAGGAACAGGACGAACATACGGACCGTCGTACGGCAGTGCTGGCCGCTAACAAGGCCATCAAGAAAGCCGCGCCTTCTGTTCTCTCGTCTGCTCTGACAACGGTAGTGGGTCTGCTCATGCTCTGTTTCATGCGCCTCAAGATAGGCGCGGACATGGGTGTGGTGCTGGCCAAAGGTGTGGTCTGCTCGCTCATCTGTACGTTCACAGTGATGCCGTCGCTGATGTTACTCTTCCGCCGCACGATCAATGCGACAGCGAAGAAAGCGTACGTACCGCCGACAGACGGCCTGGCACGTTTCGTGGCGCGGCATAAACTGACGATGGCCATCGGTGCTGTGATCCTTTTCTTCGGATCCTGGTATCTCTCCCGTCAAACAACGATCTTCTTCTCTGCCGAGGCGGAGTCGCAGATAGAAAAGATCTTCCCGTCTCCGAATCCTTTCGTGCTCGTCTATGACACGCAGGACGAGGACTCGGTTTATACGCTGGTAGACAGCCTTATGGCCCAGCCGGGTATTGAGTCCGTGATATCCTATCCGACACTCATGTCCCGCCCGCTCACGCCCAAACAGATGACCAACCATGTGCGCTCGTTGCTGGTGGACTTCAAGGACTTTATGCCGGAAGGAACGACCGTGCCGCCGGAGGCGCTCGAAGTGCTGCAACCCGAGATGGTACAGATCGTCTATTACATGCGCTCCAAAGACTCCGAACAGAGCCGGCTTTCGTTCCCCGACATGGCGCGTTTCCTGAACTCTCATGTAGCCAAGAACCCGCTTTTCTCATCCTATCTCGATGACGACATGAAGCTGCAGATAGCGAACTTACAGTCTATGCTGGACGTGCCGCAAGAAGAGGAGAGTGCTCCAATAACTCAGAGTACGCCGATTAGTCCGACTATTCAGAAGGAGCCGGAGGAACTCGAAGATACCATCGAGATCAAGCGTGAGACGATCGCTCCTATCTTGTTTGACCAAGCTCCGCTAGCCGTCAATGACTCGCTTGAGATCCCCGAAGTGGAGATCGATAAGATAGCGCTCGTGCCGTTCATCGAACGACTCAACGCGATCCATACTTCCGCTATCTCGGTCGAGATGCGTAAACTGACCGATACCTTGGCTATTCGTCTGCCGATGTCCGTCAAGGAGATGTCGGTCTTCATAGGCTCCACGCAGATACAGACGCAGTTAGTCTATGGCTACGCGCCCGGTAAGGTGCGCAAGATGACACCGCTGCAGTACGTGCACTTGTTGGTCGATGACTTGTTCAAACGTCCGGGACTCGCCGGTCTGATCTCCGACGAGCAGCGTACGCAGTTAGGGCAGCGAGCTCATCTCATGGACCTGGCCGATCGTAACGCTTCGCTCACACCGACGGACCTCAATATGCTGCTGCACGCCTTTGGTATCGAGTCCTTCACGGACGACGAACTGCTGGCGTTGGCTAAACCGCCTCAAACGGAGCAACCCAAGGTAGCGGCTTCGCCGGCTGACCTGGATAAAGAGGCTTTGCTTCAGACGATCGCCGAACTGCAGCGCACGCTGCACAGTACCGACACCGCGCGTGCCGTGCTGCAGGAGAAGAAAGAAGAGCCTGTAGTGGTCAAGCATAAAGGACCGAGTAGAGCAGACCTGCAGGCGGAGTTGTTCACCGAACTGGTCTTCGGCGGACACACCTATACAGCCGAACAGATGGCAACCAAGTTGGCCCGTCTGATGAAACTGTCTGACGTCAAGTCCGAACCTGTCACTGCCGCACAGATGTCGCTCTTGTACGACTACTACGGTTCGGTACATAGCACCTGTGACACGATGCGTCTGGGCTTCGAACCGCTGCTGACCTACCTCTGCGACACCCTCGTCTATGACCCGCGTCTGGCAGACGTACTGCCGGATTCGATCAGCGCACAAGCCACCTCTATCCATCAGCAAATCAACGATGGCTTGGGTCAGTTGCGCAAACCTGACCACTCGCTGCTCGTCGTGCTCTCGTCGCTGCCGGCTGAGTCGCCCGAGACCTACGCGTTCGTAGATACACTCACCTCGCTGGCCGACGCCCGGATGCCGCACGAACATTACTACGTAGGCGAATCTGTTATGTACGCAGAGATGCGTGGAGGTTTTGATCACGAGATGAATGTCGTCTCGCTGCTCACGATCCTCTCTATCTTCCTCATTGTGGCCATCACGTTCCGTTCGGTCATCGTGCCGACGATCCTTGTGGTGACGGTGATGAGTGCGGTCTATGTGAACGTCGTCGTAGCAGGGTGGGTAACAGGACAGATGCTCTATCTGGCGTACCTCATCGTACAGGCCATCCTCATGGGTGCGACGATCGACTACGGTATACTCTTTGCGAACTACTATCGCGAGAGCCGTAAGACGATGCTGCCTGTGGATGCCGTCTGCGCGGCGTACAAAGGCTCGATACGAACGATCCTGACCTCCGGACTCATCATGGTGATCGGGCCGGGAGCCATGGCGCTGTTCATTGATGACTTGATGATATCGAATATCGTCGGCTGCCTCGCGGTAGGTGCGTTCATGGCTATCGTGCTTACGCTTACCGTCGTACCGGCTGTGCTCGTAGCACTTGACCGAATGGTCGTTTATGGAAAGAAAAACCGCTTTGGCGGCGAAGAGAAAAAAGAGAGTTGATGGCGAATAAGAACGAACACTGGGACTTGCAGATCACGCCGCGCGACCGGCTCTTAGCCTTGGACTGGCGAGAGATATGGCGCTATCGGGATATGTTCGTGCTCTTTGTGGAGCGTAATTTCCGTACGGCATACAAACAGACCATCCTCGGACCGCTTTGGTTCGTGATCACACCGGTCCTGTCTGTCATCGTCTATGTGGCGGTGTTCGGCGGAATAGCGAATATACCTACCGACGGCGTGCCGCCGATTCTGTTCTACCTGCTGGGAATCTCCGTGTGGAGTTATTTCTCCAGTTGCCTCAGTTCGACCTCTAACTCGTTTGTGACCAACGCCGAGATATTCGGTAAGGTCTATTTCCCGCGTATCATTATGCCGCTGGTGGCTGTGACCACTAACCTGCTCACCTTCGCGATCCAGCTGGCTATCTTCGCGGCGTTTTATATCTATTATATCGCTATTGGTACTGACTTGGTGATTCATTGGCAGATAGTCCTCTTCCCGGTACTGATCATTCTGCTGGCACTGATGGCTGTAGGGTTCGGAATGATCTTTTCGTCTATGACTACCAAGTATCGTGACTTGCAGATCATGCTGGCGAAAATTATCTCCCTCTGGGTCTATATCACGCCGGTCATCTATCCGCTTAGTCTGGTGACCAACCCCAAGTTGCACTTGGCTATGTCGCTCAACCCCGTCACGCCGGTGATGGAAGCCATCAAGTACTCGCTGCTCGGCCAAGGGCAGTTCTCTTGGCTATGGTTGGGTTATAGCGCCCTCTTTACGCTCGTGTTGTTAATCTTCGGCCTTATGCTTTTCAATAAGGTCCAAAAATCGTTCATGGATACCGTATAATGGCCAAGCAACAAGAATATTGGACGACGGAGATAAGCCCGACGACGTTTTCGAAAGGCTTGGGACTGAGGGAACTTTGGCAGAAGAAGTACCTGATATGGCTGTTTGTCAAGCGGGATATCACCGTGCAGTACAAGCAGACCATTTTTGGAATGGGCTGGTATTTCATCTCGCCGCTCTTCACGATGTTCATGTACCTTGTGGTCTTCGGCCGTATCGCCGGTATTCCTACCGATGATATCCCGCAGCCTGTCTTCTACCTGAGCGGTATATGTCTCTGGGAGTATTTCTCGGAGTGCCTCACAGCGGTTTCTACGACCTTCCAGACCAACTCGAACCTCTTCGGTAAGGTCTATTTCCCGCGTCTTGTATCGCCGGTGTCGGTCGTGCTGTCCAAACTATTCCGGTTCTCGTTGCAGTTAAGTACGTTTATCTTCGTCTATATCTATTTCGTGATTCGCGGCGTGAACTTGCATCCTAACTGGTATCTGCTGCTTTTCCCGGTAGTGCTGATGACGATACAGGGCATAGCCCTCGGACTCGGACTGATCATCTCGTCGCTGACCACCAAATATCGCGACTTGACGAATTTCTTCACTACGTTCGTTTCCCTGTGGATGTATGCAACCCCGATCGTCTATCCGCTTAGTTACGTGACGAATCCGACTTTGCATAAAATCATGCTGCTCAATCCTATGACCGCACTCATCGAGACCTTTAAGTACGGTGCGTACGGCGCAGGACAGTTCTCATGGACGTCGCTGGGCTACAGCATAGCGTTCATGTTCGTTCTGCTTCTCATCGGTATCTATATGTTTAACCGAAAGCAGAAGTTCTTTATAGACACGATCTGATAAGACCTTCTAACTCCTTGCTCGCAGACACGAGCGGAAGACGGAGGTAGTTTTCAATAATTCCTTTTTGTGCCAGTACCGCTTTGATACCGACGGGGTTGCCTTCGGCAAAGAGCAGGCGTACCATTTCTGCATAATGAGCCTGCAGCGCCTGGTCTTTTTGATGCACGATAGTACAGAAATCTTCCGGAAAAGCGTTACTTGCCACTGAGATCAGTCCCGCTCCGCCGGCTTCCATCACATCGCACGCAATCCCATCGTCTCCGCTGATTACCAAAGGTAAGTTTATTGCTTCGCGTTTATTGCCTGCGGCGTTTATGAGGTTGATGAGATGCTTGATCTGCTCGATGTTGCCGCTCGCCTCTTTGATGCCTACGATCTTGTTGGGGTGTGCTTCCCAAATCCGCATGACAGTCTCGGGTAAGAGGTTCACACCCGTACGACCGGGGACGTTATAGAGAATAACAGGAACAGGACTTGCTTCAGCTACGGCGCAGAAATGTTGGTACAAACCTTCTTGGTTCGGTTTGTTGTAGTACGGGCAGACACTTAAGATCGCTTCAAAGCCCGTGAGGTCTATCGTCCGTAAGCTCTCGCATACTGCGGCTGTGCAGTTACCTCCTACGCCTAAGACTAACGGTATACGACCGTTGACGTAGCGGCGAATGAACGTACGTACTTCTTCGCGTTCTCTCTCCGTCATCGTAGCCGCTTCACCTGTGGTGCCGAGCACCACGATATAATCGACGGCACCCGTCAACTGCGTGTCCAGCAAACGCGCCAGGGCCTCAAAATCTACGTTTTTATCTGCTTTGAACGGCGTGATAAGTGCCGTACCAAGTCCCTTTAAACTATCCACTTTAAACTCTTTCACTTCTCTCAACTTTAAACTCTAAACTCTAAACTCTAAACTAATCATTAGACTTAATCGTTGTTAAATAACGCATAATCTGGTCGAAGAGCCAGGATGCCTCCGGCTTGGCTTGTTCTGTATCCAGATCGGGAATAGAGATGAGCATATCGTGAATGCCTTCGCCTAAGTTCAGACCTACTTTGAAGTCCGCATTCGCGTACATGGCGATATAACGAAGCGGTAAGAGCGGACGCGTCGTGAGGTCAATCAATAAGTCATAGTGCTCTGACTGCAAGTCACTTAGCACATAGTCACGCGGTTTGCCCAGCAGGTTATAATCGCCCAAACCCAAGATACGGCTCTGCGGCAGAATAAGTGTCTGGATCTCTTTTTTCTCCAGAAAACCCCACATCGTCACGTCCATCTGCTGCAGCAACAGATCCTGACGTATCGTCTTGATGCCGTCGTTGCGCTCCAGGTAATCGCTCTCATAAATGAGCAGGATCTTCAGCGGTTGGTCCAAGTGCGGAAAACGCGGATTGCGCTCCTCCTGCTTACCTTGCAAGTAATTAAATATACGCTGTTTTAAACTCATAGCATTTGTAAAAATTCGTCTTC
Source organism: uncultured Bacteroidales bacterium (assembly GCA_902774075.1). GTDB lineage: Bacteria > Bacteroidota > Bacteroidia > Bacteroidales > Paludibacteraceae > Colicola. The sequence continues at coordinate 9,873 of CACYGT010000037.1, forward strand.
TGTTACGAGGCGGATGCCGAGATCATCTGCTTTCTTGCGCTTCTCCGGACCCATGTTCTCGCCGGCTAGAATAAAGCTTGTTTTCTTGCTCACCGAGCCTACGTTCTTACCTCCGTTGGCCTCAATCATCGCCTTGTACTCATCGCGGCTGTGGTGCGCAAAGGTACCGGAGATGACAATACTGAGCCCTGCCAACTTATCACTGGTCGGTTCGGGTTCTGCTTCGCCTTCCATCTGTACACCGGCTTGACGCAGACGCGCTAAGATCTCGAGGTTGGTGAGGTCGTCAAAATACTTCACGATGTTCTCTGCGATCTGCGGACCTACATCGTCGATGGCGCAGAGTTGCTCCACCGTGGCCCACTGCAGGGTATCGATTGAGTGGTATTTCTTTGCGATCTTCTTCGCCGTCGTCTCTCCTACCATGCGTATTCCGAGAGCAAACAACACCCGTGCCCACGGCACACTCTTCGAGGCCTCAATACCGTCTAATATATTCTGTGCACTCTTCTCTCCCAGACGTTCTTGTGCCGCGATATCTTCGAGCCGCAACGCGTATATATCCGCGATGTTCTTTAACAACCCTTTTTGGTAGAGTAGGTCAATGGTCTCTTCGCCAAGTCCTTCTATATCCATCGCTTTGCGGCTAACAAAGTGCTCTATCTTACCTTTTATCTGCGGCGGACAGCCACTCTCATTCGGACACCGCCAAGCGGCTTCGCCTTCTACGCGTACCAACTCTGCGCCGCACTCCGGACAGGTAGTCGGAAAACCACTAACCACTAATCCACTAATCCCCTCATCATTTCGGTCGGCACGACCGACGATCTTCGGTATGATCTCGCCGCCTTTTTCTACCCACACGCGGTCGCCCGGACGAATATCGAGTTGTTTGATGAAGTCTTCGTTATGCAGCGTCGCGCGTTGTACCATCGTGCCACTTAACTGTACCGGCTCGAGGTTGGCTACCGGCGTTACCACACCCGTACGACCGACCTGATAAGTGATCTCCTTCAACAACGTCAGTTGTTTCTCAGCAGGGAACTTATAGGCGATGGCCCAACGAGGCGTCTTGGCGGTATAACCCAGTTCTTCCTGTTGTGCCAAGTTGTTGACCTTCAGTACGATACCATCTGTGGCTACCGGCAGGTTCTTACGCTCCGTGTCCCAGTAAGCGATATAGTTCATCACCTCGTCTACCGAGTGACACACCTTGATCGCTTCGGAGATATGGAAACCCCATTCGCGGGCTGTAGAGAGTCGTTCGAAATGGGTCTTACCGGGTAGGTTTTCGCCTAACATATAATAGAGGTACGCGTCCAGACCGCGACGTGCTACTTCGCGCGGGTCTTGCAGTTTGAGCGTTCCACTTGCAGCGTTTCTCGGGTTCGCGAACAGCGGTTCTTCTTGTTCCTCACGCTCTTTGTTGAGTGCCTCAAAACGCTCCCAAGGCAGCAGCACTTCGCCTCGTAGTTCAAAGAACTGAGGGATATCGTTGCGCTCGATGCGCCAGGGAATAGAAGGAATCGTCTTGATGTTATCGATCACATTATCGCCCTGTTGGCCGTCACCACGCGTGAGGGCTTTGACGAGCACCCCGTGTTCGTACCAAAGACTGATAGACAGTCCGTCATATTTGAGTTCGCAAACGATCTCCACACCAGTCGGTAACTTACGTACCCATTCTTCAATCTCCTCGCGCGAATAAGAGTTCGCCAGCGACAGCATCGGGTATTTATGCTTGACAGTCTCAAACGCCTTTCCGTTTTCCGCTTTCCGTTTTCCGCTCCCCGCTAAGTCCGAACCCACATGCTGCGTGGGTGAGGACGCATCAAACATATCCGGAAACAGCGCCTCCAGATCCTGCAGACGATGCATCTTCTCATCGAACTCACGGTCCGACATGGTAGGAGCGTTCAGTACGTAGTACTTATAGTTCTGCTCCTCCAACTCCTTGCGCAGGCGTCGTAACTCCTCCCGCTCCGGCTCTTCTATTTCGCTAAATAGATCCACTGTACACCTTACACTTTACACCGTACACCTATCTGACTATCATCTTCCGCTGGTACGTTTGTCCTTTATGGTAGATATAGACGATATACACACCCGACTCATCCGGTAGCGTTACTTCGTAAATAGGCGAAGTGATTTCTTCCTGCTCGATGAGTTGACCCGTGATACGGTAGATGGCGTAATAACTTCTCTCGTCGGTAACGTAGGCGTTCTGGATGACCATCTTGCTGTCACCAAAGAGGATCTCGGCCGTGTTGATATACGGTTCAAAACTCATAGAAAGGGTGCTGTCCAGTTTCAGACCCACCAACACCGGGTCATGGTCCGAACAGCGGAACATACTGAGGTCGCTTGATTTCTGGTAGTTGTACTTATCGTCCTCGTCGGAATTGATGGTATAGGATGCCATACCGGTCACCTGCGGGTATAGACTCTCGCTACTGATGGCGTGGTCGATATAACTTGTCAAACCGTACTTATAACTGTAACTGCTGTCTGCATGGAAAGCGCGGTGAAGATCGAGGAAGTTATTGTTGGTGAAATACAAGATCGGTTCGGTCTTGGCATGGCAGTTCAGATCGCCCATGATCAGGATATCCTTGTCCCGCACATTGCGGTTGTTGCGATACGCATTGTAGTCCTGTACCACCGACTTGGCCTCGTTCAGACGCCGGTCTGCGCCGCCGCTGTTCATCGATTTGAAGTGGTTGATGGCGTAGGTGAATTTCTCTCCTGTTGCCTTCTCGCGGAAGCACAACATCTTCTTGCGGTACGGCAACTCGGTGTTGTTCTCGTTCGGCACACCGATAGGTTCTACCACGTTCGCGTCATAGACGTAATCCACTTTCTGGCTCGTACCGGAGGTGGCGTCTTTGAAGTACTTATAGTTGCGTTTAGGTAAGTTACTGTTCAGGTCATTCACGATCTCTTCAATCGCCTCATTGCCTTGCTGTAACTCCACCAGGCCGAAGATGTCCGCATTGATTTTCTTCAGCGCTTTGCTGATCTTCGCACGTTGGTTCTGATGATCTGCATAACTTCTTGCACCCAACGAACCCCAGGTCGTGTAGTAGTTCTCGAGGTTAAAACCGCAGATCAACAGACGGTAGTCGCCCAAGTCCGGCAGACCGGCCTCCAGATCCGCACGTTTATTGCCTCTCCATTCGCCGCTGACATACGTCAGGCTGGTTGCACTGATCACGGTGGCTTTCAGGTTATAGATCTTCTCTCCGCAACGGTGGTAACCGCTTGTGCCCGAGAGCGAGAAGAGACAGCTGTTGTTGATATGGACAGCGGTGTTATAAGCCGCCGAACCCGCTATACCTTGACACAACGGTTCAAAAGCACGCCACGGACCTACCCGCAGATTGCTGCCGCTGTTCTCGGACACTACGATCGGGGCATCAAAGATAACTGTCTGACCTATATACGGAGTCAAAGCGGTGGACGCAGACCAACTGTTCGGGTCATCTATCTGAATGTGCGTCTGAGCAAATGCAACACACGCAAAAAGCAGCATCAGACCAATTGAGAAATGTTTTTTCATTCGTGCAAGTATTAAATCGGCGCAAAAGTACAAAAAAATTTTGATATATCCAAAAAAAAGTGTATCTTTGCACCGAAAATTGGGAGATATATGACATTTTCTGAGTTTTGGACGTATATTAAGATTCGCAAATGGGGCAAATATGTGGTTGTCCTGCTGATCTTTTTAGTCATATTTCTCTTCATTGGCGACCAGAGTATGATTCAGTTCGTCAAACGGGGTAGGGAGATTCGCCATCTGGAGGAGCAACGCGACATGTATCGCGCCGGCACAGAGAAAGCACAGCGAGAGATACAAGCGCTCAACAACCCTGACAGCTTGGAGCGCTACGCGCGCGAGCAGTATTTTATGCATAACGCGAACGAGCATATATATTTGGTAGATGAAACTGAGTGATATCATATTAATTATCGGCCTGGTGATTCTGGGCGTAGGTGCGGCATTGAGTGTGAAGGATATCGAACCCTGGGCGGACTATGTGCTCATCACCGGCGCCGTAGTGGTCATCATTCGCGGCTTTATCCGCAACCACGAGAAGGATTAAAATGTCAAATCTCAAATATCCAATGTCCAATGATCGATCGTAATCGATCCGAACATATCATCTTAGGTGTCGATCCGGGTACGTTGTTCATGGGTTATGCACTCTTGCATACCGTCGGACAACAGGTTGAGATTCTGGAGTTTGGTGCATTTGACGTACATAAACTCGAAGGCCAGTATCCGCGGCTGCAGAAGGAGTTTTTCTTCCTGCAGGACTTGATAGAGAAGTACCACCCTTCGTGCCTGGCTATCGAGACGCAGTTCGTGGATAAGAACCCGCAGACGATGATTAAGATCGTTCATGCGCAGGGAGTAGCCATCGCTGCGGCGCTCAGCAAAGATGTGCCTATCTACGAGTACTCGCCGATGAAGATCAAGATGGCTATCACCGGTAACGGCCACTCTACCAAACAGCAGGTAGCGGCGATGCTCCAGCGGTTCATGCATATACCGGACGAACAGATGCCCAAGAAACTGGACGCCACCGATGCGCTTGCGATTGCCTATTGCCATTACCTACAATTGGGGATGCCGGTATCGGAAGGCGGAGCAAAGAATTGGACCACTTACGCCAAACGTAAAGGCCTTACAGATAACAACTTAACCGGTCCCAACGCCCAACTGTTGGCGGCGTTAGCAAGTGTGAAAAAGAAAAAATAATCACAATTATTTGGTACTTTCAAAAAAAAGTTGTACCTTTGCAGCGAAATTCATCATTGAATCATTAAAACATTAAATCATTATAATCATGGCTTACAAAATTTCAACCGACTGTATCGCTTGCGGTACGTGTATCGATGAGTGCCCGATGGGTGCTATTTCTGAAGGCGAACACTATTCCATCGACCCGGACGTTTGCACCGAGTGCGGAACATGTGCTGATGTGTGCCCAAGTGGCGCTATCTCGCTCTAATACCTACAAAAAATAGTGTATTTTTTGACGAAAAAGGTGTAATTTTGAGGGACTACGGCGGTAGCCCCTCATTTTTTGCAAAAAAATGTACCCCACGTCTTGCGAATTTGAAAAAAATTGTGTATCTTTGCGCAAAATTTTTAAAATTTTCACTCATTATGGAGGAAAAAGAGCCAAAATCAACCATGCTTAACGCGTTTTTTAGAATTCACGACTTCTTGGTGGAGCACTCGTTTATGCCCATTAGACGGCAACTGATGGACGAGATCAACTGGGAAGCACGCCTCATTGCGATCAAGGGCGGTCGTGGAGTAGGTAAAACCGATTTTATGCTTACCCGCATCAAGGAGATAGAGGCGCAGTGGAAAGCGGCGCTGGAGAAAGAAGAGGAGGAGCGGCGAGGTAGGAGGAAATCGAAAGAGCCTGCACGTCCATGCTTGTACGTGAGCATGAACGATTTCTATTTTACCGAGCATACGCTGCTGGAGTTTGCCGAAGAGTTCGTCAAAGCCGGAGGTACATACCTGTTCCTCGACCAGTTGTTCAAATATCCCAATTGGTCACGTGAACTCAAGCGCTGCCATTCGAAGTTCCGGAACTTGCATATCGTCTTCTGCGCCACACCGGTGATGCCGATTGACGAGGACAACGCGGACTTACGAGGCATCGTGGACACCTACAATCTCCGTGGGTTCTCCTTCCGCGAGTACCTCAACCTCCAGACCGGCCTGCGTCTGCAGTCCTATTCGCTCGAGGACATATTGGCCCACCACGCTTCTATCTCGCGCGAGATATGCGAACGCGTGCAGCCGCTTAAATACTTTAAGGCTTACCTCCACCACGGCTACTATCCGTCCTATCTGGAGAGTACGTGTTTTGAGGCAGAGTTGCTCAAGACCATGAACGGCCAGCTGGAGGTGGATGTGCTGATGATCAAGCAGATCGATGTGGCGTGCTTGCATAAACTGCGCAAACTGCTCCAGATCATGTTACGCGAGGCACCATGTGCTCTCAACGTAAGCAGCATCTCCGAGGAGATTGGTCTGAGCCGTGCGACAACAATGAACTACATCAAATACCTCAAAGACTCGCGTCTGATCAACCTTCTCTATCCGGAGAACAAGACTTTCCCGATGAAGCCGACGCGCGTCTATATGCATAACCCCAACGTAGCGCAGATCAACTTCACCCGCGAGGTGTCGCCGATCGACCTCTATGAGACCTATTTCTACACGGCAGTGCATGGTGCCCACAAGGTGAACGCAACCGATCGCAGTGCGATGTTCATCGTGGACAACAAATACTATTTCGATGTCCGTGAGGTACAGTCTTCACGCGATACCATCCGCCCGACGGCGGTAGCCGAACTGGAACTCGGCCGCGGTAACCAAATGCCGCTCTGGCTCCTGGGATTCCTTTATTAGTCGGTCGTAATAACGTAATAACGTTATAACGTAATAACGAAATCAACTAAACTAACAATATTAACAATTATTTTATGGCAAAAGAGAAAAAATTTATGACCATGGATGGTAACGCAGCTGCGGCGCATGTGGCTTACATGTTCACCGAGGTAGCTGCTATCTATCCTAT
>CACYGT010000038.1 GCA_902774075.1 uncultured Bacteroidales bacterium
GGTGAAGCTGATCGCGTAGTTGGTAGCCGTAGCGTTAGCCGGAACGATGTCGTACGTGCCGACATTGCTCGTTACGAGGTATTCGCTCGTGAGCGTCAGACCGCTCACTACCGAAGCATCGTCGGTGTTCTTCCAGCCGCTATACGAAGCGGTGAACTCAGGATGCTCATCACCGTAGATGACGGACTTGTCGTCGGCGGTGATCATCAGCGGAGCCTGGTTAACGGTGAGTGTACCCTTGGTGAAGCTGATCGCGTAGTTGGTAGCCGTAGCGTTAGCCGGAACGATGTCGTACGTGCCGACATTGCTCGTTACGAGGTATTCGCTCGTGAGCGTCTTACTACCGACTCGTTATCGGTATTCTTCCAGCCGCTATACGAAGCGGTGAATTCCGGAGCCACCTCACCGTATTCAACGGACTTGTCGTCGGCGGTGATCTTCAGCGGAGCCTGGTTAACGGTGAGTGTACCGTTGACATAGACGAAGGTGTAGTTGAGCGCCGTTGCGTTAGCCGGAACGATGTCGTACGTGCCGACATTGCTCGTTACGAGGTATTCGCTCGTGAGCGTCAGATCGCTTACTACCGATGCGTCGTCGGTGTTCTTCCATCCGCTGTAGGTAGCAGTGAACGCCGGACCAGCATCGCCGTAGGTAACGGACTTGTCCTCCGCTGTAACAGTCAGGGTTGCCTGTGCTACGGTCACCTTACCGTTGGTGTAGCTGATCGCGTAGTTGGTAGCCGTCGCACCGCTCGGAGTGATGGTGTAATCGCCTACGTTGCTCGTCGGAGCATATTCGCAGGTGTAGATCAGACCGCTTACAACCGAAGCATCGTCGGTGTTCTTCCAGCCGCTATAGGTAGCGGTGTAGGTCGGAACAGCGTCACCGTAGATGACGTTCTTGTCATCGGCTGTGATCATCAGCGGAGCCTGGTTAACGGTGAGTGTACCTTTGGTGAAGCTGATCGCGTAGTTGGTAGCCGTAGCGTTAGCCGGAACGATGTCGTACGTGCCGACATTGCTCGTTACGAGGTATTCGCTTGTGAGCGTCAGGCCGCTTACTACCGATGCGTCATCGCTGTTCTTCCAGCCGCTATACGAAGCGGTGAATGCCGGAGCAACCTCGCCGTATTCAACGGACTTGTCGTCTGCGGTGATCATCAGGGCTGCCTGAGCAACGGTTACCTTACCGTTGGTGAAGCTGATGTTGTAGTTGGTAGCTGTAGCACCGCTCGGAACGATCGTGTACTCGCCTACGTTGCTCGTCGGAGCGTATTCGCAGGTGTAGATCAGACCGCTTACAACCGATGCACCGTCGGTGTTCTTCCAGCCGCTATAGGTAGCGGTGTACTCAGGAACAGCATCACCGTAGGTCACATTCTTATCCTCGGCGGTGATCATCAGGGCTGCCTGAGCCACGGTTACCTTACCGTTAACGAAGGTGATGGTATAGTTAGCAGCATCTACACCGCTCGGCGTAATCGTATATTCGCCTACATTGCTCGTCGGAGCGTACTCGCAAGCGAATGCGATGTTACCGGTCAGCACTGAAGCATCGTCGTTGCCTTGCCAGCCGGCATAGGTAACGGTGTATGCAGGTACAGCGTCGCCGTAGATAACGTTCTTATCATCCGCAGTAGCGGTCAACGCAGCCTTAGCGATTGTCACAGCTACGGGAGTAGCCGCAACAGAATCGAGGTGGTTGAGGTCACCCTGTACGCGGTAGTAAACACTATACGTACCGGCGCTCATAGCCTGCGGCAGTTCAGCCTTCCAGCTATCCAACAGGGTCGGATCGAGACTGTACTCGAAGGTACCGTCATTGGTCTGACCGGCTGCGATGAGGGTCTGGTTAGATGCGTTATAAACGAGGTTTTCAACAGCCGTCGGAGCCACGTAGGTTACCGGCACTTTGGCGATAGTAGCCATCGTCGGTTCCGGAGCGATATAATCCGCATGTCCTTCGCGCACGAGTTTATAATAGATCGCATATACGCCCGCGATAGTAGCCTTCGGCAGATTTGCGCTCCAGCTCTCCGACTCTTCCGGATAGAGACTGTACTCAATATGACCTTCCTTAGCTACACCGGCTTTAACCAGTTCTTGTGCCAAGCCGTTGTATGCGAGCGTGTCGAAGCCTTGCGGGTTGGTGGTAATGATCGGTGTATAAACAGCCTTAACACGGAGACCTTCCTCAAGGAAGTCGCCTGCTTTGACATCCCAGCGAACGAACTCGTAACCGTTGAAGTCCGGAGCCGGATCGGGGATATGGAGCAATGCTACAATCTCGTGCTTGAGCTCGCCGTCCTTACCAATATAGCTTACGTTATGCTCTACCTTCGCTGCGAGGATAGCCCATGCTTCCTCTGCGTCGATCAGTTTCTGCAGAACCTCTGCTTCAACCAGTGCTTTGGAAGCATCGATCAGTGCGTCGTATTTCTCGCGAGCGGTCTCGATAGCAGCTTTAACGAGCGGGTCATAAACAATCTCAGCCGGGATTGCCTCAATCGCTGCGATAGCATCCAGTGCTGCGTATTGTGCCGCAGCGTCGGTCATTTTCTGTACATCAGCGTCATCGAGCGCACCCTTGGCTGCGTCGCTCAATTGTTGGTATGCCACGAGAGCGGCTGCGATAGCCGGACCGCTGGTCGGGTACTCAATCGGAGTCGGGATTGCATCAATCAGGTCTTTGACAGCCTGTGCCGAATCCAGCGGAGTAGCACCTACACCGTTAACCGTGAACGTAATCTTATCTACAACCCAGTAGTTGGTAAAGGACTGACCCTTCCAAATCGATACGGAATCTGCATTACCTGTCCACGTAGCGGTTTTATTTTCATTGCTGATTACCCATCCGCTACCCATTCTATCTACCTCTGTCATAGTAGAAGTAAGCGCAGTGGTGGATTCGATGACAACTTTCGTAATATTGCTGCCATTCTCATTCGCAAAGATATAACCACCATTGGGCTGACTGTAGAAGGTGAAGTACAATCGATTTTGATACGTCGAGAACGAACTACCGTTACCAACGGTGACGGTCATACCTTCGTATGCAGGACTGGTAGTATTGGGGTCAACACTCGCGATACCGGTATTACCGTCCCAAACAATGTCCACCGGTGTTGAGCCGCCCTTATTGAGGTCTGCAAGAGCAGCCTCAGCATCGAGCAGTTTCTGATAGTTGGTTACCAGCGCCTGTTGAGCTGCGGTCAGAGCGTCGTACGCAGCGCGTGCGTTCTGTATCGAATCGCGCGTAGCGAGCTTGAGCTCTACCGGAGTCGGGATGGCATTGATCTTAGCAATTACCTTGTCAGCCTCGGCTTGGTTGAGAGCTGTCAGAGCTGCCTCTGCGTCAGTCAGTTTCTTAACGTCTGCGGCATCGAGGATAGCCTTGGCGTCTTCGCTCAGCGCGTTGTAAGCATCACGTGCTGCCTGAACAGCGTTCACGCAAGCATCATCGAGCGTTACCGGAACAGGGATTGCATCAATCAGGTCTTTCGCTGCCTGCGCTTGATCCAACGGATTGACTCCGGCGGAAACGAGACGGACACCAAAGGCTTGTCTCTTGAAGCTATAATCAGCAGCTGCAGGGGCTTGACCCTTTTTATACCATATATTATATGCTCTGTTAGCATCATCCTCTTTCTCCGTGCTGGAATAATAGACAACTTCTTCGCCTTGACCACCTGTTGTGATATTCGCAGTCTCGTTCAGCTGGCTTCGTTGACCACAAGCGGGCAGGAAGAGGTATCCGTCATTCTGCATCGTAGTCCAGGTCTCGTCATTGATCACTACCCAATCCGTCATGCTCTTACCGTCTATATCCTTACCATCCGGTGCGACGAGCAAACCATTGACGTCATGAACGGTAGCATAAGACAGATTATTGTGCTCCAGCAGGTAAACCCACTCGTCTTTGGTCAGCGTACGCCACGTGCTGGTGCCTTCGAGTGTACCGCTAAAGTCAGTGCTCCATGTATAGAGCGTTTTATCCGAGCTGGTCAGGTTCGGGGTCTTGCCTTCACCCCATGTACCCCAGCCGAACAGACCTACCGCAGTCTTGTCGCCGTAGTTGTCGGTACAATACGCAGCCGGATAGGTCTTCTCAGCCTCAATCAGATCATACTGGTTCGTTGCCAGACGGAACGTACCGGTGCTCCAATCAGCATCCAGGCTTTCACGGGTGTATTGCAGGTTACCTTTCGCAAAGTAGATAAAGTCGCCGCCGGCGTTGATGGTATATTTACCGTTCAAAGCGCCCGCCGGTGCTGCATTGATCAATCCTGCCCAAGCAGCCTCAGCATCGAGCAGGGTCTGATAGTTGCTTACCAGCAGTTTCTGGTCAGCAGTCAGGGCGTCGTACGCAGCGCGCGCGCTTTCAATAGAATCGCGCGTAGCGAGCTTCAGCGTAACCGGCTGCGGGATGTTGTTGATCTTAGCTTTCACCTCGTCTGCGCCGGCTTGGATCAATGCCGTATAAGCAGTGATAGCCTGATTCAGTTTCTGTACCGTAGCATCATCGAGTGCACCCTTGGTAGCGTCGCTCAGTGCATCGTAAGCGTCGCGTGCTGCCTGAATAGCGTTCACGCAAGCGTCTTCCAAGGTTACAGGCATCGGAATAGCCTCAATCAGGTCTTTGACAGCCTGTGCGGAATCCAGCGGAGTAGCACCTCCACCACCTGCTGTTACCAGACGAACACAAATACCCGCGTAGCGAGGAGTCCCTGTTCCTGTAATTGAAGCATCTTCTTTGAAATAATAAGCCATCGCATTACTATAGTTATTATAGTCAGACGACCAGTAATAACCATAAGTAATGGTCGCTACCGTATTTTCAGAGCGCCATGGTGACTTCGGCAGGAAGACAGCACCGGCATTCTCCATCGCGGTCCAGTCATCGCCGTCATAGACGTTGGCTGTCCAGTTATTCGGCTTAGCTGTGAAGCTCAAGCCGGTCGGAAGTTCCCACTCATCCGGCAGGAAGATATATCCGTTCACGCCGTTAACCGTAGCCTGACCTTGTTTTTGAGCAGCGTCAGCACGATTAGAAATGATATAGATCCAATCGTTTGGACTAGGCGTTTTCCAAGTAGCGCCGGTGATATTCTCACCCCATTCCCTAAAGTCGCCGCTATAGTAATCGGAATTCTTGCTGTTATGGATACCGTAATAGGTAGTAGGAGTACTCCAACCGAAGAGGTCCACCGTACCGTTAGCAGATACCGTTCCGCTTCCGGTGATGGCGGTATTGGCTACTGCATTGCCGATGAGATCCCATTGGTTAGCTGCAAATCCCCAAGTCCAATGTTCACCGAGATCAGTAGTCGTAGCCTGCAGGTTACCTTTTGCGAATGCGATTTGGTCTCCGTCTGCGTTAATCGTGAACTTACCGTTCAGAGCACCGGCAGGAGCACCGCCGCCCGGGTTGAGGGATGCAAGAGCAGCCTCAGCATCGGTCAGTTTCTGCAAGTCAGCAGCCGGAACCAAAGCTTTCTGCTCAGCGTTGAGTGCCTCGTACGCAGCACGTGCGTTATTAATAGAATCGCGCGTAGCGAGTTTGAGCGTAACCGGCGTCGGGATGGCAGCAATCTTAGCCTCTACTTCCACTACATCCTTCAGGTTTGCATAGGTAGCCTCGGCAGCTGTCAGCGTTGCGTAGTTGCTTACCAACTGCTTTAACATATCGGGTGTCAACGCATCGTATGCCGCACGGGCATCAGCGATGGCATCCTTGCATGTTGGGGTATAAACAACCGGCGAAGGAATAGCATTAATCAAACCTTTGGCTGCATCCAACGCTTGCTGCTGCTCCGGAGTAAGCGGAGTAATCGGATCGAGGTCACCCACGAAAGTCATATTGAGGGTACCGAATTTCTCCTGGTAAGCAGTTAAGAGGTCAGCCGGTACGTGACAAAGGGTAGCCTTACTCGGTTTGAACTGAGCATCTGCACTATATGGAAGTGCCCATGTCAAATTAGCCGTATCCGCTACAGTTAGATAAATATCATCGACCGCCTTGCTCCAATAGAAAGCATCTTCCGGAATAGTTGTTACGCTTGACGGAATAGTAACCGTCTTCGTCTCGCTCATCCAAGCGAATGCATAATCTCCAAGGTGTGTAACACCTTCTTCAATCGTAACGGACTTGATTACGATGTCGTTCGGTTTCGGATCGTACCAGTGGTTATTGTACCACGGAGCACGACTCATGTAGTTGTAATCCGCCATCGCTCCGTTGCCTTCGCCTGCATGTTTCTTAACAGTCAGGGTCGTATCTTTCCACAGGATCGCATCGCAATCACCGCTGAGCCAGATATTCATAACGTTTGCAAACGCTGCCTCAGCAGTCGTCAGCGTAGTATAGTTGGTTACTTGTGCTTTTTCACCGTCGCTCAGCGCATCGTATGCCGTACGAGCAGTATCGATCTTCGCCTTGCACTCTGCGGTGAGTTCAACTGTACCGATTGCGTTAATCAACTTTATTGCAGCCTCATAAGGAGGAATCGGAGCTTCTGTTACCAAACGTACAGATTTCGATTTCCAACGATTGTATTCGGTAACGCCTTAAGCCCAATACCAGCCGTAGAGATTTACTTGATATATATCCGTTCCCTCACGAACTCCGGCTGCAGGTAAGAAGACTGCACCGGCGCTCTCCATAGCGGTCCAATCGGCTCCGTCGTATTGGTTTGTGGTATAATTACCGGCATTGGTTGTAAAACTCAAACCGTCGGGGAGAGCCCATGCGTCCGGCAAGAGTACATAACCCGGCACGCCGTTCACCGTAGCCTGACCGCGTTTTTTGTACGCATCCGTTCGGCTATAAACAATGTAATAAAACTCGGCTCTACTCAGCGTACGCCATTCTGTGCCCATAAGTGCGCCCCAGTCAACGAAGTCTCCGGCATAATCGTCGTTCTTCCAGCTATTATTGATACCATAGTAGGTAGCCGCAGTACTCCAACCAAAGAGGTCCACTGTACCATTAGAGGAAACGGTCTTGTTGCCGTTTATAGCTTTGTTGGCAACAGCATCGCCGATAAGACTCCATTGGTTAGGAGCAAAATCCCACGTCCAGTTAGCACCGAGGTCGGTGGTTGTTGCCTGTAAGTTACCTTTGGAGAAGACGATTTTGTCTCCGTCCGCATTGATAGTAAATGCACCCGGTAACTTCGCCGGAGATTGGCAGAACCCGACCACTTTTTGTAGTTTTTGTCGTACGACCAGTTAGGATCCGAGAATGTGCCGTATCCATTCAAAATAGCAATGCGCTTAAATACTTTTCCTTCTGGAGCCACGAACTGTACTCCGTCTTCAGCTAAACTCTTAAAGTGTAAGCCCCAACCGGAATCCGTATCATAAACGCCGTTGTTGACCTTGACCGTAACATCTTTGCAAACCTTCTGGTCACCGGAAGACATATCCGAGAATTCTTTGAGATCACTTTTCCGCCATTGCACCCATTCAGAATTGCTTGCCTCTGTCGGAGCTTGGAAAGAAACCGTTGCTTGTCCGAAAATCTGACTTGCGTTCTCTGCCGTAATCACGAAGGTGGATTCTACGCCGAGGGTATAATCTACACCTTCTACAAGATACGAATGCGTATCCCAAAAATCATCTTCGTGGCCCATTTCCACGAAGTTATCATAGTCTTTTTGATCATATGGGTCCTTAAATGAATAGCCGGCAGGGATATGACCTTTAGCACCGGTCGGGATAGTGACCGCATAATAATTTTTAAGGCCGCTAAACCACTTTTTCTCAAACACCGTTGTAGCCGGCATATTGAAGATCATATTCACCGGACTTCCATAATTGTGTACAATTTCTGATTCTACGTCTACTATAGCCGGTGCAGTAATAGTAATGGTGACCGCGCCGTCTTGCTTATAGGTAATACCACCGCCAGAAGTTCCGGAAAACATTATAGGAGTTACACTATTAATCTCAATTGTCTCTAATTGTGATTTCTGTGTATAACATGCGAACCACATATAGTCAAGACCATATACTTCACAGTCTTCTGCAAAGCGGATGTTCTTAACCGAGGCTGCAAAACCTCCGTCCCAGTTAGTAAACGCATTTCCCGGCAGCGCACCGCTACCACTAATCTCAAGCAAACCGTTGTCATAGAATGTGTATGACATACCGCCTTTTGTTCCGCTGTTCACAACGCCCGCTTGAACCCAGTTCATCCCTACGCTTGCTACTATAGCAAGAAGTAGGATAAAAAATCTCTTTATCATAGTATAGTTCATTTAGCAGTTTGAAGAATATACTCGTTCTTATCGCCCTTGCGGGTAAGAGTGAACTTACCTACTTGTTTCTTGGGCGCACCCGAAGGTTCGTTCTCGGCATAGACAGCCTGGAGTGTGATACCTTCGCTCAGCGGGCCTTCCACTACATCCCAGCGGACGAACGTGAAGCCTGCTACCTCCGGCGCCTCCGGACGGTTGAAGACAGCTGTTTCTTGAGCAGCCTTATTGCCAAGGCTGTCCAGATAAACCACCGTTGTATTCAGGTTCATTTTCCAATTAGCCGTATAGTTGCGATCACCCGTCGAGCCGGTAGCAATAGAGACGATGGGTTGCGGTACATCGCCGTTCGAACCGGTCCAGCCGAGGAAATTATAACCCAGACGAGTCGGAGCGGCCAGTTGGAAGGTTTCCGATAACTGGCTATAGGTAGCCGGGTTAGAGCCCTTACCGCCCGCTAAGTCGTAGGTGATGTTATAAATCTGTCCCCAATTGGCGGTATAAGATTTATTACCCGTCGAACCCTGGGCAATCGTGACAGTCATCTGCGGAGTTGTTCCGTTCGAGCCTGTCCAGCCGAGGAAAACATAGCCCGTACGGGTCGGGTTCTTCAGGGTGATGGTATTGGTTGTTACATCGTAACTTGCCGGGTTGCCGGTCACCGTACCGTCCTTGAGGTCGTAGCTGATGGTATAGGTCACTATGCTCCATTGTGCATAGAGGTTAGCCGCTGCGGTCTTGTCCCAGTTCTTAGCACTGCTACCGTTCGCATTGTAGTACTTTGTACCACCGGAGGTAGCATCGAAGTAGCCATTGAAGGTATAACCCGTGCGGGTCGGCATCGTAGCCAAAGGCATTGCCGAACCGTAAGTAGCCTGCACAGAAGCCGAACCGCCGGTACCGCTCTGTTGATTGAGCGTTACGGTGTACTTGTTCCCCGTCCATTTCGCATAAAGGGTCACATTGGCATTGGCGGTGTAATTGGCACCGGCTGCATAGTTGGTACCTGTTCCGCTATTATTCGTGTTCCAGCCGTTGAAGGTATAACCCGTGCGGGTCGGCGTGGTAGTGCTCAGTTTGAGCGTTACATCCTGCGCCTTTTTCTGACTACCCGGAGCACCGCTACCGCCGTTGGCGTTGTAGCTAACGGTGTACGGAGCACTAACGGTAACCGCCTTCACTTTACCGCTTGCGTCCGAATACCCTAGATTAGGGTTGCTAATGCCTTGTTTGTCCAAGGCAAACACGCGAACGTAATAGGTACCCGGATTGAGGTCGGTGATGCCCACGTTAAAATCGAAACCGTGCATCACACCGTGTCCCATACTTGCCAAGTCGTCACGTTTGATGTTCGCTGTACCGGCGTTGATACCCTTTTTCGCTTTGGCCAAATCGGTCTCCGTGGCATTGTCGAACAAATACACGTGGATGGTCACAGCATAACTGTTTTCAGCATCCGGGTCGAGGGCCCATCCCCAGACACGGAACGAACCGTTCTTGCCGGTGAGACCGTCAACCGAACCACTCGGTTCTTCAACCTTGTAGTTCACATCTATCCGTTCAATCCTGTACTCACCCTCGGTGGTGCTCAATGTGACAGAAGTGCTGTTGACATTTTCGACGAAAAAGCTAGCATCCGATTGAGGCCTGTTGGTACTTAACGTTCCTTTCGTAGTGCTGATGATCTCTCTCTCGACAGCTCTAGCCACAACTAACCGTATAGAGGTAATCGAATATCCCGCCGGAACGGAAATAGTCAAATTTTTACCACCATACCTCAAGAGGGCATAGTCATTGTAAATTGCCCCGCAATTCACCGTAACCGGACTCTTGACATTATTACCTTGATTGAAGTAGGTAAAAGCCACTTGGTCTGCCCGGATTTGCCCGGTCGAGGCGAGCATCATCGCCGCCAGGGCAAAGAATAGTGTAAAAAACTTTCTTTTTTGCATAATTGTTTTGATTTTAGTTAATATTGTTGTTTTTTGTTCGTTAATTTTGCTTCAGTCAAAAATTATCAAAAATGATCCAAAAATAATTTTCTTTAATTTTAGTTAATTTTGTCAACTTTACTTTGCAAAATTCAAATTCGTGCACAAAATTATAAATAAAAACGCACGTACGCAAAACGCACGTGCATGTTTTTACGAATTGTTTCCTAAAAACGCAAGATTTTTACGAAGTGTTTCCTGTTTATTTGGATTTGCGTTCTACGCACTCGGCGATGAAGCGTGCCACTTCTTTGGGCTCCAGGCCGGTCACATTGAGCACGAGGTCATAGTTACGTGCATCATAACGGGTCTTGCCGCTGAAGGTCTTGGTGAAGTTCTCCCGCGCCTCGTCCACCTTGTCGATCAAGGCCTCCGCGCTTTTTTCGTCGATGTTCAGTCGTTTAGCCACTTTGAGGCAACGGAAAGTCTTGTCTGCCATGAGGAACACCTTAAACGCCCGTTCATCGTCACGGAAGATATGGAAGCCTGTACGACCTAAGATCACGCAGGATCCCTGTTCAGCCAATTCGCGTACTATCTTCTCCTCCGCGTTATATAAGTCCTGGGACACGTTCTCATACCACCAGCTCGGCTTGACCGATTTGATATGATCCACTTCTTCCTGTGTCAGGTTGTGCTCCTCGCGGATGGGTTCCAACACTTGGCGGTCATACAACTGCACGCCTAACAAGTTCGCCAGCTCTGTGGCAATAGCACGTCCACCGGTACCAAACTCACGTCCGATCGTGACAATAAATTGTTTTTTCATAGAATGTCTTCGTTATAGGGTTATATTATTTTCGTGTAATGTTCATAATAGCGATATCGTCGGCTTGTTCGGCACCCGCCGAGAAGCGGCAAACGATATCATAGACCGCTTGGTCGTCCACCGGTTGCGGACAAGCTTGCAAGCGTTCCAACAAGAGGTCGAATCCCAGCGGTTGGTTCTGCGTGTTCAGGGCTTCGCTGACGCCATCCGTATAGACGATGATCTGCTCGCCGTGGTCAATCGTGGTCGATTGCTCAGAGAAGTGATAAGTGCCATCGATACCCAAGAGGGTGTTCACCTGCTTGAGTTCGAACAAGCGGCACTGTCCGTCCTTAACGAGAACAGGCGGCAGGTGGCCGGCATTGCAGTAGGTGAGTTGCCCGGTAGGCAGATGGAGTCGGCCGATGAAAGCCGTGACGAACATCAGCGAGGGGTTGTTGGCCGCGAGGGTGGCGTTCATCTCCTCCATGATGGCGTTGGTAGCCGAATGGTGCTTGACGGCCGCGCGGAAGAGGGTCACAGCCGCAGCCATGAACATCGCCGCCGGCATACCTTTACCGCTCACATCGCCGATGATAAAGGTCACATAATCGCCGTCCCGATAGAAATCATAGAGGTCGCCTCCGACGCTCTGCATCGGTACGAGCATAGCATGGAGCGCGAGTTGGTCATCATCGATAAAATCGTGCGATAAGATACCTGTCTGGATTTTCTTGGCTATCTGCAGTTCGTTCCGGACCAGTTGATGCGCGTTCTCGACCTGGAGGTAGGCTTTTTGGTTTTTCACATACTGCCTGAACAGAAGGACGAGGACAATGATGCCGATGATTAAGACGCAGAACGTGATGATGCTCCGCCATTTGATGCTCTTCCAGATGATAGATGTAGGCACGGATATCTCCAACTGCATGTCGATCGGCATCACGGTCTGGCTATAGACGAGCCAGTGCAAAGGATCCTCCTTATGGCGTATCTCGTCTTCGACACTGATGTTGTCGGTCGCAGCAATGACAGAACCGTTGGTGCTATACACAAGACAGGTTGCCCCGTCGAACGGTTTGATATCCTCTAAGATGTCTTTGATCCACTCGATACTAAAATCATTGCCGACCACGGCGATCAGTTGTCCCTGTTCGTCTTCCACCTTCAGCGAATGGGAAGCGATGATCGTCCCGGTGCTGGCACCGCGGTAAGGCGCAGTCCAATAGCCGTTGCTGTCGCACGTAAGCGCACCGACATACCAATCGCGATGGTAGTAATCCAGTCCCTGAGCACCTTGCGCCGTAGTGATCGTTTGGCCGTTGAAGCGGTAGGTACGCGGGAAATAATTGTACTCGTTGCCGCGATAGACACCCGGCGCGAATTTAACGAACATATTGGCGATGTCCGGATAGCGGTTGAGTATCAGTTGCGTTTCTTGCAGCAGCGCCTGCGGATCGTTCGGACGATTCAAGATGAAGTGTTTCATCTGCTCGGCAGAGTGGTGGAAATCATACAGCTCGTACAAGAAATCCTTCTGCGCCAACTGCATTTTATATTCCACCACTTCGCGCACATGCTCCTTCTCCAGCGTGGAAGAGATGACAAACTGAATGACCATTGCCGCAGCAATGAACACAATCGCTACTATGGGTAAGATACGAAATTTCATACAAGACGATGGTAGTGATGCCGGTCAATCTTACCGACAATGTTGATTCGTAAATGCTCGCGTTCGAAGCGGTAAATATCCATGTGCAGTCCGGCGGGAAGGAAATCTGCCATGCGTTTATCGAGCCGGCTACGTACTGCTTGCTCGGGTTCCCTGACGGTATCTTCCAGCACGACGTGTGCTACGAGCGCACGCTCTTTTCCTGCCGGTTGGCATACCAATGCATCATTGACGGCAGGGTCTTCCCGCAGCTGATTGGCGATGTCAAAGAGGTACACTTTCTCTCCGCTGTCAGCCACTACATACTGCTCCATGCGGCCATAGACGAAGAGCTTACCGTTCTTGTCCAGTTCTCCGAGATCGTGCGTATGCAACCAGCCGTCCTGCAGTCGTTCTCGGGTGAGTTCGGGATTGTTGATATAGCCCATCGTCATCGCATCGGTCTTCACCCGGATCTCTCCGCGTTGGTCGCAGCCCAGTTGGTTGCCGTCTTCGTCAAAAATACCGATCGTCACACCGGGGAAAGGAGCGCCTACGCACACCACGGGGCGGGAGTAGTCTTTATCGAATCCCGTCGGTTCATAGTCCACCGTGCAGACGGAGAACGTCTCGCTCAGTCCGTAGCCCGAGGTCAGCGCCACGGGACTGCCGCAGGCTTCCAGCACCTCGTTCATATGCCGCAGCGCTTGCGGTGTACAGCCTTCACCACCCATCACCGGGAAGCGGAAGAAACTAAGGTCGGGTCGTTTGCCGCGTTGGATAAGGCGGTCCACATGCTTGATGAAGTACATCCAGTTACCGCCCGGAGTCAGCACTATCTGCGGACGGAAAGCAAGGATATTCTTGATGAACTGCCGCACCCCTACCCGCGGGTCTATATAGACGGTCATGCCTTTGTACAGAGGCGCCACGACTTCGACGAACATGCCGGTACACACAAAAGGCGGCAGATGCCAATAGGAAGTTGTTCCTTCTCGGAAAGGCTCGCCTTTTTGGTTGAAAGTCAGTGCATTAAGGCACATGGCTACCATCGCCTCATCGCTCATACCGATCTGGTTAGCCTGCCCATGGCCGGACGTGCCGGAAGAACAGAAGATGAACGCTACTTTTCCCTTCACCGCCTTTGCCTCGAGCGGACCTTCATAGTGTCCGAAACGGCGAATAGCCGCATCGGCAGTCATGTATTTGGCTTTGAGACGCAGACTGAGATGCTTCAGGCCGTTCAAGGGCGCTGCTATTCGCTTGAGCGGATTCCCCATAGAGCGCGTAGCCGACAGGATGACCACGTGCTCGAACTGCTCGCGGCAGAGGGTGGTTCGTATCTGCTTCTCCAAGCCATCGAAGACGAAGGCGACGCGGCTCTTGCCCACCATGGCATCCAGTGCCTCGGGGTCGGCCATCAGGTTAGGCAGGTTAGCGGTCACGCCTGTACAATCGGCTGCCAGCATGATATAGACAAACTCCGGCAGAGAAGGTCCGTAGAGCAGCAGTTCGTCTCCTTCTTTCAATCCCATGCCCTTGATGACACGTGCCCACTGGTACACCTGCTCCAACAGCGTCTGACGACTGATTCGACGACCGAAATAGACAAAAGCATCGTGTCGGTTGCCGTCGGCAAGGATACCGTGCTCAAGGAATTTCCACAATGTTTGGGGAAGACTATCTTTTTTCTTTGCTTGCATTATTTGACTGATTTATAAAACGTACGCATGTCTTCTGGGTTTTCCACCAAAGCCATGATGATTTGGCCCATAAAGGCAACAATAAAATGCGGATTCAAACCTCCGTGCGGCAGGATGCGCATGGATGGAACGGACAACATGTGCACATTGGGGTTTTGCCCTTCGTTACTGAGGGTGAGGTACAGGTCATAGACCATCTCGAACGGCATCATGTCATCCGCCGGACTATGGGCGATATAGACCTCATGGGCCGGCGTCCAGTCCTCTACGTTATTATATTTCTTGAGGCACGCCAACCATGCCCGGATTTTGGGGCAGTTGAGATTGACCGTTCCATCCTCGTTCATCATATCGGGCGCGACCATTTCGGCATAGGACTTCATTGCTTTGATGACGGATTCGGTGATCTGGGGATAGTAATGACTGAGGGCATCCAAGAAGGTTATCTTGCGACCGTCCACTTCGTACCGGGGTTCGTTGAACCACCGGGGAACGAATTCTTCGGCGCGATACCCGCCTTTTTGCTCATCGGTGAAGGCCTTGAAATAAGCAGTAAGCAGGACATGGCCCTCATAGACGAGTTCCTGATGTTGGTAGGTATAGCGGGTGAGTTCATTCAAGGGGACATCTCCTTCGGCGGAGAAAGTGGACCTTAAGCGGAGTGTGTCTTTGAACCATTGCGGTGCCTCGGTGTCGTACCATTTGGCAAAATAGAGCGTCGGCAAAGCACCTTGCGAGCTACCCCAGTTGGTCGTATATCCATCGGGATCGAGCGTGACGCCATGTTGCTTCATGATCTCAAGCGCCGCCACGACACAGTCAGCCATCTGTCGCGCCATATGCACAGCCGAACCTCCACCATCGGGTTCGATGCCGTGGTTAATACCCCATTTCTGCAAGTCGGGTTCAATAACGGCCGAATCCCACAGCACCTTGAGCGGCATGAACATCAGATTTTGCGATGGCGCCCACTCCGGGTGGAAGAAAGCCTGATGGAAATGGAGCGAGAGGGTCTTTGCCTGATGAGGTACGCCTTTCGTCTTGTTATTGAGGAATGTGACACGGCCGGATAGAACGGCATCGCGACCATCTACCGTTTGACTACGGTAGGTGAAGGTATAACTTTGTATCTCCAGGCTGCGTTTGAAGAGCATATGACGATGCACTTTGGTGCCAAGAAGGGCCTTGAAGGCAGGTACACCGATAGGTGTGATATTCCGCAGCAAGGCCGTGAACGAAGGAGCCCCGAGAGCATCTATGAATTCAGAGGGAGCATAGTGCTTCTCCGTCAAGATACTCACCAGACTCTGCTTAGAAAGTTTCCATGGTTCTATCATTTGTGCAGCGGGCATTTTAACAAAAAATTTCTTATAGGCGGCAAAATTACAAAAAAAAATGCACATACGCAATACGCACGTGCATTTTTTTACGAGTTGTAACCAAAAAATTTACGAATTGTTTCCTAAATGGTGTTGTTTTGGGCGGCGAACCACTCGCTGGGGGAGCAACCTGTCTCGCGGAGGAAAGTGCGATAGAAAGTTTGGCGAGAGGAGAAGCCGCAGCGCTCGGCGATATCCTGGGCGGACATCTCGGGATGCTCCTTCTTCAACCGCTTGGCTTCATTGATACGCAGTCCGTTGACCCATTGGTAGAAAGAGCAACCGTACTCGGTGTTGATGAGTTGGCTGAGGTAGGTGCGGTTGAGCGGCAAGACCTGACGCAAGTCCATGAGCTGAAAATCCGGATTACAATAGGGCTTCTCCCTCTCGAGCCAGGCTTCTAACTTTTCCTTATAAGCGTCAAAAGGTTGTTCGGTGTCGGTAGTCTCCTCTTCCTGCGGCACCGCACGCAGACGTTGCCACGGGTCCTGGCGGTAGAGAATCTGCTCCGTGCTATAGACGAGCATGAAGATCACAAACCACTGCTGCGTGAAGGCGCGCGTATGCCCGCTTCCTATACAGATACAAACGTAATTAAGACCAATGAGGACTAACATGATACAATAGCGGATGATCCACTGCACGTCCATATTGTCCAGAGTCGAGAAGTTATCCTCGCACCACTGCCTGTACTTATGTATATTCGTGAGCGCCAAAGCGAGCAGCACATACGGGTAGAGAGCTATCAACAGCCGCAGGCTGAAAGGAACTACGTAGTCCAGTGCCACCAGCGCGGTCATCGGTACCAGTTGCCACAGCACAATCTTCCACGTCAACCAGCCCGGACGAAGGGTCTCCGTCGGATAGAGCACCATGACCCAGCCTAACAGATTGCCGAGGAACAACTCATAGCCCGTGATATGCTCGGCGCCCATGTTCATCAGTTGCAGAGGGGCTATCTGGTAACAGATCAGATAAGACAGATCGCCAAGCCCCCACGTCAACAGCGCCAAGCCCCATATGTGCCGGATACGGATGTTCTCCACGTGACGGAAGGTGATCCACGCACAGGTGAAAGCAGCCGTGACCGTACCGACATTGAACGCCGGCGTGAGCACAGTATCGTATAGTTGGTCCGGAATGAACTGCGCCAGATAACTGCTCAGCATCACGATCGCTACCATCAACACGCCGAAGATGAGTTCGGATTGATAATTATACCATAGATTTTTAAGTGTCTTTTCCATAATCGGCTACAAAAGTACTGCTTTTTTTTGAACTATGCAAGGAAAAACGCAAAAAGTATTTAATTTTTTTCTAGTTCAGTCATAATGATTTTTGTAATGCCGCTCTCCCTAAATCGGTCATCAGACCGCGTGCTTCCAAGTCGGCACAGCGTTGTTTGTTCAGTTCAGTCCAATGGCTGCGTTTCTGTCGAGGTGAGAGACGTTGCGCAAGACGACCGTCCGGTAGGCGTTTGAGCGTAGAGTCGATCCAGCCGAAACAGAGTGATTCCTCCACTACATCTAAGTACGGCAGACATACTCCTTCGGGTTTCTTTTTACTACGGTACATAGCGATCCAGCAGCATTTCTCGGTTGCTGCATGCTGCTCGAACCACTCCCTCAGTTGCGACCGCTCGCTATATTCCAGCAGATCAACTATTTCCATTATCTTTTGCTTTTCTTGCGAAGTCAAAAAGGGCTTTCGGCAAGTGGCAATATCCGTCCGGATGTTTGTCCAGATAGTCCTGATGATACTCATCGGCGGGATAGTAGTTCTGCAAAGGCAGTTTCTCCACAACCAAGGGCTGTGCACACTTGCTTTGTTCTTCCGCATAGACTTTGTCTATGGTCAGCAAATCGGCTGCGTCCGTATAGTAGATACCGGTACGGTAGCGTGTGCCTTCGTCGTGACCTTGCTTGTTCAGGCTCGTCGGGTCGATGGCTACAAAAAACATCCGCAGCAGGAAGTCCAGGCTCACTTTGTCCGGATCATAAACGACATGCACGGTCTCGGCGTAGCCGGTCGTGTCGGTATAGACCTGTTCGTACGTGGGATTGTCCGTCTGTCCGTTCGCAAACCCCACTTCCGTCTCAACGACTCCGGCTATCTGTTTGAAGAAATGCTCCGTTCCCCAGAAACATCCTCCGGCTAAATAGATATGTTTGTGCTTCATTGTTTTGCGTCAATTTTGCCGCAAAGGTACTACAAATTTTGCAAATTTGCAAGATTTTTAGCAAAAAAATATCGTCTATGCTTGCATAAGCGTAGTTTTCTGCTAAAAAGATTGTAGTTTGCACGACAGTGCGACTGTACCTTCGAAGGGACCCTTTAGGGTAGTTGGTCGAAGGTACATAAAAAATCCCACATACGCAAATATATGTGGGACTTTTTTGCTGTTAGTATTCATTTTTGCGTTTGGGGTTCTTAGGAAACCAACCTTTGCGGACACGTTCGCGCTGTTTGAATACCTCGCCGATACTCCAGAAAGAGGAGAAGGCAAAGATGCCCAAGAAGATGGAGATATAGGTGTTATCCACGAATAATGAGCCGGCTGCCGCCAGTAGTCCGACGATGAGAAACGCCCACCAGGACTTGACACCGAAATAGTACTCCGCCTTAATGACCAGCGGGTGAAAAAGTCCGATACAGAGGAACGCACCTGCGCCCAAAAGAATGCCTTCGTAGTTCATTATGGGTTAGTGGATTAGTGGGTTAGTGGATTAGTGGGTTAGTGGTTAGTGGTTAGTGGCAGAACATAAAGCCGAAGTAGAGGCGAGGGCCGGTAGGCATACATAGTTCGCTTTTATGGAAAGCCAACATCCAATCCAAACGGAACGTAATATGCACCTTGCGCGTCAAGCAATAATCGCAGCCGACGTAAGGTGTAACATAAAAGAACGATTGCTTGTGGAAGGTGCTGTTAGCGTCCGGTTCCCAACTGGTCTGGTCGCCTTCGAGGATATAGAGCCCTTTCATTGAACCGCCGCCTATTACTCCGCCGATATACGGCCAAGCTTTGTCGAGACGCCAGCAGCAATCCGCCAGCACACCTCCGCAACCGACCCGCACATAACTGCCGTTTTTCAGCACATCCTTACAATCGGTCATACCACTCGGCATCGTGCTTACGAATCCTTCAAAACCCGTGCGCAGATGTTTCCATAAATGTACACGCAAAGCGCCGCCAATACCGAATAATGCCCCTTGCGGAGAGCACAAACGACCATCTGCGGTTTTGGGTGCGTTGTTGTCCTGACCGAACAGATAGCCGGTATGCAGCATCATGCCTCCGGAGAAACCCTGATAGACCTTGTTCTTCTCAATGCCTTCACTCACCTGCGCGCACATCTCGCACGCTATTAATAGAGATAAAAAAAGTACCTTTGCTCGCATAATATCAAATTGCGGCGCAAAGGTACAATGTTTTTCTTAAATGATGCTTAAGAATTTCTTAAGATTGGTATCCGCAGCTCCGTAACGGTGCCATTTATGTCCAAAGCAAGGGTAAAATGATGCATGGTGAGGCGGGAAGAGAGGCACAAAGAACCTGTTTGCGCGGAGGGCAGGAGTGCTTCTAGGGAAGCATCCAACCACTTACGCAGACTATCGGGATGAATCGTGAGTGTATTCACCCAAGGGGTAAGTTGTAACTGAACAGTCAAACCGTGTGCTTTCAGTTCGTTCTCATGGGCACGGAGCCAATCATAAGCCAGTTTTGTTAGGGGTGATACCTCTTCCGAAGGACGCTCGGTATGCAAGATAAACCCTATGCCTCGCAATGCCTCTATCGGTTCTTTGTTTGTCCAGCCTAACTTGCGCCGCAAGGCATTGAGATGCACATCAATGGTGCCGGTGTCATATTGGAAACGCGTGCCCCATACATGATCGAGAATTTCCCCACGCGGACAGATACGATTGGCATGAGCGGAGAGATAATCCAACAGGCCATACTCCAGGCCTGTCAGATGAATCTCCTGTCCGTCCTTGCGCACACTCCGCTGTTCGCGGTCCAGTTCAATATGGTCGGTAATAGTGATGTACATAATAACATTTTTTCCCGTTCGGTCATCGTTATTTATACGTTACGGTTTCGCTGAGGGGTTTGCGGGAGAAGTGATGGTCACTTGGTTTGGCATTCTCGGACGCGTAGCCGCAAGGCATCAGGAAAGACGGCTTGTGATTAGCCGGTAACTCGAAAGCAGCTGCCACTTCGGCCGGATCGAACCATTTGACCCAGCATGTACCAAGACCTAGTTCCGTAGCTTCCATCATCATGTGCGTACCGATAATCGAGCAATCCATATCGCCGGAGTTGGTGCCATCTTCTTTGGTCCATACTTGGTTCGTGTCATAGCACACGAGGAACACCATCGGCGCACCATACGCGCAACGGGTCAGTTCGTTGATCTTGGCAATCGCCTCAGGACTTTGCAGCACGTAGATATGCTGCGGTTGCACGTTCTTGGCGGTCGGAGCAAGACGTCCGGCTTCGAGAATCGAATCCAGTTTAGCCTGCTCGATAGGTGTCTGTGCATACTCACGCACCGCAAAACGCTGACGTGCTAAATCCATGAAACCATTTACCATTTGGTCATTTACCATTTTCTCATTTGAACTACTGCATGCAGCAAATCCAATTGCTGCTAATGCAAGGATGATTAGTTTTTTCATAATTATTTCTTTTTGCGAGGTCGTGGAGTCTTGACCGACGTATCGGTTGCTTTCGTGGCTTCGATTTGTTCAGACATAAACGGTTCATGGAGCACATAGTGCTTGTAGCACGAAATCATCAGTGTGGTGAGCGGTAGAGCGATGATCATTCCTATGACGCCCATGAGTGCGCCCCAGAAACTGAGGCTGAGCAAGATAGCAGCAGGTCCGAGACCGGTTACTTTGCCCATGATCTTCGGCGTGAGATACATATCTTGGAAGGTCTGCACGATGATGAATACAATCGCCATCAGCAGTAGCGTCAGCCATACGGGTTGACCGGTTTGTGCCGATTGTACGAGGCAGAGCAGGATACACGGTGGAATACCGAGCGCTTGCATGTACGGCACGAGATTGAGCACACCTACGATGAGACCCATAACGAAGCCCATAGGCATACCGATAATCGTGAAACCGATTGCAAAGAGGATGCCCACACATAGTGCCACGAGTCCCTGTCCGCGGAAATACGCGTTCATATTCACACTCATCTCATGCACGAGCGTGGTGATCTGCGTGTAGTATTTTTGAGGCACGTACTTACGCCAATTAGCACGTATACGCGGGAATGCGAGCATCAGGAAGATGAGGTACATCAGACCGATGAAGATGACTAACAATTCGCTCAGCCAACTTAACCCACCGGTAATCCAGCCGCCTAACTTAGGCAGAAAACTCTTGATGCCGTCACGTACCTCGGGGTAAGAAAGCATAGATTCCAGATTGAGGCCATCGAGCGTAGAATGGATCTTCTCTTGCTGCTCGGGTGTGAAATACTTATCGGCATCGAAATGTGCAAAATACTGCTCCACAGCAACGGCTGCTGACTTCACTTCCCTGCCCATCGCCGGAATAATAAGATACACCGCCAGCGATAGCAAGCCGACGAACAGAATAAGAGTGATAGCCACCGACAAACCGCGGAACTTCACACGGCATTTATGCTGAATGAAGTTGACCAGCGGGTCAAGCAACCATGCTAACAAAAAACTAACAAAGAACGGCAATAATACGCCGTAGAGACGACTTAACATAAGCTATATTTATATCAATATTCTTGTTTGTTTGCGGTATTCGGCGTAATCGGGTTTATTGGCAAGTTGGCGCTTTTCCATGAGAGGGATAGAGATGCCGAGAAAGAGTGCAGTCATGGCGATTGCACCGCCGATAAACATATCAAAGCCGTTCAGCGACGCATACATGATCCATATTCCCCACCAAAACTGGATTTCCCCGAAATAGTTCGGATGACGACCATGTTTCCATAATCCCACATTACACACCTTACCGGGATGAGCGGCACGGAAGTCATGGCTCTGCTTGTCGGCAATCAGTTGGATGGTAGCCGATGCCAAGCAGACGACGAAGCCAAAGCATAGCAAGATTAAGGTGAAAGGTGAAAGTTGAAAGGTGAAAGGAGCCTCAAACAATTTGAGCCCCGGCAGCATAGCGGCAAACACTACGAGCGTCGGCATCATGTTCAGACCGAAGAGGTTGATAATATGGAACACCAGCGGATGTTGGCTACGGTACTTGGTATAACGCCAGTCTTCGTGCGCGATACCTTTGAATGTGATCACCCAGTTACGCGTGAGACGCCAGCCCCAATACCAGGATGCTATAAGCAGCAGAATGACCGGAATAGACCATACGCCGGTATAGCATGCCCACAGTAGAAAAGCGACCGGAGGAAAGACACTCCAGTAGGGGTCATAGACGGACACGTTCTCGTATAGCAATCCGAATGCCCAAACGACAATCGTTGCCAGCACGTCTGCCAAGAATAAACGGATGAGGGGATTAGAGGTTAGCGGATTAGTGGCTAATGCTTCAAATAGCAGCCAACCGGCTAAGCCTGCGAGCGCATATATGGCAGCAATCAGCGCCACGCTACACCATTTTGAATAATCTCGTTTCATATCGTTGCACGTTTTGCGTGCAAAAGTACAAAAAAAATCCCACATACGCAAGCATACGCAGGACTTTTTATGAATTTTATGCAATTATTTAGCCAATTCGGCTACGATGTTGGCCTCGAAGTCTTTGGGTTCGGCTACGGGCGCGAAACGTTGAACAGTCTTGCCATCCTTGGAAACGAGGAACTTGGTGAAGTTCCAAAGGATATCGCTCTCTTTCTCTACGCTCTTGCTGATACCCTTGAGCATAAGATGAGCGGCTTTGGCTTTGATGCCCTTGTATTCCTCGGTGGGCGCTTGCGCTTTGAGGTACTCAAAGACCGGATTGGCATTGGCGCCGTTGACGTCGGATTTAGCCATCAGCGGGAACGTCACACCGTGGTTGAGACGGCAGAACTCCTCGATCTGCTCGTCGCTGCCCGGTTCCTGGTTGGCAAACTGGTCGCAGGGGAAACCAAGGATAACAAAGCCCTGGTCTTTATATTTCTTGTATAGCTCCTCCAGACCGTCGTACTGCGGCGTGAAACCACATTTAGAAGCCGTATTAACGATGAGGATCACTTGTCCTTTGTAGTCTGCGAGGTTCACCTCTTTGCCCTTATTGCTAAGGGTTGTAAAATCATAAATGGTTGTCATGTTGTTTATTAAGTTTTTTGAGTTCTTCAATCAGTTTGTCGAGCGAGGGAATCATCTGCACTAACTCTTCCTCTTCATTTTCCAGCATCATTACCGCTTTCCGCATGCATTCGGGTATGTGCTGCGCTTGCTCGTAGAGCGCTTTGCCTTGTTTAGTGAGCGAGACTAAACGCTGGCGCGTATCCTCTTTACCGCGTGTACGTGTGATAAGCCCGGCTTTCTCCATGCGCTGCAAGAGCGGCGTCATCGTGTTCGTGTCCAGCATCAACCGCTTGCCTATATCGCATACCGGTTGTTTGTCCTGTTCCCACAAAACCAGTAGCACTAAGTACTGGGGATACGTGATGCCCAACGGGTCCAGATACGGGTGATACGCACCCATCATCAGCCTCGCCGCGGAGTACAGACGGAAACAAAATTGGTTCTCTAATTTCAGTTGCTCGAGCGTCCCCGAGTACCTTTAGCCAAGCTGTGCTTGAGCTCGTGTATGAGGGGAACGAGCGCGATATGTCGTTCACGATGCAAAATTACAACAAATATTTTAATATCGCAAGCGATATAAATATTTTCTTAATAAAAGTATATTTTTTCTTAATTTTTATTCAACAGCTTTCCTTTTTGCCATTTCAGCGTCGGGTAGGTCTTTTTGAGGTAGGCTTCCGCTTCTTCGATGCCGCTTGAACCGCTGGTAGCAAAGGGAATCATGGTTTTGCCTTCCAGTTGCGGCAGGTTGTTGTCGAGCCAAGAGTTGATGATACGCGGACAGATGCCCCACCAGATGGGGAAACCGACATAAATAGTGTCATACGGCGTAACGTCTGTACAACGCTTGATGGTCGGACGCTCTTCGGGATCGTTCATCTCGAGGGACGAACGTGACTTGTCATTTCGCCAATCAAGATCGGCCGCCGTGTAAGGTTCTGCAGGTTCGATCTCCCAAAGGCGGGCGTCATGTTGTTTAGCGAGTCGCACTGCTGCGGCCTTGGTGGTTCCTGTAGCGGAGAAATAGGCCACTAATGTCTTCGCTTCCATAGATGTCATACATGCGGCACAGAAGAGCGCCAATACAATTTTTTTCATATTATAAACTTTCTTTTAGTATCTCTTTAATATCCTCGGGCGTTAGATCCAGGTAACCGGCAGGATAGATGACGGTGTATGATATTTTATAATCTTCTTTAGTTGGTTATAGATAAAGTTGCTGCAAAGGTACAACTTTTTTACGAGATATACAACGGAAATTGCTACCCAAAGATGACAAAAGAGAGAAAAATGAAGAAATTTTGCATTTTCTTTAGAAAATATTTGGTCATATCAAAAAAAAGCAGTATCTTTGCAAGCTTTTTCGTCCGAACTGTGCTAACATGCACGCGTATATATAGAAAAAGCAAGGAACATTTATTAACAAAATCAATTAAACAAAACAACAAAATGCCTACAATTCAACAATTAGTTAGAAAAGGAAGAGCAGAACTGGTGGACAAGAGTAAGAGCCCGGCTCTTGA
>CACYGT010000039.1 GCA_902774075.1 uncultured Bacteroidales bacterium
GTTAATCGCTTAGAAGAGCGCGGATATATCCGTATTCATAACGGCTACATTATCAGCAACTTCCATCGAGATCTGCCTCCTAAGAAAGAGCCCGAAATGCCCGTTGCCCAGAATCCGGACACTTTTTCGCCTGAGGAAGGTAGTGGCATGCCATTTTAAGGACAACTAATGTCCGAAATCCGTAAACACATGCACGGAAAACGAACGTGCATGTACAATATTCGTACAACATTGTTCAAAATTCGTACACATATACTAAAAAAATAATAAAATTAATAAAAATTTTTAGTCCTTGTAGTCCTATTAATATTATGGACAGGCAGGACAGGACTGAACATTTTAAGAAAAGAAGAAAAAAGAATATATTTTTATTCTTATTTATTGGAAAAGGAAGGACCAGCCGGGTGGCGCAAAGACCTGGAAGTCGTACCTCTGGAAGCTCGCGAAAGCCGCTGTAACAGGGGAGTAATGGCTCACCGCCTCGACAGGGCACCTCACAACGAGGTGCTCTTTTTTTTTGTAGTAAAAATATACAAATATTTGCATAAGTCAAAAAAAATGTTCTAAAATCTTGCATATTTCAAATATTTGTAGTAAATTTGCAGCCGGAATTGAATATGAATCGCTAAATTCTATTACATCATGAAAAAACTTTCCATTTTCCTCCTCGCGCTGGTAGCCGGCGCAGGAACAATCTATGCCTCAGGCACCTACGTGAACGGTATCTGGTATACTTTCAACAGCAGTTCAAAAACTGCCACGGTGACTTATCCTTACAATGATTATGATCACAATGAATACTCCGGCGAGGTGGTTATCCCCTCCTCTGTGACCTATAATGCCCAAACATATAGCGTCACAAGCATTGGAATTACTGCTTTCTATGGTTGCACCGGTTTGACCTCTGTGACTATTCCTAATAGCGTCACCAGCATTGGAGATTATGCTTTCGATGGCTGCAGCGGTTTGACCTCTGTGACGATTCCCAATAGCGTCACCAGCATTGGAAGTTATGCTTTCGAATATTGCAGCGGTTTGACCTCTGTGACGATTGGCAATAGCGTGACCAGCATTGGAGATTATGCTTTCCGTAATTGCACCGGTTTGACCTCTGTGACGATTCCCAATAGCGTCACGAGCATTGGAGATCTTGCTTTCAATCATTGCACCGGTTTGACCTCAGTGACGATTGGTAATAGCGTCACCAGCATTGGAAGTAGTGCTTTCTCTAGTTGCACCGGTTTGACCTCTATTGTTGTACAAGAAGGGAATCTAAAATTTGATAGTCGAGAAAGTTGTAACGCGCTAATCGAAAGTTCAACGAATAGATTAGTACTAGGTTGTAAGAATTCAATAATTCCAAATAGCGTCACGAGCATTGGAGTTTATGCTTTCCAGGGTTGCACTGGTTTGACCTCTGTGACGATACCCAATAGCGTCACCAGCATTGAAAGGAGTGCTTTCCAGGGTTGCAGCGGTTTGACCTCGGTGACGATTCCCAATAGCGTCACCAGCATTGGAAGGAGTGCTTTCTATGAGTGCACCGGTTTGACCTCTGTGACTATTCCCAATAGCGTCACCAGCATTGGAGATAGGGCTTTCTATAATGTACCCAATATTGTATATTCCGGTAGTGCTACAGGCTCACCATGGGGCGCAAGAAGTGTCAATGGATACGTGGATGGCTATTTGGTATATAGCGATAATACAAAAACCACACTAATTGCTTGTTCTTCATCCGCAGAAGGGGAGATAGTTATTCCGAGTAGCGTCACCAGCATTGGAGATTGGGCTTTCACAGATTGCAGCGGTTTGACCTCGGTGACGATACCCAATAGCATCATCAGCATTGGAGAAAGTGCTTTCCGTAATTGCACTGGTTTGACCTCTGTGACGATACCCAATAGCGTCACAAGCATTGGAAAGGAGGCTTTCTATTATTGCAACGGTTTGACCTCAGTGACGATTCCCAATAGCGTTACAAGCATTGGAAGTGAAGCTTTTCGTGGTTGCACCGGTTTGACCTCTATAACCAACTATGCCACTACGCCGCAGAGCATCAATAACTATGTGTTTTTAAATGTTAATAAATCCACTTGCGTACTCAATGTGCCGAAGGAGTCGGTAAGCCGGTATCAGGCTGCCGAAGGGTGGAAAGAATTTACGCACATCGTGGGCGTAGATGCTCCGCAAGGCGTGGAGAAGGTACTAAGTGACAAAGTATCAAGCACCAAACTCATCCGCAACGGCAATGTCTATATCCTCACGGACGACAAGACTTATACCATCACAGGGCAACAGGTTAAGTGACCAGGTTAAGTGCCCAAGGGACTAAGTACCAAGCATCCGCAACGCAACGCGGGTGCTTTTTGTTTACCATTTTTTTGCCCTTTTCCTTGCACATGTCAAAAAAAAACAGTACTTTTGCAGTCGCAAAAGTTTTGAGTTATGGAAAAAGATACGATTGAGTTGTCGCTCATGGAGCCGGAAGAGCGTGAGTTAGTGCAGTTTATCTATGAGGCTATCCCTGCCGAAGACAGGGGAGAGTTGACCGCTGATGATATCCTGTTAGTGCTGGACCTGATGGACGACTACCTGGAAGAGAAGGGCTTGCTGCGCGAAGACCCCGAGACCGGAGAGATGGAGTATCTGGACGGCGAGGTCGATGAGACAGAGCAACTGAACTACGTGCTGGCGGCTACCAAAGAAGAGGGTCGTGCCATCTCCGCTGTACAGATCCAACTGATCCAGGATGCAGAACTGCAGTTTGGAATAGCCAAAGGTTATTATTCGGAAGAATAATAACGTTAAATGGTTAAATGGTTAAATGGTTAAATTGTTGGCACGGATAGCAACCATAGGTTTTTTTGACGGGGTGCACAAGGGGCATCGGTTCTTGTTTGAGAGTTTGCGCACGCAGGCGGCCGAGCGAGGGTTGGAGCCTCTGATCGTGACCTTTGCTGCGCACCCGCGTGTGGCGCTGCAGAGCGATTATGTGCCGCAGTTACTGACCACCCTCGAGGAACGCAAGGCCTTGCTGTCGGCGTTCGGCGAAGTGCTGGTGCTGCCTTTTGAGACCGTACAGCCTCTGACAGCCGAGCAGTTCATGCGCTACCTGCATGACGAGCAGGAGGTGCGTGTGTTGCTGATGGGCTACGACCACCGATTTGGCTCGGACCGTCTCAAGCACCCGCAGGACTACCGCCGGCTCGGCGAGCAGGTCGGCATCGAGGTGCTGACGAACACGGAGTTCACCGAAGGGGAGTGGCATGTCTCGTCGACGGAGATACGGCAGGCCTTGGAGACCGGTAACATCGCGCTCGCCAATGAGCTGTTAGGCCGCGCGTACAGCCTGACCGGCACGGTGGTGCACGGCAAGGGCTTAGGCCGGCATCTGGGTTTTCCGACTGCAAACATCGCCCCCGACGATCCGCATAAGATCATTCCCAAGACGGGTGTTTATATCGCTCAGATCAACACGCCCACGATGGACAAGGCGCCGGCGTTCGTCAATATCGACCGCGAGGGCATCATCGAGGCGCATATTCCGTCCTTCCGCGGAGATCTCTACGGACACAAACTGAAGTTGCATTTCGAGCGTTACTTACGCGACGAGAAGCATTTTACGAGTCTGGAAGCACTCAAAGAGCAGATCAAGGCTGATATTGATAACATCCTGCGTCCGGACGCATAAAGGCACGCGAGACGCCGTCCCGGTCAAGGGGGTAGGGAAGTGCCGCCAGGCTGTCACCGATATGTCTCGCCGGACTCAGCGAGTCCAGGTGGAAATCATAATAGATATATTCCTTATATTTATAGAAGTCATTGACGAACACGGATGCCGTGTCCGTTTTTTGCCAATAGACATTGTCCTGAGCATGCGGCAGGGGTAGGGTGTCGGTCTTGAGGTAGTTGCCGACAAAGGCGCCCGGGTAATAGCGGTCGAGCGGTGTCGCTACGACGAGCTGATTGCTGAGATAGCCGGTGATGATGGAGTTGTAGAACGAAGCGGTCGTGAACGGCTCGGTCTTGGTGAGGTTGTCGATGAAGACTGCCGCTACATCGTCCTTGGCTACCTGCTGAATACGGATGCTGGTATAACCGAAATAAGACGCGATGGTCGAATGGACGAAGGTATGTTCGCCGCCCGAGCAATAGACGCAGTAGGATGCGCAGTTACTGATCTCGGTGTTGGTGACGAGCGCGTCGGTGTTCATCAGCACAAGGCCGTAGAGCGTATGGTTATGGATCCGGCAGCCGTCCATGCGCAGGTTCGGGAGCGTAGCCGTACAGGTGCTCATGCAATAGAGACCGACATTGCCGGAGAGGATGTCGACGTACGAGAAGGTGTAGGTGCGCGGCGTCTCGGTGAGCAGATAGAAGCCGTTCCAACTGCCGCCGGCATAGGCGTAGGGCACGGAGTCGAAGAGCCGGTCGAGACGGTCACCGCGGAGCGTGATCGGTTGGTCCGGGGTGCCATTCGCCGTCACATCGCCCAGCGCGTAGATACACGCACCGGCGTGCATGTAGAGCCGTGCGCCGGGTTCAAAGGTGAGTGTACCGCCCACTACAAGGGTGTCGAAGACGATATAGGGTTTGAGAGCCGTGAAGGTGAAGTCGTCTTTCTCGGTTCGTCCGCAGCCTTTGTGTCCGATACGGATGGCATCCTGGCCGTAGGCCTCGAGCACTACGTCTTGCGTCGTTCCGGCCTTTAAGTGAAAATGCAGCAGATCTTCGATCAGTACCGGATCGTCGCTGCCTGATTTATATTCTTCGGTCAACCGCACGAAGACAAAGAGGCTGTCGCCGCCGTTGAGCACGATATTCGTCAGCCTCTCCATGTCCGGTTCTCCGTCCACGTTGACGCGGAAGACCGTACCCTT
Source organism: uncultured Bacteroidales bacterium (assembly GCA_902774075.1). GTDB lineage: Bacteria > Bacteroidota > Bacteroidia > Bacteroidales > Paludibacteraceae > Colicola. Next base: position 4,884 of record CACYGT010000039.1, read on the forward strand.
CTCCAGCCACACACGGTCGATACAGAGGGCGTTGGCGTTGCGGTTATAGACCATCAACTTCAGCGTCGCACTGCCGGTCTCCGTGAAGACGGTGTCGAAGCTGAGCGTGTCCGTGGAGAACCTTAGACGCAGCGTCGGGTCGTCGCTCACCGTGTACTCGCTACACGCTGCCAATAGGAATAAGACGGCAATATAACCTATAACCCGTAACCGGTAACCCATAACCCTATATTACTCGAAATTAAACGTGAGGCAGATACAATGGTTCGTCAGACGCGAGAGGGCGTTGGTGTAGAAAGCGTCCTGCGGCGCTACTTCCATTCGTCCGTCCAGCGGGCAGAGCTGGTTACCGAAACCGATGCGATAGGTGATCTCGGGGCAGAACTTAAACCACGAGAAATAGAAATCGCAGCCAAAGCCGATCTCTGCAAAATAGTCCATGAGGTTGAGGAGCACGGGTTTCTCGCGGTCGCGGCTGACGTTGACACTCACACCGCCGCCGGCGATGACATACGGCCGGTAGTTGCCTTCACGCGCGGCACTCCACTTGAGATAGAGCGGTATGCTCACCGGCATGGCAAGGATATCGAGTGTACCGTTTCGTCCTTTGGAGTCCGAGATGGGGTTACCGCTCTCGGTCTTGTAGGTGAGCGTTCGGCTCGTGAACTGGATACCCGGCGTGAAGCGCAGGTTGAGGTACTTACAGAGCCTGAGGTCCGTGATGAAACCGACATGGAAACCCGGCAGCAGACTGCTGACCCGTGCGTGATACGTCTCCGTCTCACCCGTGATAGGGTTGGTCTGCGGTATCTCGCTGTCCGTCACACCGAACGAAGCGAAGTTAATACCCAACTGAAAGCCCATATGGAAGAGCTTGTCGTCCACATACGGCCTGTTCATTGCCTCTTGGGCGAATATGGGAGTACAGAGTACAGAGTACAGAATACAGACCAATAATGCTATGTATCTATAAATTTTCAATTTTCAATTTTCAATTTTCAATTAAAAACTACTGTCTGTATGACCGTTTCCGCTATCATCCATATCGTCTCCACCACCGCTGAAGTCTCCATCCGAACGTCCGCGACGACGACCTTGCTGGTTACCGAAGTTATAGGTGATGGTGAAGCTGACGGTACGGCTGTGCCATCTGTTCTCACTGAACTGCCAGAAACCTACCGTGTTGTCGCCTCCCCAGGTGGTGTTACTGCGTGCACGGCTATCCAACAAGTCACGTACGTTGAGCGCGAGCGCGAGCTGTTTGTTGAGCAGCGTGTATCTGAGACCGATATCGAGCGAGTAGGAGTGACTTGTCGTTCCCTGCGCTACGACGCGCGGCGAACGGTAGTTACCGGTCAACTGACCGCTGAAGTCCTTGGTGAACATGAACTGCGCATTGATTCGTACCGATCCGGCGAAGATATTCTGCTGGGCGAGGTCGACAGGAATGATGGCGCCCTGATGGAGGATGCTGTCGTGCACCGCGGCGATGTTGTTCCAATAGAAATTGGCACTGGTTGTCAACTGCAGCAACTCACCGAATAGGCGGTTCTTTGCCACCAACTCGATACCTAACTCCTGGCGCGCACCGATATTGAAGTAGGTGTTCTTCATCACGGCACCGTCCATGTACTTGTAGTTCTGGATGGCGCGCTCGTTGTATTTCCAGTACACCCCGGCGCTGAGCGTATGACGCTCCCAGGACTTGAGGTAGTTGAGCTCTAAGTTGTTCGAATAGGACGGCAGCAGGTCCACGTTTCCGTAACTGATGTTGGTGCTATCGGAGAAGTCCATACGCGGGTTGATCTGGTGTCCCCACGGACGACGTACACGGCGGGTGTAGTTGAGTTGCAACTCATGTCCGTGCCCGAAGTCATAACTGATATACGCACTCGGGTAGAGTTGGAAATACGCCGTATCTTTCTTGGTGGGGTAGTTAGCATACGCGTCCTGCACATGGCCGTCCGCGTCCTTGTAACTCGACTCGAGATGGCGCATGTAGTACTCGCCGCGCAGGCCTACTTGTATCGAGAGTTTGTTCCAGAAGCGGTTACCGTAGGTGATATAGAGCGCGTGGTTCTGGTTGAGGCCGTTGAAGGTGGTGTAGTACTCGTACAGCTCATCTGCATCCGTATAGTGGTGATCCGCATCGGTGTTATAGGCGTTCGCAAAACTGCGTCCCCAGTTACGGGTGTAGTCATAGCCGGCCTCGAGACGACTCTGCGACGTCGGTTTCCATTCGTAGTCCGCCTTGATCTCGATACCTTGCTCAAGCGACTCGCTGTTCTGGTTCTGGTAGAGCGGGCTCTTGGCGGTCTCGGTCTGGGTGTAGTCGGTGTACATGTTAAAACCGAAATGGTTGTACGTACCGCTCACGTAGAGCTTGTGCTCGTCCATCTCGAAGGTGTAGTCAAGGGTCGCCGTACCGCCCGGGTGAGAGCCTGTGGCCACCTGGTCGCGGGTGTACTGACGCAGCGTGTCACCGGCGGGGTTGGTAAGCAGGTAGGTGCGCTTGGTGTTGTTGTTCATGTTAAACACCTTCGGATCGCTCACCATACCGAATCCCGACACACCGATCGTGTGGCCCTCCGCTACGTGGAAGTTAAGGCCTCCCCGTCCGAAGAGTCCTCCGCCGCGGTGGGTCTGCTGACCGTCTTGCAAGAGGTGGCTCGTGATGAGCGAAGAGTCCAGCACCTGACTGCCTTCGCCGCTCAGGTTATAGCGGTCGGTCTTGCTACCGCCGTTACTGATATGATAGCGGTAACCGAGGTTGAAGTAGCCGTCCACCGGTCCGGCGTTGAAGTTGATGCTGAAGGAGGCATTCGCTCCGGGAGGCACGTTCCAAGGAGCAGCCAGCGCATAGTCGATACCTGCCTGCACCGAACCGTAGTAACCGGCCTTGCGGTCTTTCTTCATCACAAGGTTGATGATACCCGACGTACCCTCCGGACTGAACTTCGCCGAAGGGTTGGTGATGAGTTCGATCTTCTCGATCGTACCTGCAGGCATCTGTTTGAGGATCAGACCGCGGTTCTCACCGCTCAGTCCGGCCGGCTTGCCGTTGATCCATATCTCTACGTCGTCGCTACCGCGCAGCGCGATGTTGCCTTCCTGGTCCACGTCCACGGACGGGATGTTCTCCAGGATGTCGGTCACCGATGCACCCGCCGAGGCGATGTTCTGATCGACGGTGAACACTTTCTTGTCCAGCTCAAAACGCATGGAGCTGCCTTGTGCTACGACCTCTACGTCCTGCAGCGCATGGGCATCCTCTCTGAGTTGGATACGCCCTACGTTCAGCGGCTTACCGGCTACCGTCAGTTCTTTCTTGGCTTCCGTATAACCCATGAACGACACGACGAGCGTGTACTGACCGTCTTTGAGTTCGAGTGTAAAAGCACCCGCTTCGTCGGTTACCGTACCTGTCACCAGGTTTTCGCCTTGCATCACACTCACGTTCGCGAAGTCAATGACTTTCTTGGTGCCGAAGTCAATGACCTTTCCGGTCACTTCGGCAGCAAAAGTGCTAATCGCCAACGCCAGCAGCAAGAAGATATTTAACAGCTTCTTCATATCCTTTTGTTCCTTTTCCTATTATACTATACGCGCACACGTCCGTAAGCAGACTATGTTGCCGGAATGGTTCGCGCTTGGTGATATCACTTATATGAACCTCGACCACAGGCACGGCACATTCTTCGACAGCATCGCGCAGCGCGACACTCGTATGGCTGTACCCGCCGGCATTAAGTACGATCCCATCAACATTTGACATTTGACATTTGACATTTGATATTTTGTCATTAGCTTCTTGTATCTTATCGATTAGATCGCCTTCGTGGTTGGACTGAAAGTACGTCAAATGCACCTCCGGCCAGGTTCGTTGGATGTCCAACAAAATCTGTGCCATCGTCTTAGAACCGTATATCTCAGGCTTCCGTGTACCTAATCGGTTCAAGTTAGGACCGTTCAATATTAAAATTGAAAATTGAGAATTAAAAGTTGAAAGGTTCATTTCTTTTCTTTGAGTTTTTTTACAATCGAAACCAATATGGCAATTATTTCTTTTAGATCATTTTCTAATGATTTATATTCTTCTTCGGTGATGATTTCAGAGTGAAAAAGTACTTCCAACCAATACAGAGTTTCGTCAGCTTCTTTGAGGGCTATGTTCATTTTAGAGAGGTAGTCAGGATCAGTCTGGGCATTTTTGCTTTCACGTACGTTTGCACCAATACTTGTACCACTTCGAAGAATCTGTTTGCTTATAACATACTCTTTTTTATCATTAGTCAAATATTTGTAGAAATTAACTATACGTACAGCAAAATCTAATGTTTTTTTATGTAACATATTCCTTTCAATTTTCAATTTTCACCTTCCACCTTTCAGTTTTCAACTTTTTCCTTTCACTTTTCAATTTTCACCTTTCAATTTTCAACTTTTTCCTTTCAATTTTCAATTTTCACCTTTCAATTTACCTGGCACCATTGACCGCTAATAAAAACTCGTCATTGTCTTCGGTGCGCTCCATATAGGTCTTGAGTTTCTCCATCGCCTCTTGTCCGCTCATGTCGCTCAGTTGCTTACGTATCTGCCACATGCGGCTGATCACATCGGGCGGTAACAACAGGTCGTCGCGACGCGTACTCGAAGCAGGGATGTCCACTGCCGGGAAGATACGGCGGTTAGCGAGCTTGCGGTCGAGCTGCAACTCCATGTTACCTGTTCCTTTGAACTCCTCGAAGATGAGGTCGTCCATCTTGGAACCGGTCTCCGTGAGGGCGGTAGCGATGATGGTGAGTGAACCGCCGAACTCGATGTTACGGGCTGCACCGAAGAAACGTTTGGGTTTGTGCAGTGCCTGTGCCTCTACACCACCGCTGAGTACTTTTCCGCTCGACGGCGCTACCGTGTTGTATGCACGCGCCAGACGGGTGATCGAGTCAAGCAGGATGACTACGTCGTGACCGCTCTCCACAAGACGTTTCGCTTTCTCATGCACGATATTCGCTACGCGTACGTGGTTGTCGGCAGGCTCGTCGAAGGTCGAAGCGATCACTTCGGCATTCACGCTGCGTTGCATGTCGGTTACCTCCTCCGGACGCTCGTCGATAAGGAGAATGATCATATACACTTCGGGGTTGTTCTTGAGGATTGCGTTGGCCAACTCCTTGAGGAGCACCGTCTTACCGGTCTTCGGTTGGGCTACTATCAGTCCACGCTGACCCTTACCGATCGGCGCGAAGAGGTCTATCATACGCACACTCAGGCTGTCATTATGACCTGTGCAGAGTTTGAATTTCTGATCAGGGAAGAGTGGGGTGAGGTTCTCAAACGCTACGCGTTTCTTGGCCAACTCAGGAGCCAGACCGTTGATGCGGATGACTTTGTCCATCGGGAAGAACTTATCCGGCTGCGGGTTGACGCGAATGGAGCACTCGACGGTGTCACCCGGCTTGAGACCGTACTGACGCACCTGATCTTTGCTCACATACACATCATCCGGCGAGGGCAGGTAGTTGTAGTCGGCAGAACGCAGGAAACCGTATCCGTCGGGCGCGCACTCGAGCGTTCCCATCGCAATGACATTCTCCCCTAAGTTTGGCAGGTTGGTTACCGCCACCTCCGGCTCTTCGGCTTTCGGCTCTTCCACTTTCGGTGCTTCCACTTTCGGTGCTTCCACTTTCGGCGTTTCGGCCTTCGGCGTTTCTACTTTCGGCTCCTCTACCGGCGCTTCTTTCTTCTTTCTTCCGCGTTTCTTAGGCTCCGCCTTGGGTGCTTCGTTCTCCACTTTCGGCTCTTCATTCTTCACTTTCTCCTCCGGCGCTTCGCCTAAGATACCTCCGGCCTGTTGGATGGTGCGGTTAGGACGGTGGTCGTTGGCTTCCATCTGTTGCTGCATCTGTGCCATCTCTTCTTTCTCCGACCCCACGGTTGCCAGCACGCGCTCGTCGTGCAGAATAGGCGTCTCAATCTTCTTCGCTGCGCGCTTCACACCGCGTACACGCTCCCGTTTACCGGTCAGACCGGCTGCAGCACGCGCATCCTCTTTAGCCTGCACAACAGCCGCACGGTTGTCAGCCTGCGCATCCAGGATGGCATAACTCAACTCGCGGATCGTTTGGCTGCGGCGGGGTTTAAGACCCAGACTCTCAGCAATCTCGCGCACTTCATCGAGCGACATGCGCTCGAGTTTTTGTAATTCGTATTGCATAATAAAAAATAAATATGTACTTGAAAATATCTGAAAAGAAAGATCCTTCTTCTCAAATCGGGTGCAAAAGTACTACAAATATTTGAAATATGCAAGAATTTTTTCAATAAAATGCAAATAATACGATATTTTTTTTGCGTGCGCTTGCGTATTTGAAAAAAAAGCAGTACTTTTGTGCCGTAATTTGGATGAGTATGCGCATTGTTGTGCTGACCATAGGACTTGTTTTGCTGGCTGTAGTGCTGCTTTCGGTGGGGGTGATCTTCCGCAAAGACCATCAGTTTCGCTCCCAGCATATCCATCAGAACGAGCGCATGAAAGCCGATAAGATCCACTGCGCCAAGTCGATGGACAAAGAGCAGGAACGCAAGCAAGAACGAAAAATCGATATTAAAAAATTATAGACATGAACAAAGTACATTTGATTATTGAATCCGTTTTGGTAGCTGCTGTAGTTGCCCTGTTTATCCTTTTCTTCACCGTTACTCCGGGTGCCAAGAGACATGCTACCGAAGTAGAGGCACAAGGTGAGTTGCTCCCGATCGCGATCGTCAACACCGACTCGATCCTCAAGCACTATACCCTTGCCGTAGAGGCTACCGAGAAACTGCAGACCCAGTACGAGGAGTCGATGGTGAAACTGGACGGCAAAGCCAAAGCGTTCCAGAAAGAGTATGAGACCTTCCAGCAGGATGTGCTCAATTTCCAAAAGAAACTGGAGGCGAATGCTTTCTTGAGCCGTGAGCGCGCAGAGAGCGAGCAACAACGTCTGCAGAAGAAAGAGCAACAGCTGCTCGCTAAACAGCAGGAACTGGAGAACCTTCGTCAGAAGCTCAGCAATGACTTCCTGGCGCAGCAGAACGAGTTGACCATGCAACTTCAGGACTCCCTGCAGCTCTTCTTGCGTGACTACAACGCTGACGGCCATCTGCACCTCATCATCAACGATGCTGTGCTGCTCAACAAAGCGGCCGGCTACGACGTAACCGACGAGGTCATCGAAGGACTCAATGCACGGTACGGCAAGTAAGCTGAAAACGGAAAACTAAAAACGGAAAGGTGAAAGGAGAAAGGTTGCATAGTGTGAAAGTGATAGGGCTTATTGTCCTTTCGGTTTTCATTTTTCATTTTTCACCTTCCTACGCTCAGCGAATCCCCCAGGCGATCGAGTATACAGAGATATACGATTTTCTGGAGGAACTGACTACGGACGGCGTCATACGCTCCAATGCGGCTGTCAAGCCCTATACACGGGACCATATAGCGGCATTGCTGCGTGAGGCGCAAAGCAAAGACTCGCTCCTCAACCGCCGTCAGAAAGAAGACCTGCAGTTCTACCTGCAGGACTACGCCCTCGAGTGCGACACGGTGCCGACGTACTACAGTTACGGCCATCGGCATGTGACCCAATGGATCACGCCGGTCTCGAACCTCAGCCTGGCCGATCCAAGTCTGCATATCCTCACCAAAGACAAAGTCTTTAAGATGCGTATCCGGCCTATCCTGGGCATGGACCTGAGTTATAACAAGAAGGGCCTCTTGATGCATCGCTGGTACGGCGCGGAGCTGCAGATGGACATCGCGCACCACCTCTCTATCTGGGGATCGATCCGCGATAATAGTTGGTCGGGACAAGGCGTCAACGGCTCGAAAGTATGCTACGGATGGACGCCGGACGGCTCTCCCTATCCGGCACTCAATAACTTCGCCGGCGTGCAGTACAAAGAGGCGAACTACGGCGGTGATTTCTCGGATTCCCGCGGCGGTATATCGTTATATATGTGGTGGGGTAGTATAGGCGTGCAGCGCGAGCGTATCACCTGGGGTGACGCGCAGCATTGCTCCAACATCCTCTCGGCGCATAACCCCGCCGTACCGATGTTCACCATCCAACTGACGCCCTGTAAGTGGTTTCAGTTCGATTATTTCCATGCCTGGTTACCCTCCAACGTCATTGACTCGACCTATTGGTACGTAGAGCAGCAGACGGCAACCGAGACCCAGCGTGAGTACCGGCCGGCGAACAAGTTCATGGCGGCGAACATGTTCACGTTCATGCCCTGTAAGTACGTGCAGTTCAGTTTCGGTAACTCGATCGTCTATGCCGAGCGCAACGTCCAAGCGGCCTATTTCATTCCTATCGCGTTCTATAAGTCCCTCGACCACCTGTTGACGAAGGGACTGCACTCTGAGAACCAGAACAGCCAGGCTTTTGCGACTATCACCGTACGCCCGACGGATCACCTGCGTCTGTACGGCTCGTTCTTCCTGGACGAGTTCAAACTGGCGCGCCTCAAGCCCGATAACAAAGAGCATAACCCCGTCTCGTACCTCGTGGGCTTTAACTGGTCCGGATGGCCTGTCAAGGGCTTAGCGCTCCGCGGTGAGTTCATGCGGGCGTATATAGCGACTTACGAACACTCCATCAAGGTGCTGGACTACACCTCGAACAGTTACCAGATGGGTCATTACATGGGCGCGAACGCGCAGAGTATCTTTGTTCAACTCGCCTATCGGCCGACCCGTAGTCTGCGTCTTACGCTCGACTATACCAACAACACCAAGTATACGGCCTACGACTATATCCGCGGGGACATCAAGACCATCATCTCCCAGAAACCTTTTGACAAGCCTATCTGGCGCGAAGATGCGGTGACGTTCAAGGCGATCTATGAGGTCTTCAACAACTGCTACGCGCACGTGGACTTCGTGTACAACAACGCCCGCGCTATCGAGCCGGACCCTGCAGACCCCGATGCCGAACCGGCCGCCGACGTCCTCAACCGCTACACACCCGCTTATTTCCAAGGTCAGAACTTCACTTTCACCTGCGGCCTGTCCTTTGGCTTCTGAGATTAACCGAAATCTATTATTCACCCTATAAAAACTCACTGTTATGAAACTAGACGAAATTATTGAATTGATGCGCAAGAATATGCCCATCACATGGCTCTGCTATCAGCACGTGGTCGTACTCGCGCTCATCGCGGTACTTTGTTTCACCTGCGCCTGTATCTTCGGCGCACAAATCCCTTATTGCTATGCTGCCTGAATTATTAAACGAACAGCTTCGGCTGGTGGACGGTACGATCGTCAAGAAATGCCCTACTATCAAACCTCTCTACTGCTCGAAGGACGGAAGATTCTTTTCTGTCCGCAATATGCAGCGGAATGGCATCATAGGGGGATACGCCGAGATCGGCATCGTAATACAGGGCGGCAGCAATACAGGTGGTGATAATGCCGACGGCCAGGAAAAGAATCCGGCCCGGCAGTTCCATATCTCCGAACAGGCGGGCCAGCAGGCTTTCAGAAAATTCGACCACATAGCCGACAAGAAACATGTTGATGAATGTGGAGATTCCGATATAGTGCCGGTCCAGGAAATAATCGATGACCAGCAGGACGGCGTTGATCAGCATATACAGGGTTCCGAAGGAAAGCGGAATTACATTGGCAATTCCGTTGCAGAAGCACTGGAAAGGATCGACGCCAAAGAAAGCACGCTTGAAAATCCCGACACTGATACCGGCGACGGTCATGCCCACCAAGGCCATGATGATTCTCCGGGGAAGGTTACCTGATTTCCGGTTGCTCATGGTTCAATCCTTTCCGGGTTTGTTTTGCCTTTTTATTTTTCGCCGGATATGATGGCAACCCCTGCAAAGATGGATGTTTGATGAGCGGAATTGTTCTGCTTCACAGATGATTTTCTGTTGACCGGAAGGGCGCTTTCCCTTATGATAAAGAAAAATAACGGACAGTATGACGATTCATGTTCTCAAAAACCAAAGATGGAGGTGTATCTATGTCAGTTCCAAAGTATACTTCCCCTTATGACCTGGACGGAAGAATTCCGCTCAGGCAGGCGATTCCCCTGGGCCTTCAGCATGTGCTTGCCATGTTTGTGGGCAACCTTTCCCCGCTGCTGATTATCATGGGTGTATGTTCGATCACGGCAGGCGCCGGCCTGGGTGATCTGCGGGTATCGCTCCTGCAGAACGCGATGTTCATCGCCGGCCTTGTCACGCTGCTGCAGCTGTATCCGATCGGTCCGATCGGCGGCAAACTGCCGATTGTGATGGGCACATCCTCCGGATTTATCGGGATCAACAACGGCATTGCCGCGGCGACTTTGGCCGGCATAGCCGCCGGCACGATTACCACGGATATGGCGGCAGGCGTTTATACCTATGGCGTCATCATGGGCGCAAGCCTGATCGGCGGTGCGTTTGAAATGGTCCTGGGATTCTGCATCAAACCGCTGCGTAAATTCTTTCCGCCGGTGGTAACAGGTACGGTGGTGATGGCCATCGGCCTGTCCCTGGTTTCCGTCGGGATCGGCTTTTTCGGCGGCGGATCTTCCGCCAAGGATTACGGTTCAGTCTGGAACCTGGTGCTGGGCCTGTCCACGTTGGCGGTGATCATCTATTTCAAACATTTCACCAAAGGCTTTACTTCTGTGGCATCAATCCTGATCGGTATTGCTTTCGGTTATCTCATGTCCTTCCTGATGGGCTTGTTCCTGCCCCACACGATGGAGATGGACGGGGTTACGGTCAACTGCGCCTATATCACGCAGTGGTCGCAGGTTGCGGAAGCCTCCTGGTTCTCCATTCCGAAGCTGATGCCGGTTACGCCTCAGTT
>CACYGT010000040.1 GCA_902774075.1 uncultured Bacteroidales bacterium
GAAGAGAGGTGAGAGCCGAACTTGGTCGATGCAAATCGATAGGCGGCGAGACCTTTTTTAAAATTCGGTGCAAAGATACAACAAAAAAATGACATTTCCAAATTTTTTGGCTTGGAAATGTCATAAAAGATGCAAAAAACGCTTTTTTACTTGATTTTAACAATCATCCCAGATGTTGGAGGTGTCTTAAGTGAAAATTATGACCTCAGCGGCGGATGGGGAAATTGAAATACGTATCCGGATAGGGCTCGTTAGCGAGCGTGAAATGCCACCACTCGCTGTCTATCGGCTCAAAGCCGTGACGGAGCATCGCTTTGCGCAAGGTAAGACGGTTCTCGGACTGACGGTAGAGCTTGCAGGGGTAGTCCGGATGGCTCTCGATACCGAACCAATCGAACGGGCTCCCCATGTCCAACTCCTTGCCTGTAGCCGCATCAATGAGTGTCAGATCGACCGTTGAACCGCGGGAATGGGAAGAGCGCGCGTAGATATAGCCCTGCTCAAAGAGCAGCGACTTGTCCACCATGGGGTAGAAAATCTTCTTCATCGCCGTGTCCTGCACGTTCTCCGCCCAGCGGATGAAATGGTTGACGGCGGTCTGCGGGCGGTAGGCATCCCAAATCTTAAGGCGGTAGCCGTACGCCTTGAGTTCGTCACTCACCACCTTGAGCGAGTCGGCAGCCTGCCGCGTCATCAACGCTATAGGAGCCTCGTATCCGTCGATACGCTCGCCCACAAAATTATACGTGCTGTAATACCGAATCTCCAGTATCACGTCCGGTATCACATCGGTGATGACTACAAAATCCGACCGGTCCATCGTCGGGTCTTTCTGTCTTGCGCAGCCTGCAATCATCAGCGCTGCACATGCAAGAAGGATGAGTTTTCTCATATCTGTCGCTTATTGTCTTTCGAGAGCCTGGCGGAGATCGTGCACCATCCGGTCGTATTCCGCATCAGTCAGATAGACCTTGCCCGGGTTCATCCGGAACGTGCCGCCGTAGTCCGGACCGTCCACATATTTGGGCGCCAGATGGAAATGCAGGTGGCTCAGTTTGTCGGAATAAGCGCCGTAGTTGATTTTCTCGGGATGGAAGAGTTGCTGCATGGCGCGCGTCACGTCCGCCACATCCGCCATGAACAGATTGCGCTGCTCGTCATCCAGCTCGTTCAGGTCATTCACGTGCTTGTCATACGCCACGAGGCAACGGCCATGGTAGGTCTGTTCTTTGAAAAGGAACGCACGCGATACGCGCAGGTGGCAAATCTCAATCATGAGATTGTGCAAGGTCTCATTGTTGGTGCAATAGAGACAATCTTTAGGGTCTGAATACATACTTATTTGGTTCTTTTGATATAGTTCTCCAGCCGTTCGAGGGCCTCAGCGAGGATCTCGTGCGAGGTGGCGAGATTGATGCGGATATAGTCATGCGCACCGTACATCTCCGAGGGGTTAAAGAGCACATGCTGCTCCTTGGCCAGCTCGCGGCAGAAGGTCTCTGCGGGCATGCCGAGCGCTGAGATATTGACCCAGCCGAGGTACGTTCCTTCCGTCTCATGAAGCTGTAACATCGGCAAGTGCTCGTGGAGGAAATCGCGCAGGAAACAGAAGTTATCATACACCAGCGCGTTCAGTTCGTCAAGCCATGCTTCGGACTCGTTGTACGCCGCCACTTGCGCTACCAGACCGAAAGGATTGAGACCATTCACTTCGTGAATCTCCAGCGCGTGGTTGATCTGCGCAAAGAGTTCTTTGTTGGGCACGAAGATGGTTGCGCAGAGCAGGCCGGCGATGTTAAAGGCCTTGCTGGCCGACATGCAAACGCAGAAGTCCGTATCATCAATGACGATAGAGGCGAACGGCGTGTAGGCGTGTCCCGGGAATGCGAACTCGCAGTGGATCTCGTCGGAGAGGACGAAGAGGTGCTCGCGGCGCATGATGTCGGCGATACGCTCCAGTTCCTCGCGGCTCCAGACACGACCGGTGGGGTTGTGCGGGTTACAGAGCAAGAAGACGTCCGCCTCTTTGGCCTTGGCCTCGAGGTCCTCCCAGTTGATCTCAAAGCGGTTGTTCACCAGCACGAGCGGCGAGGGCACCAGTTCGCAACCCATGTTCTCGATACAAGAGAAGAAGGCATTATAGGCGGGGGTGAAGGTTAGTACACGTAGACGTGTACATTTGTTATTTGTGATTTTAGATTTGTTATTTGTGATTTTAGATTTCTGATTTCTCAGCTCCAGCGCCGCGAAGATCGCGGAGATGGCCGGGACGACAGCGGTGGTATAGAGCAGGTTTTCGCGGTGGATACCCTTCCAGCCGTGGCGGCGCTCGAACCAAGAAGCCACCGCATCATAGTTCGCCTGCGGCACGATCGAGTAACCGAACACACCGTGATCCAGGCGACGCTGCATCGCCTCACGTATCGGCTTAGCGGCCGCAAAATCCATATCTGCCACCCATAACGGCAGACAACCCCGGGCTTCATCCGAATCCCACTTATAACAATCTGAACCTTGACGATTGACGTATTCCAACATGGTATAGACAGTTTTTAAAATTCTGTTGCAAAGGTACTGCTTTTTTTTAATATGTGCAAGAAAATTCGCAAAAAAGCAATAATATTTTGCGTATGTGCAAAAATTGTTGTCCTCCTTAGACGCCTCAGGTACGCATAAAAGTGCACAAAAACGCATAAAAATCAAAAAAAATCGCGCGTACACTTGCGTATGTCAAAAAAAAGCAGTACTTTTGCAGCGTGAAATGAATGAGGGGACCCCGAAAGGTTCCCTCACTTGTATAAAATAGTGAACGATATGTTGGATAAAAAGCAACTGCAAAACTGGATTGAAGAGTACCTCAGCGGTACGGACTATGAGTTGATCACGCTGAACGTGTCGGCGGGAAATGATATCCTGGTGGAGGTGGATCGCCTCGCGGGCGTGGATGTAGATTTCTGCGCAAGCCTCAACCACTATTTGGTTGAGAAGCTGGAGGGGTTAGCGGTTACGGGTTACGGGTTACCGGATTATTCGCTGGAGGTAGGCTCGGTGAGTCTGACCGATCCGTTCAAGACCAAGATGCAGTTCGAGAAGAACCTCGGACACGACGTCGAGGTCCTCGTGGAGGGTAAGAAACTGCGCGGACAGCTCGTGAGCGTAGATGAAGAGACGTTCTCGGTGGATGTCGAGGAGAAAGTGGCTGTCGAAGGCAAGAAACGCAAAGAGACGCAGATCGTCACCCATACATGGCGTTACGACGAACCGAAGTACGTGAAGTACGACCTCAAATTTTGAGATTTCAAATTTAATATTATATAGCAAAAATGGCAAGTGTAAAAGACCAAGAAACAATCAATTTGATTGACATTTTTTCGGAGTTCAAGGACTTCAAGCGGATTGACAAGCAGACGTTCATCAACGTGCTGCAGGACTCTTTCCGCACGGTGATCACGAAGATGTACGGCAACGCCGCTAACTACGATGTGATCGTTAACCCCGACAAGGGCGATCTGGAGATCTACCGTAACCGTCTGGTGATGGAAGATGACGACGTGGCTAATCCCGAGACGCAGATCGCGCTGAGCGATGCACTGCTGCTCGACGACGAGGCGGAAGTAGGTGAGGAAGTGACGGACAAAGTGGACATGCAGTCCTTCGGCCGCCGTATGATCCTGAACCTCCGCCAGACCCTCGCATCGAAGATCTTGGAGCTCCAGAAAGAGAGCCTCTATCAGCGTTACAAAGAGATGATCGGTCAGGTCGTTACCGGTGAACTCTATCAGGTATGGAAGAAAGAGATGTTGCTGCTCGACGAAGAGGGCAACGAGCTCTACCTGCCGAAACAGAACCAGATCCCGACCGATTTCTACCGCAAGGGTGAGATGGTGCGTGCCGTGGTCGTACAAGTGGACAACAAGAACCAGAACCCCAAGATCATCCTTAGCCGTACGAGCCCGCTGTTCCTGCAGCGTCTCTTTGAGCAAGAGGTACCGGAGGTGAAGGAAGGCCTGATCGCGATCAAGAAGATCGCCCGTATCCCGGGTGAGCGTGCCAAAGTGGCAGTAGAGACCTTCGACGAGCGCATTGACCCTGTAGGTGCTTGCGTGGGCGTCAAGGGTGCCCGTATCCACGGTATCGTACGTGAGTTGCGCAACGAGAACATCGACGTCATCTCCTACACCTCCAACACCAACCTCTATATCCAGCGTGCATTGGCACCGGCGAAGATCTCCACGATGGAGATAGACGAAGAGGCAAAGACCGCTAAGGTCTATCTGCAGCCGGACGAGGTCAGCCTCGCGATTGGTAAGGGCGGATACAACATCAAGTTGGCCTGCATGCTGACCGGTTACGAGATCGATGTCTATCGTGAGATCAACGAGCAAGACCTCGACGATATCTACCTCGACGAGTTCAACGACGAGATCGATCAGTGGGTACTCGATGCGTTCAAGGCTATCGGTCTGGATACCGCCAAGGATGTGCTGGGCATGAGCAAGGAAGAGCTGCTCAAGCAGACCGACCTCGAAGAGGAGACGATCGACGAAGTACGTCGTATCCTCGCTGCCGAGTTCGAAAACGACTGACGCGCTCGTTCCCCTCGTACACGAGCTCAAGCACAGCTTGGCTAAAGGTACTCGGGGACGCTCGCTCTCCCCAAAAATTAAAAATTTTTCGGGGACCCCATAATAATAACCATTAAAACTACATTAACGTATGGCTATTAAATTAATTAAAGCATGTAAAGAACTAAACATAGGTATGGCTACTCTCACCGCTTGGTGTGAGAAGAACGGTCATACGGTCGAGTCGGACCCTAACTTCCGTATCTCCGACGACCTCTATCTGCTGCTGGCCAAAGAGTTCAACAAGGACATGGCGGTGAAGATCGAGGCGGATCGTCTGGCGGCAGAACGTCAGGCACGCGAGGAAGCCGAGGCAGCAGCCAAAGAGGCGGCTAAACGCGCCAAGGAAGAGGAGGAAGCGAGACGTGCCAAGGAAGAGGAAGCAGCCCGTGCGGCAGCCGAAGAGGCACGTCGTGAGGCAGCCCGTATCGCAGAACAGCGTGCGGCCGAAGAAGCCGAGAAAGCACGTCAGGCGGCTGCCAAAGCCGAAGAGCCTGCCAAACCCGCTAAGCCTGCTGTCTTCACCCTCAGCAAACCTACGGTCAAAGAGGGCCCGAAAGTAGTCGGAAAGATCGACCTCGACTCCATCGACACCTCCACGCGTCCGGCTAAGAAGACCAAAGAGCAGAAACGCAAAGAGCGTGAGGAGCGTCAGGCCGCCCAGCAGGCGCAACACGAGCAGGCACAACAGGCAGCTGCCGAGCGCCGCAAACGGGAACGTATCAAGGGCGCTAAGGTCGATCCGACGGACAAGCGTAACCAGGTCGGTAAGAACAAGAACAAGAGCAGCAAACCGCGTGAGGCTACCCAGGAAGAGGTCGATCGCGCACTCAAGGAGACGCTCACCCGTCTGACGCAGAAGAAAGGTCAGTCGAACACCTCTAAGTACAAGCGCGAGCGTCGTGAGCAGGAGCGTGAGAAGCATGAACTCGAGATGATGGAGGCACAGGAGCAATCCAAAGTGCTCAAGCTCACGGAGTTTGTGACAGCGAACGACCTGGCAGTCATGATGAACGTGCCGGTGAACAAGATCATCGGTACCTGTATGAGCCTCGGTCTGTTCGTATCCATCAACCAGCGCCTCGACGCCGAGACGATCAACCTCGTCGCGGAAGAGTTCGGTTTCACCACCGAGTACGTCTCCGCACACGTGGCCGATGAGATCAACGCCGACGAGGTCATCAACGAAGAAGATATCGAGCCGCGCTGCCCGATCATCACCGTCATGGGTCACGTCGACCACGGTAAGACTTCGTTGCTCGACCATATCCGAAACGCCAACGTCATCGCCGGTGAGGCAGGTGGTATCACCCAGCACATCGGTGCGTACAACGTCAAGCTCAAGAACGGACAGCATATCACGTTCCTCGATACTCCGGGTCACGCGGCCTTCACCGCCATGCGTGCGCGTGGAGCCAAGGTGACGGATATAGCGATCATCATCATCGCAGCCGACGATGCGGTCATGCCGCAGACCATCGAGGCCATCAACCACGCCCAGGCGGCCGGTGTACCGATGGTATTTGCCATCAACAAGGTCGATAAACCCGGTGCTAACCCCGATAAGATCCGCGAGCAGCTCTCCAATATGAACATCCTCGTCGAAGACTGGGGTGGTAAATACCAGTGTCAGGAGATATCTGCGAAGAAAGGAACGGGTGTGTATGAACTGTTGGAGAAAGTGCTACTGGAGGCTGAACTGCTTGACCTCAAGGCAAACCCCAAACGTCGTGCCAAAGGTTCGGTCATCGAGTCTTCGTTGGACAAAGGACGCGGATACGTGGCAACGCTGCTCGTGCAGGACGGAACGCTGCATATGGGCGATATCGTGCTGGCAGGTACGTTCCATGGACGTATCAAAGCGATGTTCAATGAGCGTGGTCAGAAGATCACCGAGGTACATCCGGGTGAGCCCTGTTCGATCCTTGGTCTGAACGGTGCTCCGCAGGCTGGTGACGAGTTCAATGTACTGCCGACCGAGCAGGAGGCTCGTGAGATCGCGAACAAACGCGAGCAACTGCAACGTGAGCAATCGATCCGCACCAAGAAACACGTCGGACTCGAAGAGATCGGTCGTCGTCTGGCTATCGGTGACTTCAAGGAACTCAACATCATCGTCAAAGCCGATGTGGACGGTTCGGTCGAGGCTATCAAGGACTCGCTCATCAAGCTCTCGACGGAAAATATCCAAGTGAACGTCATTCACGGCGCCGTAGGTGCTATCTCCGACAGCGATGTGATGCTCGCTGCCGCTTCGGACGCGATCATCGTGGGCTTCAATGTACGTCCTACCGGTACGGCACGTCGTATGGCAGAGACCGAAGAAGTGGATATCCGTATCTACTCCATCATCTACGATGCCATCAACGAGGTCAAGGCGGCTATGGAGGGTATGTTGGCTCCGGAAGTGAAGGAAGAAGTGACAGCTACCCTCGAGGTGCTGCAGACTTTCCACATCTCCAAAGTGGGTACGATTGCCGGATGTATCGTGCGTGAGGGTAAGATCAAGCGCGGTAACAAAGTACGCGTCATTCGTGACGGTATCGTGATCAAGACCGCCGAACTGGCATCCCTCAAACACGTCAAGGACGATATCAAAGAGGCAGGTGTGAACACCGAGTGCGGTCTGAGCCTCAAGGCCTACGACGACCTGCAAGCCGGCGATATCCTCGAGTCGTTCGAAGAGATCGAAGTGGCGAAGTCTTTGTAAGGGTTACGGGTTACCGGTGACCGGTTACGAAAAAAAATATGGAGCGTTAGATGCGCTCCATATTTTGTTGTTTGATCCATCCTTCGTTGTTGCCCACGCGGATGTTGGCCCATTCGCCGAGGGTCTCGCGGATCGTCACTTTGGTGCCCTCGTGCAGCGTGAAGAGGTCGGTGCCGGAGCGGTCCGGCGAGGACTTGGCATTCACCACGCCCTGCGTGATGATGGCTTCGTTACGGAGCGTGTCGCGCTGGTGCAAGGATGTGGCATTGAGACCGGAGGTCAGCGAGAAGAGTAGGGCGATCCATGCGATATGGAACGCGGTCTTACGGAGCCATGTCTCGCGGCCCAACAGGAAGAGCGAGAGGCCGATGAGCGCGGCAAGGAAGAGACCGATGGAGAGAATCCACCAGGTGTGCTCGCTGAGGCTGTTACGCACCGCACGCACCCACACGGAGAGGAAGAAATCCTGCTCGACGATGTTATCCGTGATACGGCTCTGCGCAAAAGCGAGGTTGTATTTGGCATCTTTGTGATTCGGGCTCAGCCGCAGTGCCCGCTCGTAGTTGAGTATCGCCTGCGCCAACTCGCCCTGCTTGAAACGGGCATTGCCGAGGTTATAGTACAGCGTGGCGTTCGGACTCTCCGCCAACAACGCCTCATACCCCGCTGCGGCTTCTTCGTAACGGCCGTCGGCATAGGCGGCGTTAGCGAGGTCAAAGTCGCTCTGGGCGAAGGTCAGCATGCTGATTAATAAGGTCGGTATAACGATATACCGGTACACCGGTATCCCGAAAAATTTTATATCTTTCATATCTTTTGATCTTCTAAGTTATTAATCAAATTGGTGGTGGCGGTGTAGAGGTCGTCCATCGCGTGGTCGGTACTTGGCGCATAGCGGGCGAACTCTGCTGTAGAGAGGACGTTCTTGACGTCAGCAATCAGGTCATCCGAAACGCCTTTCTGTTTCAAGATAGACGCGATGTTATCCTTGTTGAGGTCCGCCGTCGGGATAGAGAGTCGGTCGCTGAGATAGGTCCACGCAGCACTCTCGATAGCGGCATAGAACGCATTTCGGTCATTGGCCTTGAGTGCAGCCGCTGCGGCTTTGAGTCGTTTCTGCGCCACCTTATTCGCGCGTTTATAACGAACGCGCGTGATATCTGCCGCCTCTTTGATCTGCTTGCGCAGAATAAGCAGCACGATGATCGTCAGCAGCAATGGTACTACATAGAAGAGCCAAATCAGTCTGTGTTCGCCCACTTGGCATCTGTATTCTGTATTCTTTTTCAGAGGTTTCGTGTCGATATAGCGGATATCGGTGCCGAGCTGTTTGATGTCTTCTTTCTGGGTGTACGAGATGACTGCATTCTCTTCTGCCTGACCGGCATTGGCACTGCCTGCGCCCCTCTTGACACGAATCGTATATTCGGGTGTAGAGAGGGTCTTGTAGGCTTTCTGGTCGATATCGAAATAACTGAATTGGACCGCAGGGATCGTATATTCGCCGGCGCTACGCGGGATAGCGAGGTACTCGATGGACTTGGTACCGCTCACGCCGGAAGTGGTGGTGCGGAAGTCATTGGTGACCTTCGGATCGTAGGGCTCAAAGCCTTCGGGCCAATCGACAGCGGGCGTCTTGATGAGTTTCATGTTTCCCGCTCCGGTGATATCGAGTTTGATAGTGACGGCTTCGTTGGCTTGTAACTCCGTCTGCGAGATAGAAGGGGTGAGACTGAATCGTCCTACACCGCCGGAGAAACCGGCCGGTTTACCGCTCGGTAGGGGTGCTACATGTACGGTCACGCCCGGTGCTGTAAGCATCTTGGTGACGTTGGTGTAGGACCCGAAGAAATCATCGAAGATAGAGCGTACGCGCTGTTGGGTCTGCACGCGGAGGACGGCTTCAAAGCGGGCCGGGTCAATCTTGATATCACCAGAGTGCTGCGGGTAGAGGACAGTACGATAGAGCACCGCGGTCTGGTAGTTACGGCCGTTGTAGTGCTCCAATTCGGTCTGTATCTCGCCCTGCTCCAGGTCTTGTTTGAGGAAACCCGTGAACTCCGGTAACTTGGTGTTGTTGGTCAGTTGGGCCACATCCACGTTCGCGAAATAGAGCTTGTAGGTGATGAGCAACGCCTCCTGCTCGTGCACGCGGGTCTTCGAAGCGATGGTGCGCACGAAGATATTCTCGGAGGAGACAGAGGATTGACCACTATCGTTGTTAGACCGCTTCGCTGTTTGACCGGCTGCGCCTGTTTGACCGCTCTGCGAGCTGTTAGACTGCTGCTGCTCGTCTTCGGGCAAGACGGTGATCCTTACGCCGTTGGACTGAATATTCTCGCCATCCACTTTGACCGTCGCAGGACCGATGGTGAACGTACCTGCCCGCTGCGCCAGGAGGGTGTAAGTGTAGGTCTGGGTGAAGGACGAGGTGCGGTGACCGTTGATGAAGGACGTACTGCTGCTGGTCGAGGTATAGGGTCCGGCCAGCACATCGAAGTCGGTGAACTCCGGTGCCCGTAAGTCCCGGCTGCGTTGATTGACGGTGTACGTCAACTGGAACGGTCGGCCCACGATGACCTGTGCCGGTGCCTGTGCCTTAAACTGCACATCATCGGCCCACGCGCATACCGCGAGGCCGATGAATAAAACTATATTAAGAACTTTTTTCATACTACCACTCTTTTTCTACTCTGCGTTTCTTACCTTGCTGGCGTTGCATCTTCTCCTGGGTGTCCTGTTCGTCTTGTTCCAGGGCCTGCAGGATCTGCTCCGCCGTCTCTTTGTCCATCTGGTCTTCTTGCTGTTGTTGCTGCTGCTCTTCTTGCTGCTGGTCCTGATTCTGTTCTTGCTGTTGCTGCTGTTGTTGCTCTTGTTGCTGCTGATTCTGGTCTTTGTTCTGATCTTGGTTTTGTTGTTGCTGCTGTTGCTGCTGTTGTTGCTGTTGCTGTTGTTGCTGCAAGAGTTCCATTGCCTTAACGAGGTTATAACGCGTGTCGTTATCTTTAGGGTTCGCGCGCAAGGACTCCATGTAGGCGGCTACGGCCGGACCGTACTGCTGCTGGGCGAAGTTACAGTTACCGATGTTATGCATCACTTTGGCGTAGCGCTCTTTGTCGGTTCTCTTATCCAGCATCTTCGCCGCGGTCTCAAACTCGCCCTGTGCGTCGCTATACTTGTCCTGACGATAGAGGGCGTCGCCCATGTTATAATGCGCCTCGTAGCTGTTCTTGTTGGTTTCCACGGCACGGCGGTAATTGACCTCCGCCTCGGTGAAGTTCTGCTGGCGGTACTCGCGGTTGCCTTTGCTCACATCGACCATCTCGCGTTGCGCGAAGAGCAAAGAGTAAGGAGTAAGGAATAAGGATAAAATTACAATAAACTTTCTCATTTTTTCTCCTCCCCAAATATATCTAATCGAGTTAATGATTTGTTCTTGCGGTTGAAGATAAAGAAGTCGATCACGAGAAGCAACAGGGCAATCAAAGCAAAGCTTTGGAACTGCTCGTTGTAGTCCGTGTAGACCTGCGTCTCGATCTCCTGCGTGCCGAGTTTGTCGAGCTCTTTCTGGATGGCTTTGGTAGCGGTGTTGGTGTTGTCGCAACGCACGTAGATACCTCCTCCGGCCTGTGCTATCTCGCGGCACATGTCTTCGTTGAGTTTACTTACTACCACATTGCCTTGGCGGTCCTTGCGGTAGTTGTTCGTGCCGGGCATAGGGATCGGCGAACCTTCGGGTTTACCGATACCCACTACCAGCACGTGAATACCCATCTCTTTGGCGCGTTGTGCAACCGCTACCGCATCGTCTTCGTGGTTCTCACCGTCCGTGATAAGGATGATGGCACGGCTCGCATCGCTCTGTTCACCAAAGCATCTTATGGACGTACTCAACGCCTGTCCGATCGCCGTTCCCTGCGTCTTGATGAGTTCGGGCTTGATGGTGTTGAGGAACATCTTCGCGGAGACGTAGTCGCAGGTGATAGGCAGTTGGATAAAGGCATCGCCGGCAAAGACAACGAGTCCCACTTTGTCGTTGACCATGTTATCCATCAGTTTGGACAGCATCTGTTTGGCGCGGTCCAGACGGTTCGGTGCTACGTCTTCGGCCAACATGGAGTTGGAGATATCCAGCGCGATGATCGCTTCGATACCTTGGCGTTTCTCCGTGCGCTCAGACTGACCAAACTGCGGCCGTGCGGCGGCGAAGATAAGAAGTGCCAGAGCCACCATGAGGATGGAGAACTTAACGACAGGACGCACGCGGGACGCATTCGGCATCAAGGCTTCCATCAGTTCGGCATCGCCAAAGGCTTCCAACTGACGACGTTTGCGACGCGTATATATCCAATAGGCTACCGCAAAAACAGGTATCGTGGCCAGTAGCCAGAGTATTTCTATATTGGCAAAACGAAACATATTAATTCGCTATTGTTCTAATTACAAAATAACGTATGATGATTTCCAGCAGCAGGCAGATGAGGGCGGCGTAGAGGAAGGGTGCGAAGTTCTCCGTATGTTTGGAGTACTCGCGTACCCGCATCTTGGTCTTCTCCAACTGGTCTATCTGCTCGTAGATCCGCTTGAGGCTGCCATTGTCGGTAGCGCGGAAATACTGACCGCCGGTGATAGAAGCAATGTTACGGAGCGTGCCTTCGTCAAACTCCGAATCCATCGTCACGTACTGCCGACCCATCGGTGTCTGAACCGGCACGCGGGTCTGGCCGTAACTACCGACCCCCACCGTATAGACGCGGATACCGAAGGTCTTGGCGATTTCTGCGGCCGTCTGCGGGTCAATGTCTCCGCGGTTATTGGAACCATCGGTAAGAAGGATGACCACTTTGGACTTGGTCTCGCTGTCTTTCATTCGGTTGACGGCATTCGCCAGACCCAAACCGATGGCAGTACCGTCTTCGATCATACCGTACTCGACGGACTTGAAGAGGTTGACGAGCACCGCGTGATCGGTGGTCAAGGGACACTGGGTGAAACTCTCACCGGCGAAGACGACCAGACCTATCTGGTCGTTCGGACGGGCAATGACGAAGTCCGATGCTACCTGTTTGGCAGCCTCCAGACGATTCGGCTTGAGGTCTTCGGCCAGCATGGTACCGGAGATATCCAGCGCCATCATGATGTCGATACCTTCGGTGGACTCGGACGACCATTTATTGGTCAACTGCGGCCGTGCGAGAGCAATCGACAGGAGTGTCACTACCGCTACGCGGAGCACGAAAGGTACGTGTAAGAGCCATATACGCAGGCTCTTAGGCTGTGACGCCAACACGCTCGTGTCCGATATCTGCACACTCGCGTCGGACTTCCACAACTCATAGATATACCAGCCGATGATAGGTATCAGCAGCAGTAATAAAAATAAATATCCGGGATTCGCAAATGTCATAATTATTTACCATTTTGTCATTTACCATTTGTTCATTTACGCTTGAGGTGTCTCTTCCTCCCCTCCTTTTAGGGAGGGGTCTGGGGTAGGCCTCGTTTCGTTGACAAAGTCATAGGCCGTGGTGAGGGCTTGTTCGTTCTCGTCCGGCGTGGTATGCCATTTAGCGAACTTGACAAGGTCTGCTAACTGGAGCATGCTCTTGAGACGCGCGTATAAGTCTTTGTCAATGAGCGGTTTCATCTCGCGGAGCGTCTCGTCGGAGGTCTTCTCGGTACTGTGTACTTCGAAGCGGCGACCGATATACTCACGAACCACGTCGGTCAGTTCGGTCTGGTACTCTTTGACCTTACCGTCTTTCCAAATCTTGGCCGCCTTGATCTCGTCGAGTTTCTCAAGGGCTACTTCGTCAGCCGGACGCAATAACTCCGGATCTACCGGTTCTTCTGCCTCATAGGCTTTGTGGTATTTGTTCCAAAGCCAGAAGGCCAGATAGATAAGCCCGAAGACGCCTATGGCGAGGAGTATCCAGCGGATGATACCCCACCACCAGATCGGTGCGCGCTCGATATCTTTGATGTCGGTGATAGCCAGGCTGCTATCGACCTCAAAAGGTTGCACGACGTTCAGGGCCAAAGGGTCGGTCCAGAACGTGTCTTCGCCGCTCGTGACCGCTATCGGCTCGATGGCAAAGAGTGAGTCCTTAAAACTGGTAAGTGTCAGTGTCTGAGTCAGTTGTGTACGTCCGTCGGAGAGTTTGACCGTGTCGACAGCAGACTTGTCCACTATCTCGATGCCGTCTTGGCGCGACTCCCCGAAAGCAGGTAGCTGCACCTGTTCGGACGCTTCGTGCGTCACCTGAAGGTGCAGGTCTGTCTGGTCGCCTAACATCAACATCGTCGAGTCAATGCTCGCGGAAACAACTATCGCTAATAAGATGTTTATCATTGTTTGAACAAACGCATTAAAGCTTTAACGAAATCCTCATCCGTGCGGATGGAGATGTTATGTATTCCCGTCTTGGTGTAGAGGGTGTCAAGTGCCTGTTGCTGGTCGCGCCATGCCTTGGCGTACGCTTCGCGTACACTCTCCAGCGAGGTGTCGGCCCATACACGGGCACCGGTCTCCGGGTCACGCACCTTCAGCAGGCCTACGTCGGGCAGCTCCGCGTCACGGCGGTCGTAGATCTGGATGGCGTTCAGGTCATGTTTGCGGGCCGCGATGGTTACTGTCGGTACACCGGTATTCCGGGATCCCGGGAAACCTTTCGTAAACTCGCTGTCCATGAAGTCGCTGATGAGGAAGGCCGCACAGCGCCGTTTCTGGGCGTTGGTGAGGTACTGCAGCGCCGCGTTGATGTTCGTTCCCGTATGTTCGGGCTCAAAACTCAGCAACTCGCGGATGATATGCAGCACGTGCGATTTACCTTTCTTCGGCGGGATAAATTTCTCTACGCGGTCAGAGAAGAAGATCACACCCACTTTATCGTTGTTCTCTATGGTAGAGAAGGCGAGGGTGGCGGCTACTTCGGCCATCGTGTCGCGTTTCATTTGGCTGATGGTACCAAAATTGCGGCTCCCGCTGACATCGACGAGCAACATCACCGTTAATTCTCGCTCCTCTTCATAGACCTTGATATAGGGTCGGTTCATACGGGCTGTGACGTTCCAATCGATAGACCGTACATCGTCGCCCGGCTGGTACTCGCGCACCTCGCTGAACGCCATACCACGGCCTTTGAACTGGCTGTGGTACTCGCCTGCGAAGATATTGCGACTCAACCCGTGGGTCTTGATCTCTATCTTCCGAACTCGTTGTAATAACTCTTCTGAAGTCATAATTCTAGTCTCCTAGTTTCCTAGATTCCTAGTTTCCTAGTTTAAGGTACTTGTACGGCGTTCAAAACTTCCGTAATGATATCTTCCGTTGTGATGTTATTGGCCTCTGCCTCATAGGTCAGACCGATACGGTGACGCAGTACGTCGTAGCAAACGGCACGTACATCTTCCGGCGTGACGTAGCCTCTCCTATGAATAAACGCGTACGCACGAGCTGCCTTGGCGAGGTTGATGGAAGCACGCGGCGAACCGCCAAAGGCGATCATCTGCTTGAGGTCCTTCAGACCGTACTCCTCGGGGTTACGGGTTGCAAAGACGATATCAACGATGTACTTCTCAATCTTTTCGTCCAGATAGACTTCCTCTACGATCTTACGCGCTTTGATGATATCGGCGGTGGAGAGGATCGGCAGTACGGTCTTCTTCTCGGAAGCGATGTTCTGACGAATGATGGCCTGCTCCTCTTCTTTCTTCGGATAGCCGATGACGACTTTGAGCATGAAACGGTCGGTCTGTGCCTCAGGCAGCGGATACGTACCTTCCTGCTCGATCGGGTTCTGGGTCGCGAGTACCAAGAACGGATCGTCGAGTTTGAAGGTCTGCTCACCGATCGTCACTTGACGTTCCTGCATGGCCTCAAGGAGTGCAGATTGCACTTTCGCCGGCGCACGGTTGATCTCATCAGCTAACACAAAATTAGCGAAGATAGGACCGCGCTTGATCTTGAACTCTTCGTTTTTCTGGCTGTAGATCTGCGTACCAATGACGTCTGCCGGCAGCAAATCCGGAGTAAACTGAATACGACTAAAATTAGCCTTGATGAGGTCGCTTAAGGTCTTGATAGCTAGGGTTTTTGCCAAACCCGGCACGCCTTCCAACAATATGTGCCCATCGCTCAAAAGACCAATAAGCAAACTCTCTACAAGGTGTTTCTGACCAACAATCACTTGATTCATGCCTAACGTCAAGGCATCTACGAACGAACTCTCGCGCTCCACGCGCTCTTGCAGTTCTCTTATAATTATTTTTTCTTTTTCAAAAGCATAGTGTACTCGGTACTGTAACGTCCACCGAGGTCTTCATAGTCATAAAACAAATCTACGTCCGGACGCAAAACGACCTTACGTTCCTTCATCTCTGTATCATTCGGGGCGGTGTAGTTATGGTAAGTCAGTTCGACTGCTTCATCGGTCAGACGCGTGAAATGGATATTGGGGCATCCGAAATGTTCCGGCTCAAAAGGAACAGGATCGCCTTCCTTCAGACTTTTCAGGGCTTCTACTTCGCAGGTGTGAGTTGCAGAAAAACTTACCGTATCGCCGATACTGTTCTCTCCATCGGTCGTTTTAATCAAAACCAACTGATATTTGTTCCAATCCATAGATTTAAATTTTAATATTTAAATACACATACATACAACAAATTCCGTGCCAAACTACCATCTTATGTCTCCTAACGAAAATAATTTGCAAAAAATTGTTGACTCCGATTATGTGTATGACTCGTACGGTCACGCGCAGTTCTATGATGTTTATCTGAGATTTACAATACCCTAAATTGGTTTAAGTGAACAAAAAGTGTATATATACTATGTATATATACAGTAAATGTGCGATTTTGCGCATTTTTGGGGTTGTATCCTATGGGTATGTTATGGGTATCCTATGGTAAGGGTCACTATTTAGCAGGTAAATGGCAGGTAAAAGGTAATAGTTAAGAGTTAAGAAGTAAGAGGTAAGAGGTAAGAGGTAAGAGGTAAAAGGTGACTTTCCCAAGAAAAATCCCAAGTATAAAATTTGCACATTTCGTAAAAAAGCAGTACCTTTGCAGCAAATTTTAAATCATAGGCATATGAGGAAGCTGTTTTTTGTACTGCTGGGTGCGATCGTTTTGCAGAGTTGCAATTCCAATAAACCCGATGTGGGGATCTATAATATGTGCCCGCCCATCGGACCATGGGAAGTGGTGAAAGAGAGGATGACCAACGGAGACGGCTTCGGTGGTGTCGTCACGCGTACGGAGAATTTCCATTGGAGCATAGACTCGTATTATTTCGATTCCGTAAATTTTCAAGTCTATATGTGGAACAGCCGCGTGAATTATTTCGCAGAATCGGACCCCTTCCCCTATACTGTGGAGGAGCAAAATGACGGCACATTGCTTCTCACTATCCCCGGCATGTATGATCAGCAGCCAAACTTAGACGGAGGCCTTTCGCCAATAACGATTCACAAGCAATCCCAATATTCGATGGAGTGGGAGTTTGAATCGTACGGCGGAGATGAAGGTCCGGTGGTGTATTATCAATATCTTCATTCATTGTACGAGGGCGCAGACTAATTGTACCGAACATATAAGATATTATGGCTGATTTGTGCCGTAGGTTGGGTGGCGTGTTCGTCACCCACGGCAGAATCGTATTATCGTCAGGGGCGCGAATTGCGCGAAGCGGACGATCCTGTGGCAGCGATGAATGCGTTCATTGCTGCGACTCGTGTTCATTCGCGCGAGTACACGTACAAAGCGCGCTCGTGGAGCAACATGGCTACCATGTGCCGAATAGGCGAGCGACACGATCTGGCGTACGCGCTGTATGAGAAATCGCTGGAGCAGTTTGCGTCAGCAAAGGACACGCTTGCACAAGCCTATGCGCTCAACAACATGGCTTGGGAGCAAGCCGTGCAGGGGAATAAGGATGCCGCAACCTCCCTCATTGATGCCGCGCTTGGTCTCTGTGCCGATACGGTTGTGCAGCACAAAGTACTGGAGTCCCGTGCTGCAGCTTGTCTCTATGCCGAAGAATATGATTCGGTGCTCTATTATACGAATCTTTCTCCGTTCTCTACACCGTATTTTGATATTCTGCAGGCACAAGCCTACACGTTCCTCGGCAATAATGACTCGGCGCTGTTCTATGCCAAGCGCGTAGTGACAGAGACGGATAATCCGCGGTATCTGGACGATGTGTATTATATCCTGACCTATTGTGATTCAACCGCGCAAGCAGACGAAGTACGGGCGTTAGCGGCTACGCGGTCGGATATATTGATGGACCTGGAACGCAACAGAGCCGACTGGATAGAAGCGATGTTGCTGGCTCAGAACGCTTTACAACCGCAGAAACGAACTCCTATTCCAATAATCCTTATCCTGCTGATTGTTTTGACAGGTCTTGCAGGCTTGGGGACTTTTGTCTATCGCCGTAAAAAGGCGAACTCGCTTGAACAGCAATGTCTTGCCTTGCGCAAGAGCGACCACTTGCGCGAAGAGCTTCAATGGAACAACTATCCGCAGTTCCGCGCTGTATGCGACGAACGGCTCTCGTCGATCGTCAGCAAACTGGAGAACAAAGGTCTCTCCGAACGGGAGATACGCATCTGCGTGCTTGTGCTCATCGGTCTTTCTTACGCGCAGATGGCAGAGGTACTTATCCGCGCGGAGAACGGCATAGGCAAAGACAAATATCTTATTGCCAAACATCTTGGCGTGAGCGTCAAGGATTTGCAGTCCACTTTAATCCATATTACCAACGAAAGCCATGCGTAAATCCCTGATTATCATAGGACTTCTGTTTGCTATGCATATCGCGGCCGGCAATAGCGTCTCCATCCCGATAAGGATGTCGGGCGTTTTCAATATGTTAGAAAAAGGTCCGACAGGCAGTACTCCCGATCCGACCGATCCGAATCAGTTCCGGGCTACGTTGACGGGCAACATGCTGCTTATTGAGACTCCGGTAAACGCCGTTTCGTATGTCGTGATACAAGAAAGAGAGAGCGAACGGAACAACGAAGACTATTTCTATTCCATCAGTACGGGCTCCGTGACTTGTCCTATCACGCGTGTCGGTTTGTATGCGATTCGTATCGGCTGTTGGAACGAGGATTATATCGGCTATTTGCGTGTGACGAAAATAACTATAGTCGATTTGAACGGACATTATTGGGGTGCGGCACTCGATAAGACAGACGAACTGCCGACCGGCTATTATATCATTCGTCTAGAAACCAATATGGGCACGACGGCCACAAAAATCTATATACAGCAATGAAAAAGAAACGCTATATTTGGGGACTTCTGATCGTCCTTGCCTCAGGTCTGATTAGTTGTAGTCCTATGAAAGGTAACAATTTGGATCCTACTGAAGGCGATCAAACAGGTATCCCGCGTTTGTTGGTAACAGGAACGGTCACCAATACGTCCGGCCAAGCGCTGCAAGGCATTTATGTGTCAATCTTTGGCGTGCGCGCAGCCGACGAACCGGATGTGCTGAGTTATAACTACGCGCTTACCGACAAAGAAGGCGATTATACTATAGTCCGATACCGCGGACGCGAATTTCCGACGGAAGTAACGGTCGTCGCAACCGATTCGACAGGTATCTACGAAGAGCAATTACTCTTTGCGCCTGTTACCTATGATACCATCAATGGTCAGCCGTTTAATGGCTTTGTTACAGCCGATTTTGTTTTGAACAAATAAATTCCCAATATTTTTCCCAACAAGAAAACTTGCACAATTCAAAAAAAAGCAGTACTTTTGCACAGAATTTTTAAACGTAAGAATTATGAAAGCAAGACATTGGTTGATGGCAATGATGTGTGTCGGCGGTTTAGTGCTGACGAGTTGCGAGAAAGAGGTGCCCGGAGATGCTACGTTTATTGAGGGCGCATGGGAGTTGCGGACGGCATCGTACGATAAGACCGTTTATGCGGATCGGCAAGGCCACTCTCATCTGAAGGATAGCGCCTATACGCGCACTTATGGCGAAAAGGAAGAAGTGTGGCTTTTTTACCAAAACTACATTAGTGAGTGGGCATATGTTGAGTATGAAGGAGGAGGTGATTGGAGCGGATCTGCGTGCGATTGTTACCGCAATTATGTGACAGAAGGCGAGGGGAATACATTGGAGATCGTCGAGAAGAGCGGAAGTATTATTCCGGGCGAAGAGGGACATACGACTGTTACGCGGTACAAGGTAGAGAAAATCACCAACAAGCAGATGATCTTGTCGTGCGTGGATAAGATGTATATCTCCGATACACAAAGCACGGTAGATGTGCATGTGGAATATACCTTTAAGCGTGAGAATACATTATTGGATTATATTCGTC
>CACYGT010000041.1 GCA_902774075.1 uncultured Bacteroidales bacterium
TTGCTCTGGTA
Organism: uncultured Bacteroidales bacterium; assembly: GCA_902774075.1. GTDB lineage: Bacteria > Bacteroidota > Bacteroidia > Bacteroidales > Paludibacteraceae > Colicola. Next base: position 12 of record CACYGT010000041.1, read on the forward strand.
GAACTCCTTGCCGTTGTAGATCATCGCCTTCCAGCCGTTGAACGTAGCGCTGAAGCTCTCGCGAAGCGTCGAAACAACATACTTGAAGCCGAACTCTTTCATCATCTGCTCGAAGATACCCTTGTAACCTTCCGCGTTGGTCTCGCCGCCTTCTACATCTGCATCGGGTTTGAAGCCGAGACACAACTCTGCATCCTCTTCGTTACCGATACATACATCCACGTACTTCATCAACGGACGCATGATCGAGATAGCTTTCTCGCTGGTCCACAGTTTCTTACGGAAGTTGAGGTCAACCGATACGGTTACACCGTGACGCTTTGCAGCCTCGCAAGCCAGTTTGGTGATCTCAGCAGCCTTGTCCGAGATAGCCGGAGTGATACCGCTCCAGTGGAACCATGCTGCACCTTCCATGATCTTGTCGAAGTCAAAATCCTTCGGATCAGCCTCAGCGATAGCGGAGTGTGCACGGTCATAGATGACTTTCGAAGGACGCATCGAAGCACCTGTCTCGCAGTAATACAGACCCACGCGGTCACCGCCACGAACGATATAATCGTCCTTCACACCGTAACGACGCAGCGAGTTAACGGCAATCTGACCGATCTCATGTTTCGGCAGTTTGGTTACCAGATAAGCCTCGTGACCATAGTTAGCGCACGAGATAGCAACGTTTGCCTCACCACCACCGGGGATGATACGGAAGTGATCAGACTGAATGAAACGATCTTGTCCCTCCGGACTCAGGCGAAGCATAATCTCGCCCAACGTAATAATTTTAGCCATAGTATAAAAATTTAAAATATCAAATGTCAAATTTAAAATTTAAAATAATGCTTAGCATTATTATAACAGATATCTTCTACCATCTGTTGAACGCGGGCTTTCTCGTAACCGGTGTACGGGATCATGCCGTTTTCGATGTCGTTACCGAGGACGTTACAGAGCGTGCGACGGAAGTACTCATGACGCGGGTACGAGAGGAACGAACGGCTGTCGGTGAGCATGCCGACGAGGCGACTCAACAGACCGAGGTTCGAGAGCGCCATCATCTGCTTCTCCATGCCGTCTTTCTGATCCAAGAACCACCAGCCGGAACCGAACTGAATCTTACCCGGAACAGAACCGTCCTGGAAGTTACCGAGCATAGTAGCGATCACTTCGTTGGCACACGGGTTGAGGTTATAAAGAATGGTCTTAGCGAGGTGTCCTTCGCTGTTCATCTCATCGAGGAAATGGCTCATGGCCTTAGCGGTCGTGAACTCACCGATGGAGTCGAAGCCGGTGTCTGCGCCGAGTTGCGCGAACATCTTCGAGTTATTGTTACGGATCGCACCGTAGTGGTACTGCTGGGTCCAACCGGAAGCGTAGTCCATCTCAGCCTGAGCGTGCAGATAAGCGTGCTTATACTGACGGATTTCGTAAGCAGAGAGTGCCTTGCCTGCAAGAGCTTTCTCGAAGATCGCATTAATCTCTGCGTCGGTGTACGGCTCGTCGTAGAACTCCTCGATACCGTGGTCGGAGAGACGGCAACCCATTGACTCAAAGAAGTCATGGCGTTTCTGGAGTGCTGCTACGAGGTCTGCGAAATTGCGAATCTCCATACCTGACACCTGTGCGAGTTTCTCGATGTATGCTTTCCAAGTAGCGGCTTCGATATTCATACCTGCGTCCGGACGCCAAGTCGGCAACATACGTACTTCCGCTTTCGGGTCATCCTTCAGCATCTTGTGCCACTCGAGGCTGTCAGCCGGATCGTCGGTCGTACAAACGAGCTCTACATGATAGTGTTTCATTAGACCCTGCGGACAGAACTTCGGGTCATTGGCAATCAGGTCGTTGCACTTGTCATAGATCGCACGTGCGGTCTCGGGATTCAGACGTTCTTCAATACCAAAAGCGGTCTTGAGCTCCAGATGGGTCCAGTGATATAAGGGATTTCTAAACGTATACGGCACGGTCTCTGCCCATTTCTCGAATTTCTCCCAATCGGTCGTGTCCTTACCGGTGCAATAACGCTCGTCTACACCGTTCGAACGCATAGCGCGCCACTTGTAATGGTCGCCCATGAGCCAGATCTGTGCGATGGATTCGAAACGCTTGTTCTCGGCAACCATCTGCGGAATAAGGTGGCAGTGATAATCGATAATCGGCATTTTAGCCGCATGATTGTGATACAACTCCTGTGCGGTCTCTGTCTGCAGCAGGAAATCTTTGTCCATGAATGCTTTCATAAGATATTTTTTAGTTAAATGAATATTGCGCACTATAACACGATGCAAAGATACAACAATTTTTACAAATATAGGTGGAAAAATTGACACAAAAGGTACAAATATTTGCATATATGCAAAAAAAGTAGTACCTTTGCAACGTTTTTGGACAAAATGGCTACTATAACAGACATACGGAAACCGATTGAGACACAGTGGAAGCACTACGAGCGAGTCATGGAATCCTCCCTCCGGGCGGACAATAAACTGCAGCAAGAAGTGCTTCGATATGTCGGTTCAAGGCGCGGAAAACAACTGCGTCCGATGCTTGTCTTGCTCGCTGCACAGATTTGCAATCCCATTACCGACAAGACACTCCGTTCAGCCGTTGCGCTCGAACTGCTCCATACAGCCAGCCTTATTCACGATGACGTCGTGGACTCCTCCGACACCCGTCGCGGAGCCGCAGCCGTGCATGTCAAATGGACCAATAAAGTAGCGGTACTCATCGGCGATTACATGCTTGCAAAGGTCATTGGGCTGACTGCCGAAGTACGTAATATCCGTATCCTTGAGATAGTAGCTAACCTCGGCAAGAGTCTCTCCAGCGGCGAGATGGTACAACTGCATGTCGGGCAATCGATGTGGATAGACGAAGAGCAGTATTATCAGGTTATCAACCAAAAGACTGCCCAACTCTTCCAAGCATGTGCCGAAGCCGGGGCTGAGTCTGCCGGTTGCACCCCGCGCCAACGCGCTGCACTGCGCGGCTACGGACGTCTCCTCGGACTCTGTTTCCAGATCAAAGATGACATATTCGACTATAGCGATCTCGAAGAGATAGGCAAACCCACCATGAGCGACCTCATGGACGGCAAAGTGACGCTTCCGCTCATCGAAGCACTCCGCCGCGCGCCCCAAGATGAAGCCGACCATATCCGCGAACTCGGCGAACTCCTTGCTGCCCACAGCGAGACACTGGATACCGAAAAAGCCCTCCAGGAGATCAAAGCTTTCGTCATGCGTTTCAAGGGTGACGAGTATGCCGTCAAACAGATGCTTACCTACAAAAAAGAAGCCACAGAAGCGCTATCCGTCTTCCGTGACTGTCCTGAAAAAAAGAGCCTCATCGATCTACTCGACTACGCCATCAATCGCGTTCAGTAATTGTTCGCGAAGCGTCTCGTCGCTAATGGTCATCAAAACATCTTTCATAAACGCGTTAACGAGCAGTTGACGCGCTTTTTCTTTATCAATACCGCGTTGCTGCATGTAGAACAACGCCGACTCGTCCAATTGTCCCGTACTTGCCCCATGCGTTGCCTTCACATCGTCCGCATAAATCTCCAACTGCGGCTGGGTCCGCATTTCAGCCGTCTCGCTTAACAGCAAGTTACGATTCGTCTGATGCGCCTCTGTCTGCTGCGCATCTTGAGCTATCTTCAGATCTCCGATAAACCGTCCGCGGCTATTATCATCGAGCACGAACTTAATCAATTGAATAGAAGTCCCCCCGCCAACAGCGTGTGTCACATGCGTCTCGGCTGTCACATTATCTTCGCCGTGCAAGTGCTCCAAACCGTAAATCTCCGTTTGGCAGCCTTCGCCTAACTGATTTACCGTAATGGAAAAAGGTGCATTGACGACGTGGATCTTCACCTTCGATCCCGCTTCTTGCTCGATGCAGAGATCGACGGCTTCGTTCACGAAAACCCGCTCGAATATGTCGCCCTTAGAGACCTTCATAACCTTTCTCTTCCAACTCCAATGCCAGGCTCTTATCGCCTGTCTTCACAATACGTCCATCTGCCAGCACATGTACAAAATCCGGCACAATATAATCGAGCAAACGTTGATAGTGCGTAATCACAATAGACGCATTCTCCGGTGTCTTTAACCGATTCACACCTTCCGCCACGATACGCAAGGCATCGATATCCAGACCAGAATCGGTCTCGTCCAAGATAGCCAGACACGGCTCTAACATTGCCATCTGGAAGATCTCGTTTTTCTTCTTCTCGCCGCCCGAGAAACCTTCATTGACCGAACGGTTATTCAGTTTGTCCGGCAACTCCAGCAGTTTTTTCTTCTCGCGCATCAGCGCCAAGAACTCCTTCGCACTCAGCGGCTCCTTGCCTTCATATTCTCGTTTTGCATTGATCGCCGTGCGCATAAAATTGGTCATACTCACGCCGGGTATCTCCACCGGATATTGAAAACTAAGGAACACGCCCGCACGTGCGCGAACTTCAGGTGCCATCTCCAACAGGTTCTCGCCTTTCAGCCACACCTCGCCGCTCGTTACTTCATATGCCGGGTTACCCGTCAACACCGCACTCAGCGTACTCTTACCTGCGCCGTTTGGCCCCATGATGGCGTGCACTTCTCCCTCGTTCACCACGAGGCTGACGCCCTTTAATATCTCTTTGCCGCCTATCGAGGCGTGAAGATCTTTTATCTCTAGTAATTTACTCATAATTGACTCATTATCACTTCACCGACGGCCTGCAAGGTTGTCTTGCTGATGTTGCTCATATCATCATTACGCGTGTGCCACCACGACGCAAAACCCGTTGCGTTACGCACGTCATAATGAATAATATCCACGCACGGTACACCCGCCAGATAGTTCACATAATAATGGTCATCCGTGATCGGATACGATTGCTGTTCCGAGAATAGCGCCCCGTACCCCAACTGCGCCGCGCTACGCCAGATCTTCTCTTGGTAGTTCTGCGCATAATGAGACGAGTACATCTCTTTCGGGAAAAAGGCATCCGGTGCACCTACCATATCCAGTATAACACCGTACTGGTACATCGAGAGCTTGTTCCGCGCATACTGCATCGCCCATAACTGCGAACCCAGACACCACGTATCCTCACGCTCCGCACCCGTATAGAATTGAGGTGTACCCATGTCTTCGCAATCAAAGAAAATAATATCCACCGGTGTATACAAGGTCGAGTCAGCCAAACGCTGACCTAACTGACGAGCCACTTCCAGCAATACACCCACTCCGCTCGCGCCATCATTTGCACCCGGCACATTATAAAAACGGTTCTCGTATTCCGCTTCCTCGTCACACCAGGGACGCGTGTCATAATGTGCACCTAATAGAATACGCGCACGCGTAAAGGTCTCAGCTGTCCCAAAATGACCAATGATATTATAAATCTGCTGATTCGCTCCGCGGTAGTCCGGCATAAAGCCTTTCTGCAACTCCACCTCCGCGCCAAAAGCCCGCAGTTGCTCTATCAGCCACACCGCACACTGCGTATGCGCAGCACTGTTCGGCACTCGCGGACCAAACGCCATCTGACGCTCGATATAGACATATGCACTATCGGATGAGAAAGCCGGCCGCTCAACAACGGCCGCCTTCTTACTACAACTACTTACTAAACCTAAGACACCTAGTATACATAAGATGCCTAGAAAATGTATTCTTCTCTTCATCGTATATTCGTTTCACTCACCGAGGTGTGGGTTTGGATAGCACGAATGGTGTGGGCAATAGAAACCGCCAATGTCTCGATATGCAGCTTCGAGCAGCATGCCGGATCAATCGGCAGCGAGTCCGTGCACACCAGTTCTTCCAGCGCCGACTCCTCGATACGCTCGCATGCCTGACCACTCAGCACGCCGTGCGTCACCACCGCACGTACACTCTTCGCACCGCCATCACGCATGACCTCAGCAGCCTTACACAACGTACCCGCTGTATCCGCGATATCGTCGAAAATAACCACATCCTTGCCGTACACATCGCCCAGCACCTTGATCTCCGACACCTTGTTGAAGTCCGGACGGTTCTTATAACAAATCACCATCGGCACTTCGCGATCGGTCAAAAGATGCAACTTCTTCGCGAAGTTAGACGCACGTTTTGAACCACCCACGTCCGGAGAAGCTACAATAAGTTTTTTCAGGTTCAGACCCGCGATATACGGAGCCAACACGTTCGAACCGTAGATATGATCCACCGGAATATCAAAGAATCCCTGGATCTGATCGGCATGCAGGTCCACCGTAATGACACGATCCGCACCGGCCGTCTGCAGCATGTTCGCTACCAACTTAGCGCCTATCGACACACGCGGTTTGTCCTTGCGGTCCTGACGTGCCCAACCGAAATACGGGATCACAGCAATCACCTTCGCCGCACTCGCACGCTTCGCCGCGTCAATCATCAGCAACAACTCCATCAAATTGTCACTACTCGGACACGTCGGTTGTACCAGATACACACTTTGTCCGCGAACGGACTCTTCAAAATACGTGCAGAACTCACCGTCTGAGAAACGGTCCAGATGCAACTTACCCAATTGACAGCCCAACTCTTCGCAGATTCCTTTTGCTAAGGCCTCTCCCTTGGACCCTGCGAACACTTTAAACTCTCTTGGCTCTTCCATAACAAGTGTCTTTCGACGTTAAAAAAAACTATTTCTTTTTCTTTTTTGCTGTTGTTGTCCCTGCGGCATTCGGTTGCCCCATCAGTTGCTCAAAAGCGGGCGAGTCACAGCGCAACTTACCGTCGGACAAACGGATAATATCTTCGCGCACACGATTGATGCCGGCCTCTTGGTCTCGATTCCAGACCAGATTGCGTTGACGCATGCACTGCGCAATATACACCTCCAGTGCATCACGCTCGGCACTCGGCTCCATACTTGCCGTGTACGATATCATATCTTGCACAATACGGCCGTAGTTACGCATCCGTATCGGCGTCGATTCTCTTCTCAGTTGTAATGTCATTATTTCTTGCGAATTAAGTAAATCATGGTCGGATAGTGGTCTCCGTATCCGTTCTGCCATACACCAGCCTTGGTTGTACGGAAAGGCGTACCTTTGTCCTTACCCTCTTGAACGGTCAGGAACGGCTTGTTGAAGATCTGAGCTTTCCAATACGTCCATTTGCCGTTTTCCAACCTCTCGTTCATCAGCGGTTCACTGATGATGATTTGGTCAAACAGGTTCCAACTTCCGTTATAAGCCAAAGAACCGATTCCGCGGTCCAACATCTGCCACATCGTATTGAAATAGCCCTGCGGCTCCACCTCCTCGCGGTGTTTACGCGCACCCAACACTTCTTTACAGCTGTGATTATCCGGGTCATCATTCAAGTCACCCATGATAACGATCTTCGCTTTCGGTTCCTTCAGATAAATCGAATCGCAGATACTCTTAACTAACATCGCAGCCGTGTCACGTCCCGGACGACTCGACAACTCTCCGCCATAACGGCTCGGCCAGTGGTTTACGATAATATGGATTTTCTCCGGACGTCCGTCACCCATCAGGTAACCCGACACACACAACTGCAGACGAGTCTTGATCTCACCGCCATCTGCATAGTGAGCTTTCAACTCATAGCCATCCACTTTCGAAGGCTTGAACAACACCGTGTCATACAAAAAGCCTACATCCACACCACGACGGTCCGGACCCTCTATAAGAATCGGTTTCAGTCTTCTGCCGTACTTGCTGTTCGCCTCAGCACACAAGTCTCTCAAACATCCGATATTCTCCACCTCAGCTACACCTACGCACGCTGCACCGCGCGGGTCATAATCCGTACCCAACTGCGAAACGGCATAAGCCATGTTCTTCACCTTGTTCTCATACTTCATCGAGGTCCATTTGTTACCGCCATCAGGCAAGTACTCATAGTCGTTCTTACCCTCGTCATGAATGGTGTCGAACAAGTTCTCCAAGTTGTAGAATGCAATACAACGAACATACTGTCCGCCCTGCTCTGCATCTTGTGCTTTCAATGTAACAGCCACCGTTACCAACAATGCCGCTACGATGTAGTTCAATGTGTGTTTCATAATATATAAATAATGTTATTTACAAAATCGGCTACAAAATTACAAAATTATTTTGATATATGCAAATTTTTTTGTAACTTTGCAGCCGCAAATGAAAATTTAACCTTTTTTTATTATGTCAAGCGTAAACAAAGTGATTTTAATTGGTAACGTCGGTGCGGATCCTGAAGTACGTTACTTAGACAGAGGCGTAGCGATTGCAACATTTAATTTAGCTACTACAGAACGTGGTTACACCATGCAAAACGGAACACAGGTCCCAGACGTAACAGAATGGCATTCGATTGTACTATGGCGCAACTTAGCGGAGTGGGCTCAACAGAACTTACGGAAGAGTATGAAAGTCTATATAGAAGGCAAACTCAAAACGCGTTCATGGGAGAAAGACGGACAGATTCGTCGCAAAACGGAAGTGATTGCTGAGAATATACAGATACTTTATCGCCCCGAGCAGTACCGCAAAAACGACGGACTCAACAATGGCGAACCAGTCAATGACGAACTTGAAGCACCTCAAGACGAGGCTATTCAAGACGAAGCAGCGCCACAATCTCAAAACGGTATTTTTAGCGGTTTATTCAGATGACAAACAAAGAGCGATATAGTGCATGGGTAGCGGAGCAGGAATACTTGCCTATCTCGCTTATGCCTTGGTGGCTCGACGCTGTGTGTGCCGGCAAAGAGTGGGATGTGCTACTGGCAGAAGACGAAGAAGGGAATATACTCGGTGCAATGCCCTATCTCCTTCGTAAACGATTCTGGCAGAAATACATTGTGATGCCACAGATGACACAAGTGGGTGGTATCTGGGTCACCCCCGAAGTGACGGGAGACAAATGGCGCACCGCTGAAGTGTGCCGTCAGCTCAAAGAACAACTCGACACGATTGGGCTTGCTTACTACTACCAGCAGTATATGCCCGGCAGTCTTTGCGTAGATGCCATGCGCGGACTCGGTTTCAAAACCCGCGAACGTGTCACCTACCGCGTCGAAGACCTCAGCGACCTCAACAAAGTAATAGACTCCTTTAGCAAGAACAAGAAACGCCAACTTCAGAAAGCCCTCAGCCTGCACGCCGAGCGCACGATGGATGTGGAGGATTTCTATCGCTTTGAGACACGCTGCCTTGCTTCCCGCAAACGCAAATGCAGTTACAGCCGCGAGTTTCTCCTTGTTCTCGAGCGCAAAGCACGCCGGCTCGGGCAATGTATGATCCTCAGTATCTGCAATGCCGACGGACAACCCTACGCGGCCGCCTTCCTCGTTTGGGACAAGAAATACCTCTATTACCTCATACCGACCTTCGATCCGGCCTTCCAGGATTCAGGAGCTTCCGCGCTCCTCGTGCTTGAGGCGATGAAGATAGCCCGCGAGAAACAAGTCATGTTCGACTTCGAAGGCTCCATGGACAAAGGTATCGCCAAGCACTACCAGCAGTTCGGTTCCAAACCCGTCACCTATTTCAGTGTGGAGAAATATTACAAACCTTTCTTCCGTCTGGCTATCTGGTTCCAAAAACTCCGCGAATGTAGTTATAGATAAATCTGAATTCTGAAGGCTGAATACTGAATGCTAAAAGTCCTGTTTCTCACACCTTGGTATCCGTCTGACAAAGACGCTATGTCCGGCCTCTTCGTACAAAAACACGTTGAGGCCGTTCGTGCACAAGGTGCGGACGTGCGAGTCATCTTCTCGCAAACTTTGCGGGACACGTGGCGTCAATATAAAGCCCTCGAACGCGAAGGATGGACACCCGACATCGTCCAACTCAACGTCATTCAGAAACAAGGATTACTGGCTCTTGCGTTATTAGAAAAAGAGCACATCCCTTATATTGTCGTCGAACATTGGAGCGGCTATCTGCCCGAAAACGGACAGTTTAGGCGTATGTCGGCTCTCAAACAGCGTTTGTATCGCCATATTGCACGAAAAGCTTCTATGGTCCTTACGGTCAGTGAACCCCTGCAACGCGCTATGAAAGCCGCCGGTTTCCGTGCCAAACGATGGGGAACGATCGCCAATGTCGTGGATGAGTTCTTCTTTAAGAATCCGAGTAATCCGAATAATCGGAATAATCGAAAGACGCTCCTTCACGTCTCTTGTTTCGACGAACGAGCGAAGAATGTCAAAGGCCTTCTTCGTGCAGCCAAAATGCTGTCCGAGAAACGCCAAAATTGGCAACTTGTGCTTGTCGGCACAGGTATAGATTATGAAGATGTTCGCGCATACGCGCAAGATCTCAATATCTCTGACACTCTTTTACGATGGACAGGCGAACTGACACCCGAACAAGTGGCAGAAGAGATGCACAACGCCGATGCTTTTGTTCTCTCCAGCCGCTACGAGACCTACGGTGTCGTTCTCGCCGAAGCCTCAGCAGCAGGCCTTCCTATCCTCTCCACGCCGGTAGGCATCGCAGAAGAAGTCGGGGCACTCATTGTTCCGCAAGAGATAGCACAACACAAACCCGGCACTTTCGCCGAGTTCATGGAAACGATTCTTTGGAACAAACAAATCAGAAATCATAAATCAGAAATCATAAATCAGTTCACGGCAGATACCATCGGCCGTAAACTGCTATCTATCTATGATAGCTGTTTGCATAGCGACATATAATAACGAGGCCTTCATCGCGCGAGCCATCGAGAGCGTACTTATCCAAGTGTGCGAAGAACCCCTTCGTGTCTATATCGGCGATGATGCTTCGACTGATGGTACGCAAGCCATCTGCGAACACTATGCGGCACAAGACAAACGGATCGTTTATATACGCCGCAAACAAAATCTTGGTTTGGTAAACAACACCCTAGATCTATACCGCCGTATTATAGCTGACCAATGCGACTACATCGCCATGCTCGACGGTGACGACTACTGGACAGACTCGCATAAATTGCAACGGCAATTGGACTATTTGCGCGCTCATCCCAACGTAGGATTCGTGCACACTGCGGTACAGGGACAAGGAAACGAAGCGATTCCGGAAGGAGATCTGAGTGAGCGGTACAACTTAAAAGGCGCGCGGCAATCCAATTGCACGGTGCTCTTCCGGGCAGAACTGCTCGATAAAGTAGATTTGCAAGCTCTGCAAGCACAAGCTTTTCCTGTTCTGGACTATCCCCTCTACGGACTCTTCTCACAACACACACAGTTCGGCTATTTGAACGAACCGACTGCCGTTTGGACAGAACATGAGTCTGTTTCGCATCCACGAGGTGTCAAAGCACAGATTCATTATTGCAAAGAAAGACTCAGGATGTGGCGTTGGCTCGATAATTGTTATCCAAAACACTTCCATTTTAGCCCGATTTATGCGAAATTTTGGTATATGTGGCAAATTTTTTATATTTTATTTGCACAAATAAAAAAAAAGTTGTAATTTTGTAGCCGATTTTAGATAATACGACCTAAAAAACACAAGATATGGAGATCAAAAAATCTGAAAAAGCCAGTTTGGAGAAGGACAAACTCGTCTATGTATTGATGGGTTTGGTATTCGTTCTGAGCCTCGTTTACGTGGCATTGGAGTGGACTGAGCAAGAAGTTACCAAGTATGAGGTAACAGACACAGAGTTCCTCTTTGAGGAAGAGGTAGAGATTCAGCAGACGAGTCAGGAGACTCCTCCCCCGCCCCCACCCCCTGCCGTTCAGGAAGTGGAAGTGCTGAATGTGGTAGAAGATAACGTTGAGACCGAGACGATCGAGGTAACTACGGAAGAGACCGAGACAGAAGTCGTTATCGCAGCGCCGGTAGAGGCTCCGGTTGAGGAAGAGGAAGAAGAAGTAGTCTTCGTAGTCGTTGAGTCGATGCCTGAGTTCCCGGGTGGCCAGCAAGCCTTGTTCAAGTACCTGAGCGACAACGTGAAGTATCCGGTGATTGCACAGGAGAACGGTATCCAAGGTCGTGTTATCTGCCAGTTCGTGGTGAACAAAGACGGTTCGATTGTAGATGTAGAAGTTGTTCGTTCGGGTGGTGACCCATCGTTGGACAAAGAGGCTATCCGCGTCATCAAGTCGATGCCGAAATGGAAACCGGGTAAGCAACGTGGTAAAGCCGTACGTGTAAAATATACGGTGCCCGTTAACTTCAAACTCCAATGATGGAGCTATCTCAGAGAGATATAACCTATTGTAAGAATGTCGGTGCCAAGCGTGCCGACATTCTTCGTTCAGAGCTGGGAGTACACACAGCGATGGACATGCTGCGCCAATATCCCTACAAGTATATTGACCGAAGCCGTTTCTATCGTATTGCCGAACTGGACGATGAAGATACGTACGTTCAGATTATCGGCGAAGTGACCGAATGGCACACGATAGGTATCGGCAAAGCTCAACGACTCAGCGCTACTTTCTTTGATGGCACCCACCAGTGTGAGCTGGTCTGGTTTCAGGGCGTGAAGTATGTCAAACTGCAAAGGAACGTCAAGTATTTGCTCTTTGGCAAGCCGTCGTGCTTCAACCACGTCTATAACTTCGTGCACCCCGACCTCACTCCGATGTCCAAAGTGACACCGGAGATGACGCAAGGTCTTGAGCCCTATTACAACACGACGGACAAGATGAAACGGCATGGTCTCAACTCCAAAGCCATGCGCGCTATCATCGTAGATCTGTTGCCCGACCTCAAAGCCGGTATACCCGATACGATAGGTGCAGACGTTCTGCAGAAATACCGTCTGATGTCGCTCACCGATGCGCTCATCAACGTGCATTTCCCGAAAGACGCGTTGTCTATGCAGAACGCAAGAGCGCGATTGAAGTTCGAAGAGCTCTTCTATGTCCAGTTGCAGATTCTGCGTCAGATGAAACGGCGTGAGCAGTATCCGGGTTTTGCGATGCCCACCGTAGGTAGCCGTTTTCACGCCCTCTACAAAGCCCTGCCTTTTGATCTGACGAACGCACAGAAACGCGTCATTCACGAGATACACGACGACCTTAAGTCCGGTCACCAGATGAACCGTCTCCTCCAAGGAGATGTAGGTTCCGGTAAGACCCTCGTAGCACTCCTCTGCTGCTTGCTGGCTGTCGATAACGGATACCAGACTTGTATCATGGCGCCGACGGAGATCCTTGCCGCCCAACATTACGAGACACTAAAGGCCTTCCTTGCTCCGCTCGGCGACGCCGTACATATCGCACTTCTCACAGGTTCTACCACCCCGAAGAACCGTGTGCCGATTCACAACGGCCTCATGAACGGCACGATACATATATTAATAGGTACGCACGCGTTATTGGAAGATGCTGTTCAGTGGCAGAACTTAGGCTTCGTCGTCATCGACGAGCAACACCGTTTTGGTGTCGCTCAAAGAGCCAAACTATGGACTAAAAACGAGACGCCGCCACATATCCTTGTCATGACAGCGACACCTATCCCGCGTACACTCGCCATGACCGTGTATGGCGACTTACACGTCTCCGTCATCGATGAACTGCCTCCCGGACGTAAGCCCGTACAGACCATTCATTACGATATCAAACGTCGGGCACAAGTCTATTCGTTCATGCGCAAGCAGATCGATGCCGGCAGACAGATATATGTCGTCTATCCGCTCATCAAAGAAAGCGAGAAGATGGATCTGCAAGATCTGGAGAACGGCTTCAACGAACTATGCGAAGCCCTGCCTGAATACAAGATCTCCATGGTACACGGTAAGATGAAGGCTGCCGATAAAGACTTGCAAATGACACGCTTCGCTTCCGGCGAGACGCAGATTTTGGTGGCTACTACGGTCATCGAAGTGGGTGTGAACGTACCCAACGCGACCGTCATGCTGATTCAGAACGCCGAGCGATTCGGTCTCAGCCAACTTCACCAGCTTCGCGGACGTGTAGGCCGTGGAGGAGATCAGAGTTATTGTATCCTGCTAACCAACATGGAGTTGAGTGGAGACACCCGCAAACGAATGAATATCATGGTGGAGACCAACGACGGTTTCCGTATCGCCGAAGCGGACCTCCAACTACGAGGTCCGGGTGACATGCAGGGCACGTTACAATCCGGCACACCTTTCGAACTGCATATAGCGAATCTCGCTACCGATGGACGACTCGTTGCTTTGACGCGTGAAGCGGCCAAAGACATCCTCGACCAAGACCCGCTGCTCGAAGATGAACTGAACCGTATCTACAAACGGCAATTGGACATCTTACGCATCCAACAGTCCTATAATTGGAGCGAAATAAGCTAAAAAAAAGAAATAAAGCCGCCGAAGCGACTCCATTTCCCCTTTTTCCCAATTCGGTAGAATCCGAACCATGAGTAATCAGAACGATTACATATCGTCGTGAGCGTGCAACGACTGCACATACTTCGCATGTGCCATCTTAACTCGCTTCAACTCACTCGGTTTGTCGAATTGTTGACGACGACGGAGCTCTTTAACGACACCCGTCTTATCGAATTTGCGTTTGAATTTCTTAATCGCGCGCTCGATGTTCTCACCTTCTTTTACAGGAACGATAATCATTGCATACACCTCCTTTCGTAGTACCCAGGGCCGGGATCGAACCGGCACGGTTTCCCATTGGTGTTTGAGACCAACGCGTCTA
>CACYGT010000042.1 GCA_902774075.1 uncultured Bacteroidales bacterium
GGTTTTGATAATTGATTATAACAAAATCACAAATAACAAACTTTTTGTTTAATTTTAAATTTCAAATCATACAGCTCGCTTCGGCGGGCTGTTTTTTGATTGCTTTTTGATGCTTTTTGTGGCATTTTTGGCGAAATGAATGAAATCTGCAAATAAATTTGCATATGTCAAAAAAAAGTATTATCTTTGCCGCCGAATTTAAGAAAACGATATCAACTATGTGCGTTTTGGAAAGAAATACAAGAAGTATCACTGTTAGGATGTCACCGAGAAGGTGGGATCGTTTCGTTGAGTTGGAACAGGCTTATCGTGTGGCTACTGCTGTCGTGAGAGCCAAGCGCGAGTGCGAAACAGCCCCTTCTATGAGTGTTGATGAGGCGATGCAATTCATTAAGCAGTTATGATACAGCAAGTTCGCTTCTCGTCAGACTTTCAGCGTGCATTCAAGCAGTTAAAGAAACGTTATCGTTCGTTACCGGACGATTTTTGTCGTGTACTATTGTCTTTGCAAGAGAATCCATTTCAAGGAGACGAGCTCTATGACGGTATGCGGAAGGTGCGTATTGCGTTTACTTCTAAAGGACGAGGAAAACGTGGCGGCGGACGAATCATTATTCGTTTAACGATTGAGGATACGTGTTTGTCATTCTTGTATATTTATGACAAAGCGGATATGGCGAATGTATCTGATGCATTTTTGGATGATATCATACTAGCAATGGATAATTCACAAGACTAGCATATCAACAAAATCACAAATAACAAACTTTTTACTAACTAAAATTTTTAATCTTATGAGAAAACTAAAACTCTTTCTCTCACTGCTGTAGGTCGTCCTTGGCTTTGGATAAAGAAGTTTTAAGAAACTCATAATTAATTGAAATGCGATGAATTTGTCAAGTCTCATAAAGCATTACTTTCCTACAGCCGATAAGGAAGTGACGATAGATGTATTCGATGAGAAAACCATTGATGCTGTTTATCGACACGTCGTGCAGATACTGATGCAATATATGGATATAGAAACGACAATGTTGGAGGCATTTGGGTATTGTTTTTATGAGATATTGGATAATGTCATTATACACACAGACAAACAATTAGGAACGGTACTGACGCATTATAATCCAAATATACATACACTAAGTGTTCTTGTCGCAGATGACGGAATTGGAGTGCAGGCTTCTTTAGCGAAAAATGAGAAATACAAAACTATTTCGGAAGAAGAGGCATTGAAACTCTGCATCGAAGATAAAGTGACAGATGGCGCTGGTATGGGCTTTGGCCTATATTCGGTTTCATTACTTGACCAAAAAGTGGGATTGAGATTCGAGATACGTTCTGGAAGTCACACGATGCGGGTAGAGAATGGTGTCGTTACAACAAAAGAAAGTGATTTTTGGCAAGGTACGATAGTATATATGCAACTTCAAACTGACAAAGAAATCAATCCGCAAGAAGTAGTCGCTTATCGTACAGATGTGGTGGATGAATTTGATACATTATTTTTAAATGACAACGAATTAGAGCAGTTATGGTAACTTTTGCATTTAGAGAATACGGAGAGAATTTGGGTACGCGCCAGTTGGGCGCAGAGATTCGTGAAAAGTTGTTGCCGCTTTTACGTCAAGACGAACGTGTGATATTGGATTTTACGGGCGTAAATGTGGTAAGCAATTCTTTTGCTGATGAGTGCATTGCGAAGGTATTATTAGAGATGCCTCTCGAAGAACTGAAACGCCGCACTACTTTCCGAGGATTGAATCCTTTGGCCTCGGTGTGTGTGCTTACAGCTCTGAAACGTCGCCATATGGCATTTGCATAAGATATTATTTTCAAACACAAATAACAAACTTTTTGTTTAATTTTAAATTTTAATCATTTATGAAACATTTAAAAACACTTTTCGTCTTTATGCTGACGCTCATGCTCGGCATAGGACAGATTTGGGCGACAGATCCTGTGGAAGTTGAGGTGACAATCTATGCCTCGTCTGGCGACTACTATGCCAAAACACATAATTGGCAAAACAACGGTGCACAGGTTTATGACCAAGTTGTCCTCGATGACAACATTACGGTAAATCGAATAGGAACAGGCAATAACGGTAAGTTCTATTCTGATTGGCGCTTCTACACAAACGGAAGTAATAATGGATCGTTCAGCGTAGATGCTGCTAATGGAGCCACTCTTAGTTCCGTTAAGTTTACATATACTGTAAGTAATAGTGGTGCATTATATTTTGGCAGTACAAAACTAACCTCTAATACGGCTCAATCCATTAGTGGAACACAAGCTGTGTTTCAATGCAAAAATACAAATACTAGTAGTAATGGTCAAGTGCGTTTGACAAAAGTCTTGGTAACGTACATACCTGCTGAAACATCTTCTTGTGATAAGAAAGTTTCCATTAAAAAAGGCACACCTTCTAATGGTGCTTTCAATCTAGACAAGACCGGAGAGAAGGATTGCTGTGAGGCACTGACAGTTACTGTGACTAATATTACTCCTGAAGAAGGTTATGAGTTTGGCGAAATTACTCAGAGCGGCATTACTTCTGGTGTTACGATAGATCAAAATGCAAAGACAGTTACGTATGCGGCCAATACAACAGGAGAGTCTGAGATTAATGTTACTTTTACTGAACTTCCGAAATATACCGTTTCGTTCAATGTTGGTGGAAGTACAGATACGCAAGATCCTATTTCTGAAACTTTAGGAGGCCAAGGCATCACTCTTCCTGTCGGACCGACTCCGACATGCTCGGGAGATGGTTGGACATTTGCAGGTTGGAAAGAAACTTCGGCTGTTGATGTGGAGACTACTACTGCCCCGACACTTCTTTTGGCAGGTGCAAACTATAAACCTGCGGCTAACTGCACGCTGTATGCTGTTTATAAGAGAACAGAAGGCGGCAGCGGTGCTGCTGTTGGAACAACGCTCTTTAGCGAAGCTTTCAGCAGTTACTCTGCTGGTGATGTTCCGTCCGGAAGCGTAACTACTGCTACTGGTCGCGTTGTTTATGGAAATGCTAATGTTACCTACACTAGTACAAATGGTGGTTCCGATACCAAAATTTATAATGAAAACACCGGTGGCGGTACTGCACCCGAAATTCTTGTTGGTAAAAGTACCGGCTCTTTTGCAATTGCAGGCATACCTTCTGGCAATGCAAAATCGATTACTGTTTCGTGGACTCAGAACAAACAAGAACTAAGTGTTGCTCCTACAGGGACGGGATATTCGGGCTCTTTATCAGGAAAACCGGACGCTGTAGGAACAAGAACCTTTGACATAACTGTAGCAGATGGAGCAGATGCGACTTTTACATTAACATTTGCAGCAACGGGATCTTCTAACGTCCGTGTAGATGATATTTCAGTAGTTGTTGCTACTGCATCCGGTACTACTTACTATCTCTCGGCACCGACTTGTACGGCACCAGAGCCGACAGTAGAAACTGATCCGACTTCGGTCGCTTTCGGAACCGTATATCAACATAGCACGGTTAGTCCTATTGAAGTGACTATTTCCGGAGAAAACTTAACGGCGGACTTAACAGCTGTTTCTAGTAACACGGACGTTTTCACGGTAGCTGTTAAAGAAGGTGATAGTTTGACTCCGACCGATGGAGCAGTACTTGCCAGCCTCGTGATTACCCCGAATACAACAACAGCTGGAGAGTTCACTGATACGAAGATTTCCATTAGTGGTGGTGGATTAGCTGATGCAGTAGAAGTACCTGTTACGATGACTGTAACTCCGACTTATGCTATTACAGCCGCTAGTGTAACAGGTGGTTCATTCAGTTGGGAAGATTATCAAAGTAATGCTAATCCTGCTTATGTTGCAGCAGGTACAGTGATTCAGGCTGCAGCAAATAATGCAACCGGTTATACTTTTGAAGCATTTGATATTTGCTTATGCGGTAACTATCGGTGGTTCGTTTACTGAAAATAAAATCCCAGAAATTACTTTGTCTCAAACGGAAGATTACCTTTTCGATGATGTGGCAAAAGGAGGTTCTACTTCTATGACCTTTACAGTTAGCGCTGCTTATTTGAGCAATAACATTACAGTTGCTGTTAGTGGAACTGATGCTGCAAAATTCGGTTTGAGCACAACTTCCATTACGATTAGTGAAGGCGGTGTTGAGAATGCAGAGGTTACCATTACTCCTGTTACTACCGAGGTAGGTACTTTTGAAGCAACTATCACGGTTGATGATGGTGAAGAAGGTGCAGCAGCTAAATCGTTCGGTGTAATGATAGAAGTATTGGAGACCTACACCGCAAAGTGGATTGTAAATGGCAATGAGTTGACGGAGAGCGCACAGACTGCTGTTGCTGGTACTGCATTGACGTTCCCTGAGAATCCATCTGCTACGGGTGACTGCGCAGGTCTGGTATTCCGTGGATGGTTGACTTCTGAACTTGCTGAGGCTTCTGCTACTGCTCCTGAAGGTCTTATCACTGAAACCGAGGGCCTCACTATGCCGAGCAATGACATTAACTACTACGCTGTATTTGCAGAGGAGAATATCACTGAACAAGAAGGCGATCCTGAGTGGGTGGAAATAACTGCTGTTCCGACTGCAGGTACGTATGCTATTTGTTCTGCGGACTACTTCATGACGGCAAGTATTAATAAAAGCCGTTTCCAAAATAGTGACGCTACTCCGTCTATTGAAAATGGTAAGCTGACGGTGGCTCCTGCAAATGACTTGCTGTGGGATATTTCTATCAATGACGATGGTAAGTTCCTAATTAAGCACGGTACAGATGGCTATGCAGCAGGTACCGGTTCTAACAATAATATAAAATTAGAAGCAGATGCAACTACAACTTCTGCTCAGTGGACAATAACTTATTCTAACGGATTTGTAGTAGAAAATGTAGGTAACAAAGCATCAAGCAAAAATGCAACTTTACGCAATAACGGAGATTACGGGTGGGCTTGTTATGCCGCTAGCACTGGAGCGGCACCGCGTCTCTTTAAGTATACTCCGGGTGAGAAAACTCAGACTACTACCTACTCCGGTTACTTAACGACTTGTCCGAGTTGTGCAGACTTGGCACTGAATGGTGTTGTTGATGGAGGAAATGGTTCTATCGCTCTCCAAGTAGGCGGTAAGGATGTTACTTCTGTTAAGACTTGTGATCCGGTTGTTGTTGACGTAGTGGCTACTCCGGATCCGGGCTATGAGCTGGATGATATCGAACTGAGCGGTGTTGCAAACGCTACGTATGATGCAGGTGTCATTACTATCCCGCAAAATGCAGAAGGCACTCTGACTGTTACTGCTTCCTTCGCAGCTGTTAATTACACCGTTGCAGTTGCTCAGACCGGTGGTGCAGGTTCTGAACTTAGTGGTGCAACAGATGCTGCTCATTATAACGAAGAGATCACCGTTTCGGCTACGGCTGTTGATGGCTACTACTTCATTGGCTGGGAGGCTACAGGTATAACGCTGGAGAATGCTCAGGCTCTCTCGCAGACGTTCAATATGCCGGCTAACAATGTATCGTTGACTGCTAAGTTTGCCGAGATTCTGACTGTTGCTGAGGCTGTTGATTTAATTAAAACTTCCAGCACGGCTTCTAACAAAGTTGTTGAAGGTTATATTTCGGAAGTAGGCTCTTATAATAGCACCTACCATTCCATTACATACTACCTCGAAGATATAGATACTAATGGATTCTTGTCTGATGCAAACGTAATTAAGGTTTACAGCGGAAAGGGCCTTGATAATGCTAACTTCTCGAGTGCAGATGACATTGAAGTCGGTGCTAAGGTTCGCGTCTTAGGAGATCTCCTCTTCTATGATCCGGATTATGAGATTAACTATAACAACTATCAGCTCTCTTATGTTGCTCCAGAAAACCCGAGCGTTGAGATCTATGGCACGGCAGCTAAGACTGCTTACGAGGTTGGCGATAGCTTCGATTTTGATGGCTTAAGCGCTAAGACTGTTTATGATAACGACTACGCTACCGCTATCGAGAATCCGACTTGGGTTGCAGTTCCTGCAACTATTGCTGCTACCACCACAAGCGTAAGCGTAACAGCTAACGGCGAAGGTGCTAAGAATATCGACATTACCGTTCTCACGCATGAGTTGAGCATCAGTGCTACTAATGGAACAGTAGTTGTTAAATACCAAGGTGCAGCAGTTGAAGACGGTGATCATTTCGTTAAGGGTGACGAGCTGACTATTACGGCTACTCCTGCAAGCGCTGACTATGCTTTGACTTCGCTGACCGTTAATGGTGACGCTTTCGTAAGCGGTAATACATATGAGGTTGGTACTGTGAATATCGCAGTTGAGGCTACCTTTACTGAGAAATCGGCAGCAGGTATTAGCTGGAGTGAGTCCGCGGTGAATGTAACTCTGGGCGATACATATGTTCTGCCGACGTTGAACAACCCGAACAGTCTGATGGTTGAGCTGAGCAGCACGAATGAGGCTGTGGCTTATCTGGACGAAGGTCAGATTAAAATCGCAGGCGCAGGTGAAACTACTATCTCGGCTGAGTTTGCAGGTAATGACACCTACAAGGCTTCGACCGTAAGCTACACGTTGACCGTTGCTAATCCGGCTTCTTATTCGCTTAAGAATAACTGGAATGGTGGTGAATGGGATTGGGCAGTAATGACCTATGCCGGTGATGGTAAGTATATTCTCGAGAACGTTGTCTTCGGCGGCACCGGTGTTAACTGGCGTCAAGGCGACAGCGGTGATGGTACTTGGGTTGAGTTGGCTTCGTTCGAAGGCGACAATATCCAAGCATGGGATAACGTAACGCTCGCTCTGGATCCTTCTGCTGGAACTATCACAGCAACGCTGAATAGCAGAGCAGTTGTAGAGTTCGGCGGTAGTTGGACTCAAGATTGGAGCGAAGGCAAGATCACGGCAGTTGTATCTACCGACAAGACCTATGCTGCGGTTAAGAAGGAACTCACAAAGGGTGAGTGGTATAACTTCAAACCGGTTGTTGGTGGTCACTGGTTAGGCTGCAGTGCCGGCGCAACGGAAATTAATCGTACTTCGAACAGCGTAAACGGCTTTGTTTACGAAGATGATAACAACCATATTTACTTCAAGGCTGATGTGACCGGAGAATATGAGTTCAAGTGGGTTTACACTACCAACACGGTTATTGTTACCTTCCCGGATCACACCTACACGGTTGCATGGAGCCTCAATGATGGCGCTGATGAAGCCCTGGGTGAGCTGGAGAAGATGGGTGACAGCGATATCTTCGCTAAGTACTTCGACAAGGAAATCTTAGCTGTAGGTACCTACGTTGTAAAGGTATTCCAAGACGAGGAAACAACACCGATCACTACCGCTAATCTTGCAATCTCTGAGGTAGCTAAGTACTACGTAGAGTTCGATTACGATGCTTCAAAGAATAAGCTTTCGGCAACGGCGTCGAACCCGAGAACTCCGACCGGAGTTGACAATACCGGTGATGGTCAGAAGGCTGTTAAGGTGATGAAGGATAATACGATCTACATCATCCGCGGCGATAAGACCTATACTATCACAGGACAGGTAGTGAAGTAATTCGCCTACCGCTAATTAGAAAAACAGCTCGCTTCGGCGGGCTGTTTTTTTGTGACGTAATAGTGATGTAATAGAGCCGTAATATGATAATTATAACATGACACCTATTATCACCTACTAACCACCTACTAACCACCTACTAATCACCTACTAATCACCTACTAATATCCTACTATAAGTCTAACAAAAATATATAATACAAGGACAGGTCAGGATAGACCAGACTAGGCCCCTCCCCCAAAAATAAAGTATGTAGAGGGGTAAAAGACAGAGGAATTATTTAAGAATCGCTTCTCTAAGGAGCGGGACGAGGTCGGAGTTATCGTGCCAGCCGGAGAAGAGGTGAGCGTTGACGCCGATAGAATAGACAGGAACGGCGTGCGCGGTGTGCGCATGAGAGGTCCAGCCGATATGCGCTTTCTTGTTGAGTAGCGCGATACCTTCGTCGCCGAGTTTATTGATGGTCTTATACATCGTCTTCGTGTCCTTGCTCGTTCCCTTGAGGACTTCCTCGTAAACGGTCTTGAGGGCTTTCTTCTCGGAGGGCTCGAGTTTTACCGTACGCCAGAAGCCTAACTGCTCTTTGTAGATCTGTTTCACTTCTCGCCATGTCGGTTCTTTCTTCTCTTTGAAGAGCTGCGAGAACATATCGGATAGTATCCACGCCGAACATTTCTGGTTTTGGAGCAAATCGAGATGCAGCGTATAATCGCTGTTTCCGAGCGCGAGGCCTCCTGTCTCATGATCGGCAGTAACGACGATCAGCGTCTCATCGGGGTGCGCGAGGTAGAAGTTATATGCCTCTTGTAAGGCCTCGTTCATATCCCATACTTCGCCGAAAGCGGTAGCTGCATCGTCACCGTGACAGGCATAATCTACCATGCCGCCCTCTACCATCATAAAGAAGCGCTCGTGCCGCGCCTCGAGGAAAGGTATCGCGGTGCTTACGATCTGGCGAAGGGTGAGGTCTTCGGACTTGCGGTCGATGGCGTAGGGGAGGTTAGATCCATGGTTCAAGCCACTGTCGTTTGCTTGAACCAGGATCATTTTAGATATTTGTGATTTGTGATTTGTGATTTGTGATTTGGCCTCATTATAGCCTCGAACTATTGTATAGCCGTGCTCTTGGGCGAGGCGGTAGAGGTTGACTTTTTTGTCGTCTTTCTTACCCTGCGGGTGATGGAAACCGGCTCCGCCGAAGAAATCGAAATTCGATTCGGTGAGTTGTTGACCTATTTGATAATATTTATTACGTTTGGGCACATGCGCGTAGAAAGCGGCAGGTGTCGCATGGTCGATGGCTACGGTCGTCATGATACCGATACCCCAGCCCTGTGCTTTGAGTTCTTCCGCGATGGTGGGCACATCCTTGCCTTTCTCATCTTGGCCGAGGACGCCGTTATTGGTCTTATGGCCCGTAGCGAGACAGGTGCCTGCCGCGGCGGAGTCGGTGATGCCGTTGGATTTGGAGTGCGTGGAGGCGCTTCCCGAATAGGGGAAGGTAGTCATGAGCGTCTGGACGCGCCCGAGAGGCTGCCCTTCCATGGCAGAACGGTACATCTCTGCGCCGAGCACTTGGTTATGACCCATTCCGTCTCCGATGAAGTAGAAGACGTATTTCAGTTCTGCAGAGACAGGGGAATACAGAATACAGAGTACAGAGTACAGACTAATAATGAGGTAGCGTTTCATAAAGTGATTATTTTTGTTCGTTATGACGTTATGACGTTATGTCGTTATGACGACGGGGTTATTTTTCTTTCGGGCTTGTTTATTATGGCGTTTGCGTTTGCGGGCTTCGCGGCGTTTGGCGCGCTGGTGTTCCTCGCGTTCTTCGGACGTCATATGAGGGGGCGGTTCAATACCTTGTTCGCGCAGACGCTGGTCCTGGATCTCCTGCTGATGCTCGATCATTCGCTCTTTCTCTTCGCGCTTGAGGGTTTCTACCTCTTTGGGCGACAGTTGCTCGTGGCGAAGGAGGTCTTCGTAGATAAGGAGTGTGGCCCAAGCGTCCGTGCTCGCATAGCGTGCCTGCTCGGGCGTGAGATGGGAGTTCTCCCAGTTAGTCAGTTGCTGGGTCTTGGATATCTTCTTGCCGAAACAGATGGCGAAGATCTTCTGCAGCCCGAGGTCGAGGATGCCGTACTGGGGCACGATCTTCTGTACGTCCACGCAGTTAGCGGGGGTGAAATTACGCCTGCGGCGCAGGCCGTTGATATCATCTTTGAAGGCCAGGCCGACTTTCTTGATGTCGGGGTCGGCAAAGAGGGCAGCGAGGCTCTCGGGAAGGCCGATATGCGTGAGGCGGAAGAGGTAACAACGCTCGTGCGAGGCGATCTGAACGAGGGCCGTAGGGTAGTGAATCCCGCGCTTAAAACTCGGGCGGGCTTCGGTGTCCACTCCGATCGTTTTCTGAGAACGCAGATAGGCGACGGCTTCCTCTACCATCTCGGGCTTATCGACGACGATCACTTCGCCGTCGAAGGCCGCTAAGGGCATCTGCTGGAGGGCTTCTTTATCAATATGTGTTGTTTGATATCGCATGTAACGCACGCATAACGGCAAGCAGTTTCTGTCCCCAATGTTGTTCAAAGGCTTCTCGGCAGAGGACGACGGCATCGTTCATGATAGGTTCTTCGCCGGTCTGGAAAGCCGCGGCGAGGTCTTTAAGTTCCTGATAGATATCCGCGAGACCCTCAGAGATATAAGCCGTCTGTACTTCGTCGGTATACACACCGTTATCCACGAAGACGTCGAGATAGGCGTCGTCACTCCCTAATAATTCGCGTACGCCCACGAGCGCGAAGTTATAATCCTCTTCTGTCACAAAACGCTGAGGCTCTTCGTCCATCATCGTCTGAGCAGGCTCGAGCAGACGAGTGCGTAGATAGAGGACGGGCAGCAGACGTAAGAGCTGCTCTCTCCATTCGTCGCGTTCGTGCTCTGCGCATCGCTCGATCAGCAGGCAGGTCTGTGCCGCGGCGGTGACGAAAGCGATCGTGCTGTCTTGGTATATGAAACTTTTCATTTTTAATGATTAAAATCACAAATTTTGCGCAAAGGTACAAAAAAATTTGCATATAAGCAAAAAAATGTGTATCTTTGCACGAAAATTTGCGAAAACGTCAAAAATTAACAACACATAAAATTCTATAACGATGAAAAAAATCTTCTTATTGGCCTTTGCGGCTTTGAGTTTGAGCGTTATGGCTCAGCATGTTACGCCGGTCTCGATTAAGGTGACAGATGTTAAGTTGGACTCTTTGCGTGCGAAGTACGTGTCGGAGCCTATCATGTACCGTGCTGCGTTGAACACGTTGTTAGCAGATCTGAACAAAGACGGTGATGCTTTGAAAGCGGCTAAGGCGGAGTTGAAGGTGGAGAAGGCACATGCTGACGAGATCGACAAGACGCTCAAGCAGGCCTCGAAGTTAGCCGCATCGCTCAAGAAACTCTACACGAAGGAAGAGAACGAGTTGCGCTCGATGCAGAAGGCGGTAGAGAAACAGCAGAAGACGCTCAACAAACAGAAAGAGTTGAACCAGGAGACTCGCGACAGTTATCTGCGTATTCTGGAGCGTCAGCAGAAGGAGTTGGGATACTCGCTTCGCGAAGTGGCAGAGCGTCAACGTGCTGTGGCTGAGTTGGAGACCTCGATCCAGAACAAGCAGACGAATCGTCAGACCTATGTGCAAGAGACCCAACAGAAGACCGTTGAACTCTCTACGATCGAGTTGCAGATCAAGGAGCGCATCGCGCTTGTTAAAGCAGAGTTGAAATCCGCTAACGCTATGCAATAATATGAAAGTCATCAATCTATCCGAGCAGAACAGCGTGCTCAATATGTACCTTCGCGAGATCCGCGATGTGAATATCCAGAAGGATCCGCTTCGCTTTCGTCGTAATATCGAGCGCATCGGTGAGTATATGGCTATTGAGGTGAGCAAGGCCCTTAACTACGAGCAGACAGACGTTCAGACGCCGCTGGGTATAGCGCCGGTGAACACCATCACAGACCAGATCGTGCTGGCGACGATCTTGCGCGCCGGTCTCCCGCTGCATCAGGGTTTTCTCAATATCTTCGATCGCGCAGAGAATGCTTTTCTGAGTGCTTATCGCCGCGTGAATGAAGAAGGCAAACTGGAGATTGTAGCGGAATATATGGCCGCTCCTTCGGTGGAGGGCAAGACGCTGATTGTAGCCGATCCGATGTTGGCAACCGGTATGTCGATGGAAGTGGGCTATCTGGCTCTGCTCAGACACGGTGCGCCTAAACATACGCATCTGTGCTGCGCTATTGCTACGCCGCAGTCGATCGAGTACATGCGTCGGGAGTTGAAGGATAGGGAGGATGTGACGCTGTGGTGCGCGGCTGTGGATCCGGTTTTGAACGATAAGAAATATATCGTTCCCGGTCTGGGTGATGCCGGCGATTTGTGTTACGGCATTAAAGTGCATCTGTCTGATCGTAAGTAAGAGATGGATTTTCCTATCCGCGTTTGGAAGCAAGACGATGAGGCGTATCCTTACCGCCTGAAAGAGTGTTACGGCAAGCCGGAACAGCTGTTCGTGAAGGGCAATATCCCTTCGATGGAGGGGCATGTGGTGGCTATTGTCGGCACTCGTCAGCCGACCGAACGCGGGAAAGAGTTGACCGAGACGCTTGTGCGCGATTTGCACGAGCGCCTCGATCGTTTAACGATCGTATCCGGCGGGGCGTACGGTATTGATATCGCGGCGCATCGAGCGGCGATCAAGTACGGTGTTCCTACAATCATGGTGCTGGCACACGGCTTGGATCGAATGTATCCCTACCAGCATATCAACGACGCCAAAGCGGCGATGGAGAACGGCGGACTGATGTCCGAGTATCCGGAGGGAACGGAGCCTTTTGCCGCGAATTTCCTTCAGCGTAACCGTATCATCGCGGGGCTGGCTGACGCCGTCGTTATTGTGGAGAGCAAAGAGAAAGGCGGCAGTTTGTGTACGGCTCGCTATGCGTTTGATTACGACCGCGGTTTGTTTGCTTTTCCCGGTCGTCCGACCGATGTGACCTCGCTGGGTTGTAATGCGCTGATTCGCAAGAACTACGCCCGGTTGATCGATAATGCGGACGATCTGATCAAAGCGATGGAGTGGAAGACCAAACAGAGTGCTGCGGAAGGGATACAGATGCAACTGATAGGGCTGATGGACGACCTGCCGCTACGTCAGCAGGTGTTGTTGCAGACACTGCAAGAAGCCGAAGAAGGGCTGCATATCAACCTGCTGGTAGCAGAACTGAGACAACCCTATGCGGAGGTGTCTTCGGACCTGACAGAACTCGAGTTACAGGGGTTAGTTCGCGCTCTTCCCGGGGGAATTTATCGATTTGTGCGATAAAAATGCAGAAAAACTTGCATATATGCAAAATTTTTTGTACTTTTGCACCCGCAAATAAAATTAACGCGTTATATATGGAAGACTTTAAGAAGTATCTGGGAGTTATTCTCCTGTTGGCAGGTGTGTTGCTGCTTGTGATTTATAAGTATGCCCTGCCTTCTAATGTTCTGCTCATTTCAGCTATGGTTTTGGAGTTTGCCGGTATTCTGGCATATATCTTCATCAATAAAAGGCTCGACTAATCGATGGCAGCCCAGAGCGGATTTAACGATGCGATAAAATATCACCTGACGGGCATGTACCAAGATTGGTTCTTGGACTATGCCTCATATGTGATTTTGGAACGTGCCGTACCGGCTATAGAGGATGGACTCAAGCCGGTACAGCGCCGTATATTACACGCGATGAAATGCGTGGACGACGGCAAGTTCAACAAGGTGGCAAATATCGTCGGTCAGACGATGCAGTACCACCCGCACGGAGACGCCTCTATCGGCGACGCGCTGGTGCAATTGGGTCAGAAAGACCTGCTTATTGACTGTCAGGGAAACTGGGGAAATATCCTTACGGGTGATGGCGCCGCGGCTCCCCGTTATATCGAGGCAAGGCTGAGTAAGTTTGCGCTCGAAGCGGTCTTCAACCCGAAGACGACCGAGTGGATGAAGTCCTATGACGGCCGTAAGAACGAGCCGATCCACCTGCCGGTTAAGTTCCCGCTCTTGTTGGCGCAAGGCGTCGAGGGTATCGCGGTGGGTTTGAACTCGAAGATTCTGCCGCATAACTTCAACGAACTCTGCGACGCGTCACTGGCGTATCTGCGCGGAGAGAACTTCCAGTTGTATCCCGACTTCCCGACAGGCGGTGTGATTGATGTGACCCGTTATAACGACGGTGAGCGCGGCGGTGCGGTCAAGATCCGTGCGCGTATCACCAAGGCGGACGATAACAAGACGCTTGTCATCACCGAGATACCATACGGCACTACGACCTCGAAAATCATCGAGACCATTCTCAAAGCAAACCAGAAAGGTAAGATCAAGATCCGTAAGGTCGATGACTTTACGGCCGAGCAGGCACGTATTGTGGTGCAGCTGGCGCCGGGTTCGTCGTCTGATAAGGCGATCGATGCCCTCTATGCGTTCACGGACTGCGAAGTCAATATCTCGCCGAACTGCTGTGTGGTAGAGAACAGAAAACCGATCTTCACGAGCGTAAGCAATCTACTCAAACTGTCCACAGAGAACACGAAGGCGCTGCTGAAGTGGGAGCTCGAGATCGAGAAAGGTGAGTTGGAGGAGAAATATTTCTATACCTCACTGGAGAAGATCTTCATTGAGAACCGCATCTATAAGCAGGAAGGCTACGAGAACGCACCGAACAAAGAGAAGTTGGTTGAGTTTGTTGACAATGCCTTGACACCATTCAAGCCTCAACTGATCCGCGAGGTACGTACGGAGGATATCGAGAAGCTGTTTGAGATCCGAATGATCCGCATCACCAAGTTCGACTCGAAGAAGGCGGACGAGTTGATGAAAGATCTCGAGAAGAAGATCAAGGCTTGCATCAAGAACCTTAACCATTTGACCGAATACACGATCAAGTGGTTCGAGATGCTTAAGGATAAATACGGCGCTGCTTATCCGCGTCGCACGGAGGTGCGTAACTTCGGCGCGATTAACGTACAGGCGGTCGTAGAGAACAACGAGAAACTCTATATCAACCGGGCAGAAGGATTCGTAGGAACGGGTCTTAAGAAGGATGAGTTCCTCTTCAACTGCTCGGATATCGATGATATCATCGTTTTCCATAAAGACGGTAAATATAAGATCAGCAAGGTTGCCGAGAAACTGTTTATTGGGACGGACATCCTGCATATCGCAGTGTTCCAGCGCGGCGACGAGCGTACGGTGTACAACGTCGTTTATCGGGACGGCAAGAAGGGCACGTACTTTATGAAGCGCTTTAACGTCACCGGCGTAGCGCGCGATAAGGAGTATGACCTGACGCAAGGCAAGCCGGGCTCGAAAGTGGTGTATTTCACCGCGAACCCGAACGGCGAGGCGGAGGTGATTAAGGTGACGCTTAAGCCGCAGTTACATCTTAAGAAACTGGAGGTCTGCAAGGACCTGAGTGAGTTGGCAGTTAAGTCGCGTACGGCAAGAGGCAATGTGCTGACGAAGTTCGAAGTGAAATCGATTACTCTGAAGCAGAAAGGCCACTCGACGCTCGGCGGACGTAAAGTGTGGTTTGATGCCGACGTGCTGCGTGTTAACTACGATGAGCACGGACTGTACTTGGGTGAGTTCTACGACGAGGATCGTATTCTCGTTATTACCAACGAAGGTGACTACTATACCACAAGCTTCGATCTTACCGCGCATTTTGAGGACAATATCCTGCGTATCGAGAAATGGGATCCGGAGAAAGTGTGGAGTTTGATTCAATGGAACGGCGACCTTAAGTACTACTACGGCAAGCGCTTTAAGTTGGACGACGCGAATGCGAAGGTGCAGTCGATTTTGGGTGAGGACAAAGACTCGCGTATGGCGGTACTCTCTGACCGCGAAGAGGCTGTGTTCTGCGTGCATTTCGAGGACGAGAACAAAGCTCCGCTGGAGATCGTGATGGCAGACTTTATTGATGCCAAATCGACCAGAGCAAAGGGTAAACGTATCTCGACGCTACCTATTGCTTCGATCGAGGATATCACTCCCGAGCCGCCAGAGCCGGAAGAGCCGGAGGAGGTGGAAGAGGACGCTGCGCTACAGGACACTTCGTTACAGGAGAATGATACGATCGATGTGGAGGGTGTGCCGATGACAATAGAGAAACCCGCGGATACACAACTGGATTTGTTTTAGTCAGATAGCCTGATGGCGCAAAACATTGAAATATTGTTGGGATCTCAGTCTCCCCGCAGACGCGAGTTGATGGCAGGATTGGAGTTGCCTTTTACCGCGATATCGATTGATGCAGATGAGAGTTATCCGGCAGCACTGAAGGAAGGAGATATCCCGTATTTCATTTCCCGCTCAAAGGCTGAGGCTTATGCCCCGAAGTTGACGGAGAACCAATTGCTGATAACTGCCGATACGATCGTTTGGTTGGAGGGAAAGATGCTGGGCAAGCCCCATGATGAGGCGGAAGCGATCGAGATGCTGAAGGCGCTTCGTAACAAGACGCATCAGGTGTTTACGGCAGTGACGTTCGCAGAGAGCGGAAAGCCTTTAGAAACCGTGGTTGATAAGACGGATGTGACCTTTGGAAACTTGAGTGACGAAGAGATATTACACTATGTGCACCAGTACCGCCCGATGGATAAAGCCGGTGCGTACGGGGTACAGGAGTGGATCGGGTACGTAGCTTGCACCGCGATGCAAGGATCGTACTTCAATGTAATGGGTTTTCCCGTACATCTGGTTTATGCGGAGCTCAAGAAACGCAATATAATTGAAACACAAATTTAACGTTAAATACTATTCAAAACAACAATCTTTATGTGGTTAAAAGACTCTTCTATCGGCCGTAAGTTCGTTATGAGCTTGACAGGCCTTGCGTTGGTCTTGTTCCTGCTTTTCCACGGCTGTATGAACTTGGCTGTGGTTTTCTCGGAAGAGGCCTACAACATGATTTGTCATTTGCTGGGAGCTAACTGGTACGCATTGATCGGTACGCTGGGTTTGGCATTCCTGGTAGTAGTGCATTTCTGCTACGCGATCTATCTGACGATTCAGAACCGTGCGGCTCGTGGTAACGACCGTTACGCAGTGACGGGTAAGAAAGAAGGCGTAGAGTGGGAATCGGAGAACATGCTCGTGTTGGGCTTTTGTGTACTCGGTTTCCTGGTACTGCACCTGTACAATTTCTGGTTCCGCATGCAGCTGGCTGAGCTTACCGATGGTGCTACTGCCGGTATGTTTGACCCGCAGAACGGTGCGGCGTATGTGAAAGCATTGTTCACGGCTCCTGTTTGCGGTCAGATCTACTGCGTGCTGTATCTGATTTGGCTCTGCGCGCTGTGGTTCCACTTGAATCACGGTGTATGGTCGGCATTGCACACCTTAGGTTGGAACAACCTGGTATGGATGAAACGCATCAAAGTGATCGGTTGCATCGTAGCTACACTCGTTGTACTGCCGTTCGCAATTGTGGTATTGTATTACTTCGGATTTGGCGTAGGCCAGCTCCTCTAAAATGTGACGACTATGGCAACGAAAAAAGAAGACATCAAAGAAGCTGCAGTTAAGGCAGCTAAGAAAGTAGCCGTAAAGGCAGCTAAGGCAGCTGTTGAGGTGGCTGAGGCAGTCGTTGAAAAGGCCGCTGAGGTGGTAAAAGAGACCGTTAAAGAGGCGGCTACTCCTGTTATCACGCCGGAAATGGCGAAGATCCCTGCAGGTCCGCTGGAGCTCAAATGGACCAACTATAAGAACCATCAGAAACTGGTGAACCCCGCCAACAAACGTCGTCTCGACGTGATCGTTGTTGGTACAGGTCTGGCCGGTGCAAGTGCTGCGGCTTCGTTGGCAGAGATGGGATTTAATGTACTCAACTTCTGTATCCAGGACAGTCCGCGTCGTGCACACTCAATTGCTGCACAGGGTGGTATCAACGCAGCGAAGAACTACCAGAACGACGGTGATAGCGTTTATCGTCTCTACTATGATACGATCAAGGGTGGTGACTACCGTGCTCGTGAGGCGAACGTTTACCGTTTGGCTGAGGTAAGTAACAATATTATTGATCAGTGCGTGGCACAAGGTGTTCCGTTCGCCCGCGAATACGGAGGTCTGCTGGACAACCGCTCCTTCGGTGGTGCACAGGTAAGCCGTACTTTCTATGCAAAGGGTCAGACCGGTCAGCAGTTGTTGCTTGGTGCTTATAGCGCACTGAGCCGCCAGATCGGTAAGGGCAAAGTGAAGATGTACACCCGTTATGAGATGCTGGATATTGTGATGATTGCTGACGATATCATCGCTCGTAACCTTGTTACCGGTCGCATTGAGCGTTTCTTCGCACATGCAGTTGTAGTTGGTTCGGGCGGATACGGAAACACGTTCTTCCTGAGTACGAACGCGATGGCATCGAACGGATCGGCTGCTATGCAGATGTACCGTCACGGTGCTTTGTTCGCTAACCCCTGCTACGCACAGATCCACCCGACCTGTATCCCGAAGCACGGTGATTTCCAGAGTAAGCTGACGTTGATGTCGGAGTCGCTCCGTAACGACGGCCGTATCTGGGTACCGAAGAAACTGGAGGATGCGAAACGTCTGCAGGCAGGTGAGATCAAGGGTCGTGATATCCCCGAAGAGGATCGCGATTACTATCTCGAACGTCGTTATCCGGCTTTCGGTAACTTAGTGCCGCGTGACGTAGCTTCGCGTGCTGCTAAGGAGCGTTGCGACAAGGGCTACGGCGTGAACAACACCGGTCTCGCTGTCTTCCTCGATTTCTCTGACGCTATTCAGCGTTTGGGTAAGGACGTAGTTGCGCAGAAATACGGAAACCTCTTCCAGATGTACGAGAAGATCGTTGACGAGAACCCTTACGAGAACCCGATGATGATCTTCCCGGCTATCCACTACACGATGGGTGGTATCTGGGTTGACTACGAGCTGCAGACGACTGTTAAGGGTCTGTTCTGTATCGGTGAGGCGAACTTCTCCGATCACGGTGCTAACCGTCTCGGTGCTTCGGCATTGATGCAAGGTCTGGCTGACGGATATTTCGTGCTGCCGTATACTATTCAGAACTACCTGAGCGACCAGATCGGTGTTCCGCGTATGAGTACTGACCTGCCTGAGTTCGCTGAGGCAGAGAAGGCTGTTCAAGATAAGATCGACCGCCTGATGGCCATCAAGGGTAACCGCTCGGTTGACTCGATCCACAAAGAGCTGGGTCTCATCATGTGGGACTTCGTTGGTATGGGTCGTACGGCTGAAGGACTCAAGGAAGGTATCAAGAAGATCGATGCTATCAAGAAAGAGTTCTGGACGAATGTGTATATCCCTGGTGAGGCGAACAGCCTGAACAACGAGCTCGAGAAAGCGCTGCGTTTGGCTGACTTCATTGAGATAGGTCGTCTGATGGCAGTGGATGCGCTCCATCGTGAGGAATCTTGCGGTGGTCACTTCCGCGAGGAATACCAGACGCCGGAAGGTGAGGCACTTCGTCAGGATGACAAGTTCGCATATGTCGGCTGCTGGAAATATATGGGCGAGGACCAAGAGCCGCAACTCATCAAGGAGCCGCTTGACTACGAGTTCACGGAACGCAAGACTCGAAATTACAAGAACTAATTTCGATGTTGAAGGTTTAATGTTTAAAGTTTAGAGACAATGGATCAATACATTGATATTAAGGTTCGCGTTTGGAGACAGGCGGGACCCAAAGCACAAGGTCATTTTGAGACGTATGACTTGAAGCACGTCTTCCAAGGTGCTTCGTTCTTGGAGATGATTGATATTCTCAACGAGCAACTCGTTGCAGAGCACAAAGACCCTGTTACCTACGATCACG
>CACYGT010000043.1 GCA_902774075.1 uncultured Bacteroidales bacterium
GCGGTCGATGATGTTAAAATGCGTATCAAGGTGCATCTGCATCTGCCAGCGTTTATGGTCATGTACCACGACGATCGTGTCATGTCCGAAAGCGTCCGCTTCCATGATCTGCCGGATTCCTTCTTCGTTGGTACGCATCCCGCAGCCGATAAACGCTACTGTTCCGGCGGGGATATAATCGCCGCCTTCAAGCCGTCCGTTTCCTTCGATTCGCAGTACAGGCGTTAGCCCTAAATGCCGATAACATAGGTCAATGACCGATGTCTCCACCGCCCTTTGTGGGGAGTTCATGCGACAGATGATATGTCCGCGAGGCGTGGTGATACTCTGGTCACGCGTGAAATAGAGGTTCATCAAGGGTTCATGGACATACTCCGCATCCACGCCGGTGTTGTTATTCTCGGGAAAGAGTCTGACCGCAGGACGGAGCAAAATACAGCGTATCAGGTCTGAACGGCTCATTTGGGAGAGAATCTCCTGCCGATAAGCCTCAGCATCGGCTTTATCAGCATCCGGCATAGCGCTAATGTCGTATGTCAGCTCATGGTCTGCCAACATCCGCAAGGTGTCCATCGACACTTCGTTTAGGATACCCGTTACGGTGTGAACCCGAATGCCGTTCGCCTCCAATAAGCGGATATAAGTACGATGTTCCTCGGCTGCTTTGTCCACATCGAAATAGTGTTCAAACAGACCTGCCGAGGGATGAATGACCCCATCGAACAACTCCTGTCCGGGTGTATGCATCAAAATCACTCCTGCTCTATCCCACTCTGCCCGAGGATAGTCCATGGATACTTGTTCTTGCTGACGCTGCATTGTGCATCCAGCCATGATCATCGCGGCACAAACAAGTGCCGATAAATAATGCTTTGTCATATATATGCGATTTTGCCTGCAAAAGTACAAAAAAAATCCCACATATGCAAATTATACTTGCATAAATTTGCCATTTGCAGGATTTTTAAGAACTTTCGAAGGAGTCTCCATTAAGAACTTTCACACGCGTTAGGAATTGGAAAGAAGGTGCGCATGGATGCGCGGCGCATAGACGCTAAGAATCGCTAGCGGGAGTAGCCACGAGAGTTAGACCGGGTGAGCAACCGGCATCAGATGTCGAGGAAAAGAAGAAAAAATGCGTCCATGTGGCGCTTTTTTTTGCGTATGTCATTTTTTTTGTGTAATTTTGCAGGCAAAATCGTGCAAATATGAAAGTACTGTTGATTAATGGTTCGCCGCGGAGGAGCGGGAATACGTATCTGGCGCTGAAAGAAGCGGCGCAGGAGTTGGAAAGGAATGGTATAGAGACCGAGATAGTCGGTGTCGGAACGAAACCGGTGAGAGGCTGTATTGCTTGTTCGACCTGCAAGACGAAAGGTAATGGGCGCTGCGTGTTCGACGATGACATCTGCAACGAGGTAAGCGCCAAGATGGCCGAATGCGACGGACTGATTGTGGGTTCACCGGTCTATTACGGTCAACCGAACGGGACGGTGCTGGCATTGGTACAGCGAATGCTATACTCGAATGGCGCGGCGTTTAACGGTAAGCCTGTGGCAGGTGTGGCGGTATGTCGTCGCGGCGGTGCCACAGCTGCGCTACAGACGCTTAATATGCCGTTTCAGTTGCTCAATATGCCCATTGTGACGAGCCAGTACTGGAACATCGTCTATGGTCGGTTGGAAGGCGAAGCTGCCTTGGATGCCGAAGGCATGCAGACCATGCGGTCATTGGCAAAGAACATGGCGTATCTGCTGAAGGCGACAGAAGGTCAGGCTAAGCCGGAATACGAAGAGCGGCAAGCTATGCATTTTATTCGATAACAATTAATAACAAAAGATATGAAAAAAGAACTGAATGCCTTGATCATGGAGGCAATGAAGAACCATGATACGGTGCGCACGGAGAGTCTGCGCGCGATCAAGAGTGCGTTTTTGAACTGGTCA
This sequence comes from uncultured Bacteroidales bacterium, assembly GCA_902774075.1. GTDB lineage: Bacteria > Bacteroidota > Bacteroidia > Bacteroidales > Paludibacteraceae > Colicola. The sequence continues at coordinate 1,947 of CACYGT010000043.1, forward strand.
ACGAGCAAGGAGAATGCCGGTAAGGAAATGACCGAAGCGGACGAGATCCAGATCATCAAGAAGATGGTGAAGCAACGCCAGGAGTCGGTTGAGCAGTATGTGGCAGCCGGTCGTCAGGAGTTAGCCGACGCGGAGAATGCACAGATCGCCGTTCTGGAGACGTTCCTGCCAAAGGCAGCGAGCGAAGAGGATATCGTTCGTGCGTTCAATGCCGCCAAAGAGGCCAACGGTTGGGAAGCCGAGAAGAAGAACATGGGTCTGTTCGTGAAAGCCATCAAAGCCGCGCTGCCGAATGCCGACGGTAAGATGGTTGCACAGGTCGTTCAAAGCCAATTGGCATAAAAAGTTGCAAATTTTCTTGCACATTTCAAAAAAAAGTAGTACCTTTGCCAAAAATTTATATTGCAATATTATGTGCATATGAAAAATATAGCTTTTATCATTAATCCCGTATCGGGTAGTAAAGAGACGCAAAGCGCGAAAAAGAAACTGCCGAAGTTGATTATGCAGGTGTTGGACCAGGAACAATGGTTACCGAACATCGTGTTCACGGAGCGTGCGGGACATGCGACCGAGTTGTCGTACCAATACGCGCGCATGGGCTTTGACGCGGTAGTAGCTGTCGGCGGTGATGGTACGGTCAACGAAGTGGCACAAGGGTTAGTGAAAGGTGAAAGGTCAAAGGTGAAAGGTGAAAGGGCGACCGCATTGGGTATCCTTCCGATGGGAAGCGGAAACGGTTTTGCGCGTCACCTCAATATCCCCATCAAACCGCAGAAAGCGCTGGAGATGATCAACCATAGCGAGCCAATATCGGTTGACTACGGTTTGGCTAACAACAAGCTCTTTGTGAGTACCTGTGGCACAGGTTTTGATGCTTTGGTAGCGGATAACTTCGCGGGCAGCAACAAGCGCGGTTTCATGACTTACCTGCAGAATGTACTCAAGGAGGCGTTTGCTTACCAGCCGCAGAACTATCATATCGTTGGCGATGGTCTGGATGTGACGCACAAGGCGTTCTTGATCACATTTGCTAATGCGAACCAGTGGGGCTACGAGGCGATGATTGCACCCAAAGCGAGCATTCAGGACGGCAAGATGGATATTATGATGATGTCGAGTCACGCGCTCTTAGGTAGCGCGAGTCTGGCCTTGCGTCTGTTTGCCGGTAGCATCGACGACAGCCATTTCATGGACACGATCCGTGCGAAAGAGGTGACGTTGGAGCGCGAGAGTGCAGCGCCGTTCCATATCGACGGTGATCCGGTGGAGATGGAGAAGGATATACACATTAAAATCGTTCCCGACGGACTCAAGGTCCTTGTCGAAAAACGATTTTAAATTTTCGGTATAACGGTATAACGGTATAACGGTATAACGACAATGGTATTAAAAATAATCAATAAGAGCAATAATCCGCTGCCGAAGTATGAGAGTGAACAGGCGGCGGGGATGGATATACGGTGTAACATACCGGAGGCGATCACGTTGGCTCCCACGGAGAGACGACTGATACCGACGGGATTGTTTATAGAGTTACCGGTCGGTTACGAGGCGCAGATACGTCCTCGAAGCGGTCTGGCACTCAAACGCGGTCTGACAGTACTCAACACGCCGGGTACAATCGATGCCGATTACCGCGGCGAAGTGGGCGTGATACTGATCAACCTGAGCGGTGAGGCTCAAACGATTGAGCCGGGAGAGCGTATATGCCAGATGGTGATTGCCAAACACGAGACGCCGGAGATCGTCGAAGTAGAGGAGTTGAGTGACACCGAGCGCGGAGCCGGCGGATTTGGGCACAGTGGAAGAAAGTAAAGGTGAAAGGTGAAAAGTGAAAGGTGAAAGGTGAAAGGTGAAAGGTGAAAGGTTAAATAAGGTTACAGGTTACGGGTTACGGGTGAAAGGGATTGTATTCCTTTCAATTTTCATTTTTCAATTTTCAATTTGCCAAGCGATCACGGTAGAGCAAGAACAGCAGTTCATGTACTACTGGTACGCGGCGAAGCAGGCGATAGAGGAAGAGCGGTATCCGGAAGCGTACGTGCTGCTGGAGTTCTGTCATGCCTTGAACCCCAACGACGGTCAGACCCTGAGATACTTGGGCGTGGTCGCCAATGGTCTGGGGCAAGATAAGCAGGCAAAGGAGTATTACCGCAAGGCCTACGAGGCTGACCCACAGGGTCAATGGGAGCGTTGGTTACCGCGGATGTTCGAAGCGTACCTGGATAAGGAGCAGTTCAAGAAAGCAATATCCGTGCTGGATGAGATGGAGCAACGAAGCGGAGAGTACAGTGCGACCTTGGCTATCAGCCGTTACCGCGTCTATGCGAGTTGGGACAAACCCAAGAAAGCGCTGGAGGCCATCGATCGGTATCTGGTGACAGACCCGACAAACTTACGGTTCTTGCTGTTCCGCATAGAGATTCTGGAGCACATGAACGCAAAGGCGAAAGTACTCTACCCTGCTTATGAAGACGTGCTGGCCATTAACCCGCGACATTTACTCGTCTTGAATAACTACGCCTACCATTTGGCCACGCACAAAGGCGATCTGGTGAAGGCAGAGCGAATGAGTGAGCTCACGATTCGCGAGGACCCGACGAACCCTGTGTACCTGGATACGTACGGTTGGATACTGCATCTAAGGGGCAAGGACGAGTTGGCGAAGTTCTTCCTCGAGCGCGCGATGAGTAATGCCAAAGATGAGCGAACCCGCGCAGAAGTACAGAAACACCTGTTAAAAGTAATCAAGTGAAGAGTAAAAAGTACATAATCATCTTGCTGGCTGGAATGATGCTGGTGAGTTGTGGGGTAAAGAAGAAGGTCACGAAGTCTGAACCGAGCGAGCCGACATGGCACACGTGTCTGATACAAGGTGCACGTGCGACTGTGACGAAGGGCGCAGAGAGTTATTCGGCGAATGTGACGATGCAGACCGTGCGGGACTCGATGTTAGTCATCAGCGTGATGCCGATGTTAGGCATGGAGATGTTACGTCTGGAAGCCACACCGCTGGAGTTGACGGGCATCGATAAGATACACGGTCAGTACGCACAGGTTAGTTTTGCGGACCTCAACCGGCAGCTCAAACCTGCGCTTAACTGGGACGTCCTCCAGCAGGTATGTGCAGCGGAGTTACCGACAGGCAGCGAACGCGGCAGGCTTGTGTTTGAGTTCAACGGCGATGTGATAGAGGTCGTGATTGAGTACCCCGCACGCAAGCTCGATGTACCCGTTCGCGTGACTAACCAACAGGTAACGAGATACAGAAAAGTAGATGTAAGCAGATGGCTATGATAAAGGTGAAAGGTGAAAGGTTAAAGGTGAAAGGTGAGAGACTTCTCGTCTTTCTTATAGCCATACTGTGCTTTGTTCCCGCCTATGGCGAGAGCGTGAAGGAGTTGCAGAACAAACAGAAGAAACTGCAGCAGGAGATTGAGCAGACGAACAAGATGCTCAAGCAGACAAAGAAAGATGAGACGGCGACGCTGAACAAGTTGCAGTTGATCGGGCAGAACATCAAGACACAGAAGAAACTGATCACGACGCTGGACGGAGAGATCACGGCGCTGAACAAACAGATGAAGTCCCTAACTGCTACGCGTGACTCGTTGCAGCGTGTGCTGGACGGACATAAGGCCGATTACGCGCAGATGGTGCGTCAGACGCACTACGCCCGCATGCAACAGTCGCCCTTGTTGTTCCTACTCAGCAGCGACAGTTTTCAGCAGTTGGCACGAAGAGCCAGATATCTACAGGAGTTCGCCCACTATCGCCAGGAGCAAGTACGACGTATTGCTGCTACGCAGGCAGAGATAGACACGCAGAACAACTTGTTGCAATCGAACAAGAAGAGCAAGCAATCGGTGCTGAGCACCAAGAAGAAAGAGCAGGCGAACCTGCAACGTGACGAGCGTAAGCAGCAGAACATGCTCAATCAGTTGAAGAGCAAGGAGAAAGACCTCAGTAAACAACTCAAGCAGAAACAGAAGAAGGTCGCGGAGCTCAACAAGAAGATCGACGACATGGTGCGTAAGGAGGCGGAGAAAGCATCCAAGACCACGCTAACGAAGGAGCAGAAACTCTTAGCAGGCGGTTTTGAAGCCAACAAAGGCCGACTCCCTTGGCCGATAGAGAAAGGAATGATATCCGGACATTTCGGTAAGCAACAACACCCCATCTATTCGCAAGTCGTGATGGATAACAAAGGCGTGTACCTGCAGACGACGGCCGGCAGCAAGGCGCGCGCGGTGTACAAAGGGCAGGTGACAAGCTGCTTTATGATCGCCAACACCTACGCGGTCATCGTGCAGCACGGTAACTACCGCACTGTCTATTCGAACCTCAAGAGTCTCAGCGTCAAACAGGGCGATATGGTGGAGACCAAACAGGCCATCGGAACCATCTTCACCGATCCCGAACAAGACCAGAAAACGGAGTTATACTTCCAGATATACAAAGATAGAGAAATTTTAAATCCCGAATTATGGATAGCAAAATAAAGTTTAAAGTTGAAAGTTTAAAGGTTATAGGTGCGTGCCTGGTGGCACTCTTCTTCGTTGGCTGCATGCAGAACGATTGGGTGGACTGGAAAATGCAGAATGAGTTGTGGTTAGCGCACAACAAGACCCTCGAAGGGGTCGAGGTGACGAGTACCGGTCTGCAGTACAAGATCATCGCCGACCCGACGCAGCAGGATGCCCGTCCGAACGAGACGAGTACGATCATCTGCGATTATAAGTTGTACCTCATCACGAACTACAAAGATGACCAACCGACGGGCAAACCGCTGGAGCAGGCTAACAATGCGTCGCTAACTCTGAGTAGCGTTATCTCGGGCTTTGCGGAGGGTTGCCATAAGATCCATAACAACGGAGACATCAAGCTTTATATCCCGGCGTACCTGGCTTATGACGCCTCTAAGTACAAGTCCAATGAGTACTATGCCGCGGAAGGATACGGAACCGAAGGAAACACTTCTTATATCCCGCCCTACTCGACCCTTATCTACGAGATACACATATGCGGCGTTTCGGATTAATCACATTAATAGCGCTCCTGTTGACTGCCTGCGAAGGGGTCAATAACAACAGTGTGCCGGCGTATCCTGTGCAGGTGACGATAGACACGCGGATTGGGGCGTTCGTCAACTTTGTGCCTACCGCTCTCAACACCTACGTGACCGTGGACGGGATGGGTTACCACTATGACGATAACACCTATCCGCTGGGGGCAATGGATGCCACCGGTTATGGCGGTGTGGTGGTGTATATCAACATGCTGGGAAGCTACGACGCGTATGACATGGCATGTCCTAATTGCGCACTGCACAGCAGGCGGCAACCCTGCGTGATAGACGGTATCTTTGCCGAGTGTCCGCACTGCGGGGAGCAGTATGACTTAGGTTCCGGCACCGCTGTTCCCACCAAAGGCCTCAGTCAATCGGCACTCAGGCGATTGAATGTGATCAACACAGACGGTAAACTGGTTATTACACAACGATGATCAACACAGAAGATCTCATATCTATTGGTTTTATCAAGCGCACACGCTATAAAGACCTGCCGGATTTCGTTTTTGTGAAGCGAGACGGTTTGTTTGTGCCCTTCCGGAGTACCGACATCCATAAGTTAGTGGGCGAAGAGGCGTTTGTGCTCAGAAGCGACATAGAGACAGACGAAGAGGAGATGGCTTGGGTCGATTTTGAAGGCTGGACGCTGGCAGACGGCGAGACAAGCTTAGGTAAGATCGTGCGGGTTGACGACAGCACGATGAATATCTTCGCCGAGCTCGAAGACGGTCGGCTGGTGCCCTTACACGAAGATTTTATTGTCACGATAGACGAAACCGCGCGTGTCTTGCGCGTACACTTACCTTTTGCGCTATGAGTAAAAAACTGACCGTAGATGAGATGGGCCGTATGAATGTGGACCAATACCGCGAGGCGGATAAACTGCCGCTGGTGGTGGTGCTGGACAACGTACGCAGCCAACATAACGTAGGTGCGGTCTTTCGTACCTCGGACGCCATGCGTATCGAGCGTGTCGTGCTCTGCGGTATCTGTTGTTGCCCTCCAAACGCGGAGATCCACAAGACCGCGCTTGGTGCAGAAGAGAGTGTCGAATGGCAATACTATAAAGAGACGCTCGATGCAATACGCGACCTGCAGAACGAAGGTTATACGGTCTATGCGGTCGAGCAGGCACATGACTCCCTCACCCTCGAACAAGTAGCGGAGAGTCTAACAGCGAAGCGGTCTAACAGCGAAGCGGTCTGTCAGCGTAGCGGTCTGTCAGGCGAAGCCGGTCTCGACCGCATCGCGGTCGTTCTCGGCCACGAGGTCTTCGGTGTACAACAAGAAGTAGTTGATCAATGTAGTCAATGCATAGAGATCCCTCAATACGGAACCAAACACTCGATGAACGTCAGTGTGACAGCGGGCATCGTGCTCTACCGCTTAGCCTCCTCGCTCCGGCTCGCGACAAGCAAGTAGCTATTGCAGCCATTCAGGCAGGAGCTGACGCAGTGTATATCGGTGCGCCGGCGTATGGTGCGCGGCAGGCTGCCGGTAACTCGCTGGAGGACTTAGCGGAGGTCGTTCGTTACGCCCACACCTACGGCGTGCAGGTGCTCGTAACACTCAACACCCTACTCCATGACGATGAGTACGCGGACGCGATCGCGCTCGCGCACGCGCTTTACCAAATAGGTGTGGACGCCCTCATCATTCAGGATCTGCACTTGCTGGACTTCGACCTTCCCCCGATAAGATTTCATGCATCCACGCAATGTGATAACCGCACGCCGGAACAGGTAGCACGCTTGCGCGATATGGGCTTCAAACGCGTGGTCCTGGCGCGGGAGTTAGGTATCAACGAGATACGCGCTATCCACGAAGCGGTACCGGATATAGAGCTGGAAGCCTTCGTACACGGAGCGTTATGCGTGAGCTATTCCGGACGCTGTTATATCTCCGAAGTGCTCGCCAATCGCTCTGCCAACAGAGGCGCGTGTGCGCAATTCTGCCGCATGGCGTACGACCTCTTGGATGAGTCTATGAACGAGGTGCTGGACGAGCACGGCGAACCCATCCATCAGCGCTATCTGCTTTCCCTCCAAGACATGGACCGGAGTGCGTATCTGCAGGAACTCATCGATGCCGGCGTGACCACTTTTAAGATCGAAGGCCGACTCAAAGATGCTGAGTATGTGACCAATATCGTCGCGTATTACAGAGAAAAATTGGATGCCATCATTCCATCATTTCATCATTCCATCATTCGTTCTTTTACTCCTAATCCGGAGAAAACATTTCACCGAGGAGCAACAGATTATTTCTTGCATGGCCGCACAAAGCCTATGGCTAACTGGGAGACGCCCAAGTCCACGGGTGAGTACATCGGCGAAGTCATTGAGGCTAAGGGCAATACGCTGCGCGTGCGGTTAGAGCCGGATATCGTCCTCCATAACGGAGACGGACTGACCATTGGCGCTGAGGGCTTTAATGTCAATGGCGTAGAGGGAAACATTGTCAAGATCAACAAAGCTCTTTTGGAATCTCGGTATACCGGTATCCCGTTATACCGAAACCTTGATGTGGAGTTCACGAAAAGCCTGCATAGCGAGCGACGGATACCGGTGGATATCCTTTTTAGCGAGACAGAGAATGGATTTAGTCTGCGTATCGGTGACAAGGAACAGACGTTTGACTATGTCAAAGAGCCGGCGAAGAACGAAGCGAAAGCTCTGGAGACGATACGTGTGCAGTTATCCAAACTGGGTGACACGCCGTATATCGCCCGCGAGGTGCGGATTGAGAGTCAACCGTATTTTATACCGATAAGTGTTTTGAACGAATGGAGACGCAATACGATCATCTAATGACTTGCAAGTACTGCCTACTCTTTGAGTTAGGTCATTGCAGAAAAACGGCCCCTTATCCAAAGGATAAGGAACCGCGTTATCTGCGTCTTCGAACCGGAAAAGTGCTACGTCTTACGTTCGATTGCAAAAACTGTCAGATGCTGGTGGACGAAGCTTAGTCGCTTACAGTTTAAGACTCAAACCGGCAAAGTACGTACGCGGGATGGTAGGACCGTAGATGTAATTCGCATCCCTCATTTCACCTCGATCGATATCCGTCTGGAATTGGTCGAGGACGTTTTTTATACCGCAACTGATCTCCAGGCAATAATGTTTGTACAAATGAATATCGTACGCCAAGCGGAAACCAAGGTCCCAGAAAGCAGGAGTCTTTTCTAACTTGTCCTGCGGAATATATCCGGCCAGGTGGGGCACGAGCATCGAGCCGGTGGCTTTGCCGTTGATGGAGATGGTGAAGTCCTGCACAGGCTGCACATCGATCAGCACATAGCCGTAGTTGTCGGGCGTATGCAGCATGCGCACCTCTGCCGGCACGTCTTGACTCCATGCCTGCGGCTCGGTATAACGGCTCTGCTGATACGTATAACCTATCTGGAAGGAGAAGAGTGAGCCGTAGTTGACCTTGCCTTCGAGGTTAATGCCCCCTACCCACGCGGCTTTGGCATTCGTGCGGGTGAAGAGGATGTTGCCTGCTGCATCCTTACCGTCTTCCCGTAAGAAGAACACGTCCTGGAGGTAGGTATAGAAGCCTTCTGCCGTCAGGTTCACTTCCCATTTGCCAAACTGACGATACCAGTCGACACTCATCGTGGCGCTATGCGAATACTCGGGTTTGAGGTTCGGGTCAAGACGAATCAAGGACACGTTTCCTCCTACCGCCGCCACATGCAAGTCCTCATCATAGGTCTGCGGAGCACGGTAACCGCTACTGTATCCGGCGCGGAGAACCAGGCCTTCGATAGGCGTATAGCGGAAGGTAGCGCGCGGGTTAAAGACCACGTTCTTGAGCATGTTATGCTTCTCCAGACGCCCGCCGATCAGTACCGACCATTGGTCTTGTTTCCATTCGTTCTGCGCATACACACCCGCCACATGGACGTTTTGATGCAAGTCGCGGTTATAGCCCACCATGCGGTCATGTAAGCCATTGAACGTATACTCCGCCCCGACACTCAAGTCGCCTTTCGCTCGCCCACAAGGGTACGAGAAACGGTATTGCAAGCCTGTGATGGAAGTCAAATCAGTACTACGGCCATATGCCGAAGTGTCCCTGCCGGCTCCGAAATAACTCTCACGACCGATATGCTGGATGGCCGAATAGGCAGATACAAAATGGCGGTTATCCTCAGAGAACCAATCGAAGGCGAGTTGTCCGGCATCAATATTATGGCGTAACTGCTCCGCTATGTCCGCCTGGTGGGGCTCGAACTCAAAGCGGTTACCGCCCCTACGAAAATCCGTGGTGTGATGGTACTCCGCCGTGATCTTACTGTAGGCGCTGGTCTTGAAAAAAGCACGCGTACCGGCAGTAGTAGAACGCATTTTCGGCACTTCGGTGAAACCGTCCATATCCCGGTCATAGGCACTTCTTGTACGATGGCTCGCGAATATATACGCACCTATCTTGCGATTCTCGCTCAGTACAGACGCGTTCAGGTCGGTATGGATATCGTATCCGGCATGCTCGTTGACCATACTCGTGTTGGCGATATTGACGAAATTACGTACCGGCTCTTTGGTGATGATATTGACCACACCGGCAATCGCATTCGCACCGTACATGGCCGATCCGCCGCCACGAATGACCTCTATACGGTCTATCATTGCGGAGGGCACTTGCTCGAGGCCATAGACCGACGCCATTGAAGAGAACACAGGACGGCTGTCCATCAGGATCTGTGTGTATTGGCCTTGTAAACCGTTGATTCTTAGTTCGGTCTTGCCACAGTTGGAGCAGGTGTTCTCTACGCGCAGGCCTGGTTGAAAATTCAGCACATCGGCTACGCAAGCGACTGCCGTGGTCTCAAAGAGTTTGGGAGATAAGACGTTGACTATCGTTGCTGCTTCCTGCCTTTTGGTCTCATAACGGTTGGCTGTCACGACGACGCTATTGAGTAACTGCGAGATCTCGTGAATGGCCGCTTTTAACTCCACGGTTTTGTTTTCCTCTATCTTGACCGGCAGTTCCAAGTTCTCATAGCCCACAAACGAGAAGACGATAGTCTGCTTACCTAAAGGTAAGTTTTTTAGGAAGAAGTGCCCGGACTCGTCCGTGACTGTACCTATATTTGTGCCTTTCACCTGCACGTTCACATACGGCAAGTGCTCGCCGGTACGCTCATCCAACACGTGTCCTACCAAGTGGGCGTCAAACTCCTCCTGCGCCCACGTAGATAGGGCGCATATGAGCGCAAAAACCAATACCTCTATATATCTTTTCATACCTTAATCTTTCAAAAAGCGTGCAAAAGTACTGCTTTTTTTTGATATACACAAGAAATTGACGCTAAATCACTATTTTTGGGGATTTTCTTTCCCCTCACCTCTCACCTCTAACCTTTCACCTTTTTCTGATGGCTTTCATTTTTTTTCTCCTTTTTTTTTGCATATGTGCGAAATTTTCCGTACCTTTGCACCGGCAAAGGTTAAACAAGAAAAATAGAGACATTTATAATGGAAGAACTTTCCATTAGGAGATATTCGTATTTTTTTATTAACCCGAATAAATCCGCTTGCTTGCTATGAGTGAGCGGATTTATTCATAAAATTTATCACTAGTATGTCAAAAAAAATTTTCACCCATCGTAGTTAACGTCTACATTTCCTTCAACTCTTCCGCTCCGTGCGAATCTTCTTTTGTTACGTCGGAATGCCATTCCGACACCCCTTCGACTATACCGCCGGATTTCTTCTGTATCTCGGCGCGCTTTTCGGAAGAGAACATCCGTGAAAGACTTGATGCCGAGCTAAAGCAGGCCACTTCTAAAATCGACTACTGCCGCGGACTATACCGTCTGCAACATATCGGCTGCATCAATATCAATCAGTACGCCTCAGACGCACAAAGAGCCATCGTCTTTAATCGTTTTCAATCCAAATACGACCTAACAGCGAGCGATTTTTGTAAGGCTCGTACAACAAAATAGACGCAGAATTTTGGCAGAGCTCGCAGAGAAATCGCAGAGATTTCGCAGAGTTTTCACAGAATCCGCAGAGTTTTGGCACTCCTCTTAAGGGGTGCTTTTTTTATACCTACCTTTGCACCGCCTTTCGAAAGATAGGTGGTGCGTAATCGAGTACGCACCGAACAAAATCATAAATCATAAATTTGAAATTTGAAATGGTTTACGTATTTTTTTCTTCGGTGTTTATCACCCTCTTCCTCGTTCTGGGAGCACTCTCCCTCTACGGATTTCGCGACCCTCTTTTTCTCGCGCTCATCGCGTTCCTGTGTTTCATCGCCGCCGCCCTCTTCGGCCTCCAAATCCCCGATTGCTATGCGCCAACGAACATTTGAAATCATCCGTGTGCCGGAACTCGAAGGCACATCCTTTCTCTTTAACAGTGTCCGCGTTCACTATGTCGCCACTTGCCCGGAAACAGGGATCTCGTTCTATTGCTCCATTACACAAACCTACGGTGTAAAAATCTATCCCAATGGACTAAATGCTCTTGTGAATGCAAATAGAGTCAAATATGGTCACATGGAATATTCACACGGAAAGGCCGATTATTTGCAGTTTAAGAATGCTTTCGGTCTTCATAAGCACATCCTCGTCTCTCATGCTGTATGGATGGCTGCCGGTCGTACTATTCCCCCTGGCTACACCATAGACCATATCAATGGATGCACCACCTACAACCACATCAGTAACCTACGCTGTGTTGACAACTATACCAACAACCGTGACGGAGGCTTTATGAGAAAACTTCGCAACAAGGGCATCGACCCTACAGCTTACAAAAGGTGTTTACTTCTGCGGTATTTTGTACGGATGGCTGTGTTCAAAGCAAACCACTCCGTCAGGCAATACGAAAGACTCACCCGCGAGCAGCTATTGGAGTTCCTCCTAGATGATGACCGTTCATTGAACAAGTAATGTGTAATTCTTAATTCCTGAATGTTATGCCAAACGACATCAAAAAACTAAAGCGGCTCATGTATGCCGCCAACCACCTCAAGAAGGAAAACCCCGTTATCCTCAAAGGACGGAAAATAACATCGAGCCAAGCCCTCAAATACGCGTGGATCCGTCCCTCATTCCGGACGAGCATCATCCTTCGTCGGGTGCTCGGAGTAAAAACTCCGAGTTTGCCACCGTCGCCTACTACGACCTCGACAAACGCGGTTGGCGCTCCTTCCGTATAGACCTCTTCATCGGCTTCGTAACCTGCTACAAACTGGAGGAAAGCGGTCTCGACTAAAAGAGAAAAGGACCAAAAGAGAAAAACTATGCATCGTGTAACGTGATTGATTATTATTTATAATTTTTAAAGAAAAAATCAATCATAAAAAAGAAATAAAAAAGCTTATGAACTCCGAACCCTTAGAACATGTGATTGCCAAGCGCGACTCGTTCCGTCTCCTGTGGGCCTTACTGAACCCCGAAGCTGAATTCGCCAATCTCTACGAGATCTGTATGAAGCGCTGGAACACCTACACCTATCGCCAGCAGCAGCGCA
>CACYGT010000044.1 GCA_902774075.1 uncultured Bacteroidales bacterium
CTACAACGGCAAGGAGTTCTACCAGAGCAAGCGTTACGAGATCAACCCGATCATCGACCGCGTGGGCGGTGGTGACAGCTTCTCCGGCGGTCTGATCCATGGTATGCTCAAGTATCCAGACAACCAAGGTGCAGCGCTTGAGTTCGCAGTAGCAGCAAGTGCATTGAAGCACACGATCAACGGTGACTACAACCTCGTTTCTGAGGACGAAGTACTGAGCCTTGCAGGTGGTAACGCAAATGGTCGTGTACAGCGTTAAATTGAAAGGTGAAAATTGAAAACTGAAAGGATTTTATGGCAAAGTTCGATAAGTTTGAGGTGATGGCCAAGATTAAGGCCGCTCCGATGGTTCCTGTGTTCTACCACAAAGATGTAGAAGTTTGCAAGAACGTGATTAAGGCTTGTTACGAAGGCGGTGTACGCGCTTTCGAGTTCACCAACCGTGGCGATTTTGCACACGAGGTATTCGGTGAACTGAGCAAGTGGGTAGCTGTTGAGTGCCCGGAACTGGCACTCGGTATCGGTAGCGTTGTAGATGCTCCGACCGCTTCGTTGTACCTGCAGTTGGGCGCTAACTTTGTAGTGGGTCCGTTGTTCAACAAGGATATCGCCGTTGTTTGCAACCGTCGTTGCGTGACCTATTGTCCGGGTTGCTTGACACCGAGCGAGATCGGTCTGGCACAGGAAGTTGGTTGCAACTTCACGAAAGTGTTCCCGGGTGATGTAGTTGGCCCGAACCTCGTGAAGGGTCTAATGGCTCCGATGCCGTGGTCGAAGATCATGGTTACCGGCGGTGTAGCTCCGGAGAAGGAGAACCTGGAGAAATGGTTCGCTGCAGGCGTGTACTGCGTAGGAATGGGCTCCAAATTGTTCCCGTCCGACAAGGTAAAAGCCGGAGACTGGAAGTACGTGACCGACAAATGTAAGGAATGCTTTGATATTATTTCCGCGTGCCGGAAATAATATCAATTGAAAATTGAAAATTGAAAATTGAAAAATTATGAATGACGTTAAGAAAGCTGTCATGACCAACTGGCGTTGGGTCATGTGTGCGATGCTCTTCTTCGCCACTACGGTCAATTATATGGATCGCCAAGTGCTGTCCTTGACCTTCAAAGAGTTTATTCAACCTGAGTTCCACTGGACCGATTCCGACTACGGTACGATCACCGGTGTATTCTCGATTGCATACGCCATCTTCTGCCTCTTTGCCGGTAAGTTCATCGACTGGATGGGTACGAAGAAAGGTTACCTGATTGCGATCGTTGTTTGGTCGTTGGGTGCTGTGCTGCACGCAGGTTGCGGTTTTGTAACCGAGCATATCGTTGGCGTAGCAGACAAGGCAGCGTTGCTAGAAGCAACAGGTACGATAGCGGCATCTATCTCGATGGTGAGTGTATGGTTGTTCCTTGCTTGCCGTCTGATTCTCGGACTTGGTGAGGCAGGTAACTTCCCGGCTGCTATCAAGGTGACCGCAGAGTATTTCCCTAAGAAAGACCGTGCGTTTGCAACGGCGCTCTTCAATGCAGGTGCATCAGTAGGTGCGCTCGCAGCTCCGGCTACTATCCCTCTGCTGGCGAAGAGTCTCGGTTGGGAGTGGGCGTTCATCATCATCGGTGCGCTCGGCTTCATCTGGGCCGGTGTCTGGATCTTTGTCTATGACAAACCGACCGAGTCCAAGCACGTGAATGCGGCTGAGTTGGAGTATATCCATCAGGACGAGAAAGATGCTCCGAAAGAGGAGGTTAAAGAAGAAAAACAAATGTCGTTTGCGGAAGCTTTCAAACACAAACAGACCTGGTCGTTTGCGTTTGGTAAATTCATGACCGACGGTGTTTGGTGGTTCTTCCTTTTCTGGGCTCCGGCATATTTCCAAGACCAGTTCGGTATTAAGGCTTCCGATCCGCAAGGTATCGCGTTGATCTTCACGCTTTATGCGATTGTGACCGTTATTTCTCTGTTTGGCGGTTATCTGCCGAAGATCTTTGTGGAGAAGAAAGGTATGGAGCCGTATGCAGGTCGTATGCGCGCTATGCTCATCTTCGCGTTCTTCCCCATCATTGCGTTGTTTGCTCAACCGCTGGGTGGCGTCTATGGTCCTTGGGCTGTAGCCATCATCATCGGTATCGTAGGAGCGGCTCACCAGAGCTGGAGTGCGAATATCTTCTCGACAACGGGTGATATGTTCCCGAAGTCGGCTGTCGCTACCATCACGGGTATCGGTGCCATGGCAGGTGGTGTTGGTTCGTTCCTCATCAACAAGGGTTCGGGTATGCTGTTCACCCATGCGGACAAGATGGGCGAGGCGTTCCAGTTCATGGGCTTCAGCGGCAAGCCGGCAGGATACATGATCATCTTCTGCATCTGCGCGGTGGCTTACTTAATCGGCTGGACAGTAATGAAGAGTCTCGTTCCAAAGTATGAGCCGGTTGTGGTTAAATAAGCCCAACTAAATCGTCTTTAGGTAAAAAATAGCACACTTTGCGAGAAAAGTGTGCTATTTTTCTTGCGTATATCAAAAAAAAGTACTATCTTTGCGGACAAATTGATACAGTAACTATAAATTAACTCATAAAAAGGATGCAATTATGAAAAAGTTTCAGATTCTTTTGGCGGCTTTGGTAGCCGTAGTAATGAGCGGTTGTGTTCAGTACAAGACAGAAGCAACCGTAGATGTTACCGTACTGAAAGACGGTAATCCTCAGGCTGGTGTTCTGGTGTACAAGGCTGTGGCTCATGGCGATATTGGAGGCTCATATTACAAGGAAAATTACAAAGACGCTCCGGTTAAGACCAACGAAGCCGGCGTAGCTCATTTCGAACTCAAATCGCCGGACGATTTCGCTCCGAGCAGTGTGGGGGCCGACGAAGAGATTACTGTCTTCTTCGCAGTCTTTGATGCACAAGATGAGTGTCTGGCATACAAATCTCTTAAGGTCAAGACAGGCGAGAAGAACAAACCGCTCACCTTAGAACTCAGAAATCCGAATGAGTAATGTGTTAAACTCTATAAAACAACTAAAGTTATGAAAAAGTTTTTAGTAGCAATGATGGCGCTTTGCGCCGTAGCAATGGGCTTCTCTTCGTGCGAGAAGAAAGCAGATCCTCTCACTCAGCCGATAGCAGGTCACACTTATCGCTGCACCGTTACCGAAAATGAGAAGACAGCTTATACCCAGTTCACGTTTCACACCAACTTCAAATGTACCTATGAAAGTCTGGTTCCACCCGCAACGGAGCCCAAAAAACAAGATCTTTTGGTGTGGGAAATGGCAGGCAAAGTAATCAGTATCAAGGGTGCTAAAGGTACGAATATGGATGGAGTAGAGATCTACCACGGTATTTACAATGCAGATAAGAACTCCATTGATATTACTATAACCGATATGCCAGAGCAAGCACCGATGACATTTGTATTGTATAAATAATTTATAATTAATTACAACTATTATGAAAAAGATTCTTTTTGCATTGATGGCCTGTGTGGCTATGTTTGGTTTCACCGCTTGCAACGAGACGGTAGAAAGCCAGATTTTCGACCTTGGATATGATGCATCCGCACTGGAGTCGGGTGATGCAATGCTCTATCAGCTCACCTATGAGCAACTGTTTATCGATGAGATTAGCAAGGTAGCAAAGCCGGTTACAGAAGGTGGAAAAACATTTATGATCAATTCCACGGAGACGAAGGCGAAAACATCGATGAAAGCGGCTTTTGAGACTGCTTCGATTGCTGCTCAGGCTCTCAATGACAAAGCTGCCATCAAACTCACAGGTTTGAAAGTGACTCTCAAACACTCCAACAGCAAGAATCCCGGTAATCCGTCTGATTTCTGTGAGTATGTTTTCAAATAAGAAACAAACGATAGCTTAGCCATCAAAGGCTAAACAACCAAAAAAAGCGCCGTTTGAGGCGCTTTTTTGGTTATTCTACTACTTGTGCATCTTCATTATTCATTTACGATTTATGATTTTTCGAGATCACGAGATTTCGATCTATGTTTTCCTACAAAAACTGTACCAAACAGAGGGCTGTCATAGCTTCCACCACCGGAACGGCTCGCACGGCAACACACGCGTCGTGTCTTCCTTTTACGCCGGCTTTGGGTGTAGAAGGAGTCGGTTTGAAGACACAACGGAAGATAACTTCTGTGCCATCGGAAATGCCGCCTGCTATACCACCGCTGATTGCATTGATGGCCGAACCGGGTTGGGTGACGCCGCCGAAACCGGTACCGTACTCAAATCCTTTGCAAGCATTGATAGACATGATCGCGAAAGCCAAATGTGCTTGCAGTTTGTCGAAGATCGGTTCACCTGTCCCTGCGGGCAGACCGTTGATGCGACACTCGATGATACCGCCGATTGAGTCACCGTCTTTCTGATAGGCAGCAATCGTGTCGGCGAACTTAGCGGGGTCTGTCTCTGCACCTACTTGGATAAGAGAAGCTCTGATAGATATACCTTTGAGACGCAGGGTCTGTTTGGCGATGCAACCGGCTACGACGCGTGCGGCTGTCTCGCGGGCAGAGGCTCTTCCGCCGCCTCTGTGGTCGCGAATACCGTATTTGAGTTCATAGACTTTATCGGCATGTCCTACGCGGTAGTTATGCTTGAGAAATTCGTAGTCTTCGGGTCGCGCGTCTTTGTTGTGAATGATGAATGCAATCGGTGTGCCGAGCGTGACACCATCGAGTACGCCGGAGAGCCATTCGACTTCGTCGGGTTCGTTTTGAGCACGCGAAGAAACTCCGGTAAAACCTCGGTAAAAGTCTAATGAAACCTCGGTAGGTTTTTTGCCGGCACGACGAGCCAATTCTGCACGGATCATATCGAAGTCAATATGCAGACCTGCGGGAACACCATCCAGTACTCCACCTATTGCCGCTCCGTGTGACTCTCCGAAGCTGGTAAACGTCCATTTTTCGCCAAATACATTCATGTCTATAACAAATTCGAGCACAAATTTAATCAAAAATTTCTATTTACACAAGTAAATGCGATTATTTTTGATAAAATTTTGCATATATGCAAATTTTTTCGTATCTTTGCGCCAAATTTGTGTTAAAATGAGAAAAATGAATAAATTAGGAGTGGTATTGGCGCTGTTGATGGCGTTACCTATCTACGCGCAACAGTTGCCTGATCCGCATTTTGAGAACTGGACGGATAAGTTCAAGAGTGATGTGCAGTTGGCCGATTGGCACGGTAGTAATGTGAGTCAGATCGGTTCGAAGTTTACGTTTATGTTTCAGAAACCGGGACGTACGGGTTATTGTGCGTACGTGACGGATAGAGCGATCGGTATTCCCAAGTTGAACTTGGGAGCTACGGGTCCCGGATACGTGTCTTTGGGTCGTCCTTGGCAGTACTTGAAGGGTCTGAACCTCAACAGTGCAACCGCCGGAACAGAAGGCGGTATTGCTTGGACGTATCGTCCGGATACGATGGCTGTGTGGATCAAACGTGTTGGTCCGGATACGGAGAAAGAAGATTTTCATCTGTTGTTCTATTCGTGGGTAGGCACCGCTAAGAGTAGTCTGTATAAGAACAAAGCGGGCGGTTGTACGAACACGGAGCGTATCAACGAGGAGTCGGATATCCGTTCGGCGACGGACGGTAACGAGTGCGGTATTGACGAGCCGGTGAAGCAGGTGGCAGAAGGTTGGTACCGTGCACGTGCTAAGTACGATGAGTGGACGCTGATCAAAGTGCCTATTTTGTATAAGAACAACGGTGCACCGACGATGTGTAACGTCATTTTCTCGGCAGGTAACTACCCGGCATTCCGTGCCAATGACGGTTTGTATGACGGAAACGCGTTGTATGTGGATGATGTAGAGTTGATTTACTCCTCGCGTATTGATAAGTTGACGATCAACGGCAAGGAATGGACTGCGTTTAACCCGAACAGTGAGAAGGTGCAGACGGTTAAGTTGTCGGCGCTGGGTGCTCAGAACGGCACGATTAAGATTGAAGGTTTCCGCGGTATCGGTACTCTGACCAATATCAAAGGCGAGAAAGCCCGTTTCAACGGTCGTAAGTTAGACGCGAAGGAGATGAGTATAGAGCCCGGCGAGGTGAACGGTAAGCCGTTTGTGATCACCGTGAAGGCCGAAGACGGAAGTAGTGTGCACACCTACAAATTAAAAATTGAAAATTGATCATTGAGAATTTGACCATATTAGATTGGGTGCTCTTGGGTACATTGCTTGTGTTGTTCTTGGCACAGGTGTATTGGTACAGCCGCTACATGGCCGCACCGGCGAGGAAGTTGCGGAAGAAGTCAGAGGGCAGAGAGCAGGATGCAGCACTTCCCGGAGTGAGCGTGATCCTTTGCGCGCATAACGAGAGCGAGAACCTGTCGAGCTACTTGCAGGCCTTGTTGACGCAGGACTATCCTGAGTACGAAGTGATTGTAGTGGACGATGGCTCGGAGGACAACACGCGCGAGGTGATTGAGCAGTATATGGTTCATAACGCACGTCTGCATATGACGTTTGTGCCGTATGGGGCGCGAGTGGGATCGACAAAGAAGCTGGCGCTTACCTTAGGCGCAAAGGCCGCCCAATACGACTATCTGTTGTTGACAGACGCGGACTGTACACCGGAAAGCAATCATTGGATACGTTCGATGATGGCCGGCTTTGAAGGAGGTAAAGATATCGTTTTGGGTTTTGGCGCCTATTTCTATGAGAAAGGCCATGTGAACCGTTTAGTGCGTTTTGATACCTTGTTCAACGGTCTTCATTACTTGGGTGCAGCGCTTTGCGGACATCCGTATATGGGTGTGGGACGTAACTTGGCATATAAGAAGAGTTTGTTCTTTGAGTCGGGCGGTTTCACACACTTGATGACCAATAAGGCTGGTGACGATGACTTGTTTGTGAACCATGTAGCGACGAAAGCCAACACGGCCGTAGTGATTAGTCGTGAATCGTTTACGTGGTCGTTGGCCAAGAAGACGATGAAGGAGTGGTGGCAGCAGAAGAGACGTCATGTGTCCGTCTCTCCGGCTTATCGCACGGAGACGAAGGCGCGCCTGGCGTTTGAGCCGATCACACGCGGACTTTTCTATGCAGCGGTATTGGGTATCATCATCTATTACATCTTCTTTGTCCATTGTCCATTGTCTATTACGCTATTTGCGGCGGTTGGTTTGTTCCTGGTGAGATGGATCCTGCAGACGGCGATTTTGAATGTGTCGGCGCGGCGAATGGGTTTACATCGATTTAGTATGATGAGTGTGTTGTGGTTCGATATCACCTTACCGCTCGTCAATCTCTATATGTTAATTATTCCGAAAAAATATAAATGGTGATAAAAGTTTAATGTTGAAATAATCGTTCGAACGAAAGTGAGATAAGAATGTTTAAAGTTTAAAGTATATGGCAGAACAGAAAGAATTAAAGATTAATATCGCCCCGGACAAACAGCAGGGCGTGTTTGCAAACCTTGCGCTCATCGCGCACACTCCTACGGAGTTCGTGTTGGATTTTGCACAGTTGATGCCGGGTGTTCCGCAGGCGAATGTAGTAGCTCGTGTAATAGTAACGCCGGATCAGGCAAAGAAGATCCTTGGCGCGTTGCAGAATAATGTAGGTCAGTACGAGCAGAAGTTCGGTACGATTCAGCCTGTAGGCGGTGCACCGAAAGGCAGTACACTTCCGTTGACTTTCACCGGAGGTGAAGCGTGACGCTGCGCGTATTGGATATTTGAAATTTGATATTTGATATTTTAAATTATAAATACTATGAAACATTTTCCAGCTTCGCAGTTAATCATCAATGGTGATGGTTCTGCATTTCATTTGCATCTGAGACCGGAGTTCTTGGCCGACAAGATCATCCTTGTAGGTGACCAAGACCGCGTAAACATGGTGGCTTCCTTCTTTGACGAAGGTTCGATCGAGTGCGACGTACAGAGTCGTGAGTTCCATACGATCACCGGTAAGTTCCAAGGCAAACGTATCTCTTGTATCTCGACCGGTATCGGTACGGATAACTGCGATATCGTGATGAACGAGATCGACGCGTTGGCAAATATTGATTTCAACACCCGCGAGGAGAAAGCCGAGAAGCGCGTGCTGGATATCGTACGTATCGGTACGAGCGGTGCCATGCAGGAGGATATCCCTCTGGGTACGTTCCTCGTAAGCCAGAAATCAATCGGTTTTGATGGTGTGTTGGCATTTTACAAAGACCGCGATAAGATTGCAGACCTTGGTTTCGAGAAAGCACTTGTAGACTTCATCGGCTATCCGAAGAAAGCGGCTGTGCCGTATGTAGTGGCTGCTAATCCGGAGCTTGTAAACCGCATCGCGAAAGACGATATGACTCGTGGTTGCACGATTGCTGCGAACGGTTTCTATGGTCCGCAAGGCCGTGTACTGCGTGTGGATCTGGCTGTACCCGATATCAATGAGAAAATCACGGAGTTCCGCTACGAAGGACAGCGTATCACGAACTACGAGATGGAAGGTAGCTGTATCGCCGGCTTGGCTCTCCATATGGGTCACCGCGCTATGACCGTTTGCTGCATCATCGCACAACGCAAGGTCGAGGCCGCTAACACCGATTATAAACCGCGTATCAAAGAGTTGGTACGCACCGTACTCGAACGTATCTAATGAGAAAACAATTAATGATTATATTGGCAGCCGCGGGGATACTCTGCGGCTGTCAACAAAAAGAGCAAAGTTTCCAATACAACGTGGATAAGTTCTATGACTTGGAGATCCTCCGTTATGATGTACCGGAGTTTGACTCGCTGACCCTGCAACAGAAACAGTTGGTGCATTGCCTGAGTGAGGCGGCGCTGTGGGGACGTGATATCTTGTTTGACCAGAACGGCCGTTATAACCTGCGTATCCGTCGTGCGTGCGAGGCGCTGTACCTCAACTATCCGTACGATAAGAATACGGAGGAATTCGCGGCCTTCGAGCGTTATCTGAAGCGCGTGTGGTTCAGCAATGGTATTCATCATCATTACAGCGAGGATAAGTTCCTGCCGGAGTTTAGTGTGGAATGGTTTATGGAGGCGTGCCACAAGGCGGGTGTGCTCTATGATGTAGCGATTCTGCCGGTGATGTTTGACCCGGCGGTGATGCCTAAACGTACGACCGCGCAGGATGGAGTTGATCTGGTAGCTAACTCTGCCGGCAACTACTATGGCGAAGGAGTGACGCAGGCGGAGGCTGAGGCTTGGTACGCGAAGCATAAAGACAACTCCAGCGAGCCGCTGTGGATCGGTCTGAACAGCCAGTTGGTAAAGAACGCAAAGGGCGAGATCGTGGAGCGCGTCTATAAGGTAGGCGGGCTGTATGGTGAAGCACTGGAGCACGTCGTTTATTGGCTCCAAGAGGCACTGCAATATGCCGAGAATGACCAGCAACGCGAGGTGATCGCGAAGATGATTGCTTTCAACGAGACGGGTGACCTCAAACTCTTCAACGAGTATTGTATCGCGTGGGTGAAAGACCTCGACAGCCGTGTGGACTTTGTGAACGGTTTCACGGAGACCTATTCTGACCCGCTCGGTATCACCGGTACGTGGGAGTCGATGGTGAACTTCAAGGATCTGGCAGCTACCAAGCGTGCCCAACTCATCTCGGAGAACGCACAGTGGTTTGAGGACCACTCGACGACCGATCCCAAATATAAGAAAGAGGAAGTGAAGGGTGTGTCGGCGAAGGTCATCACCGCGGCTATCCTTGCCGGTGACTGCTATCCCGCAACGCCTATCGGTATCAACCTGCCGAACGCTAACTGGATTCGCAAGGAGTACGGCTCGAAGTCTGTGACGATAGACAACTTGATGCACGCGTATAACGAGGCGGCGAAGGGTAACGGTTTCAACGAGGAGTTCATGGTGGACGATGAGATTCGTGAGATCTATTCCAAGTACGGCGCACAATGCGGCGACCTGCACACGGACTTGCACGAGTGCGTTGGACACGGATCCGGTAAGTTGATGCCGGGTGTGAGCAAAGACGCGCTCAAGGAACATGCTTCGACGATTGAAGAGGCACGTGCGGACTTGTTCGGACTCTATTATCTGGCCGATCCGAAGCTGGTGGAGTTAGGTCTGCTGCCGAATATGGAGGCTTATAAAGCCGGCTATTACCAGCAGATGATGAACGGTCTGATGACGCAACTCGTGCGTATCGAGCCGGGCAAGGACATCGAAGAGGCGCACATGAGAAACCGTCAGTTGATAGCTAATTGGGTGTATGAACACGCAGAGGGTGAGATGCTGATCATTGAGCGCGATGGCAAGCATTACCTGCAGATCAATGACTACGAAGGAGTGCGTCGTCTGTATGGCGAACTGCTCGCGGAGATCCAGCGTATCACGTCGGAAGGCGACTATCCTGCAGCGAAGGAGATGGTGGAGAAATACGCGGTGAAGGTAAACCCGGAACTGCATAAGGAAGTGTTGGAGCGTTATGCCAAACTCAACCTCGCGCCGTATAAGGGCTTCGTGAACCCGGTGTATAAGGTGGAGCGCAATGCCGAGGGCGAGATCACGGATGTGAAACTCGATTTTACGGAAGGCTATGTAGAGCAACACCTGCGTTACAGCCGCGACTACAGTCCGCTGCCTGATGTTAATTGAAAATTGAAAATTGAAAGGTGAAAGGTGAAAGGTGAAAGTGCGCCTTCCTATATCAAAAAGTATAGCAAATAGGCTTTTACTATTGCAGGCTATCCATGGAGATCCGCTTATGCGGGTCTCTTCGGATATGCCGGACGATGTGCTCGTGTTGTACGATGCCCTTGCGCGCCTGCGCGATTATAAAAAAGGAGAACCGTTGACGCTCTATCTTAAGAACTGTGGTACGGCTTTGCGGTTCTTGCAGGTACATCTGGAGAAATGCTATCCGGGTGAACCGATCACATTGACAGGCGATGAACGTTTGTTGGAACGAGACGGTAAACCGACCAGCCAGACGACTTCTGCACGGATACTGCATGGCGAGAAAGTGCCGGTAGAGAAAGACGAGAGCCCGTATATCACGATGTCGCGCAAGATTGCTGAGGCTTATCCGAAGGTGGAGCTGGAAGCCGATTGGAGTAGTGCGGCTTTTTGGTACGAGTATGTCGCGATACATGGAGGTTCATTATTCCTTGAAGGCTTAAAGGAAGATAGTTTGCAAGGCGATAAGATCGTTGCGGATATCTATGCCAAGTACTTCGGTGTGGAGACTACTTTCGTACGAGGCGGCATCGAGATAAATACGAGGGCATTACGGAGGCAATACGAGGTAATCCTAGACTTTACTCAGACTCCGGACCTATATCCATCGGTAGCGTTAACGTGTGAACGGTTGGGCTTGACACTGAAGGCAACGGGCATCGAACGACTTCGATTTAAGGAGTCTGACCGTATCGAGGCGGTAAAGCAACACGAAGTGCGTAATGATCACCGCATAGCGATGGCGCTGATGTGCGCGGACTATCCGGTGTCGATAGAGGAACAAGCATGTATCGCGAAGAGTTATCCGAATTTTGTGCCCCAACATATCACGCCGATCAAAGGTGTGAATGATGAGGGGAAAGGAAAGAAATTCGCACTTTCTAAATTGATACACGCGGCAACGAGCGAGTATATGTGGCTGCATGACGATGATGTCGTTTTGCCAGAGGCTACGCAAAAAGCGGTAGTGTTAGAGGGGGATATGATTATTTTGCCGCTTCGCATGGAGAGTCTTTCTGAGAAACCGACTTTATTAGAGCGACTTCAAATCGCCGAGTACGCCGCTATCCAAGAATTGACGATGCGTACAGCCAAACAAGTCAAAGCGGTCATGTGCTCCGGGGCAAATCTTATTGTGAAACGAGAGGTGTGGCTGGCGTGCGAAAGCGAGATTCATCCTGAGATTCCCTCCGGCGATGATATGTTCTTGCTCGAAGCTGCCAAGCGTCATGGCTACAAAGTCTCCGTTATAGACAATCCGGACTATACGGCGATCGTTCGCCCGTTGACGAGTTGGAAAGCGTTCTTTAAGCAACGAATGCGTTGGGCAGGAAAAGCACCGCACTATACCGACTGTGATATTATTCGTTGCGGGCGTCTTGTGGCGGTGGCTAATATCCTTCAATTCCTTTGCCCGCTCCTTATCCTCTTTAAGTTCCCGATCGAGTGGTCACTCATTAAATCCCGCGAGCCACAAACAAAGTGGTACATCGCGCTCCTTTTGGAAATCCTTTATCCGTTCTATCTGCTGATTTGTCTTATCGGCGGTTTGTTCCGCAAAAGTTGGTAGGTAATACCTCTGTAAATCATTAAGGAATATCTAATCAATATCTAAGGAATCACTAAGGTTTTGAGCATCCTGTATTATATACATAGTATATAATACTATAGATGTTTGGATAGAATCCAAACGAAACAAACGGAGAAAAAATGACATGAGAATTGTGAGAAAAGTGAGAATTCTTAGCCGCAAGGGCACGATATTTTCTCAGATTTCTCACTTTTCTCAGTGCAAAAATTTGTTATGACGTTATTACGGGATGACGATACGACGAAGGGAAAAAATGTGGAGTATAGCGGACTCGAACCGCTCACCTCGACACTGCCAGTGTCGCGCTCTAGCCAGATGAGCTAATACCCCGTTGGTACGCACACGCATGAGCGTGCGCGTACCTTATTTAGAATAGATTATACTACTCCGCTGAAGCCCATGAAGGCCATGGCGAGGAGGCCGGCGGTGAGAAGGGCGATCGGGGTGCCCTTCATCGCTTCGGGCACTTTGGCGAGGGCTAATTGCTCGCGGATACCTGCGAAGAGGATGAGCGCGAGGCCGAAGCCAAGTGCGGTTGCAAAAGCGAAGAGTGTTCCGCTCAACATGCCGTGCTCAGCGCCCATCGGCAGTTTCTCGGTACCGTTCGCTACGAGAATAGCTACACCGAGAATACAGCAGTTGGTGGTGATCAGCGGCAGGAAGACACCGAGCGCCTGATAAAGCGACGGACTGATCTTCTTCAGGATGATCTCGATCATCTGCACGAGGGCAGCGATGATGAGGATGAAGAGGATGGTCTGGAGGAACTCTAGTCCCCATGCTACAAGTAACATCTGCAGCAGATAGGTAACGACAGTTGCCAAGGTGAGGACGAATACCACAGCGGCACTCATACCCATCGCGGTCTCGATCTTCTTGCTGACGCCGAGGAACGGGCAAATACCCAAGAACTGGCTCAATACGATATTATTAACAAATATCGCAGAGATGAAAATCAAAAAGTATACCATAATTATTTCTTCTGTAATTTGTTAATAATAACCATCAAGTAAGCGAGGGCAATAAATGCACCCGGGGCGAG
>CACYGT010000045.1 GCA_902774075.1 uncultured Bacteroidales bacterium
ACCCGGGAAACGTCCTGCGGACGCAAATTTCTCTTTGTACTCTACAGTGAGGGGCATAAAATCCGTTCCCGGCACTGCATCTTTGGCGGAGCAGACAGTAGCGAGAATCATCGTGTTGCCAAGCGTGGCCATCACAGCACCATCCGCTTGTTTCGCTAACTTACCTGTCTCCAGTTTGATTACTCGTCCATCGGGGAGAGCAATCTCTTTGGTAACAATATTCATCTGTTTTTTCGTCATTGTGGTCGCCGTTTGCGACCAGTTATTTATGTTGTGTAATTAAATAGCCTCAAAAAAATCGTACAAAATTACTGCTTTTTTTTCATATACGCAAATAAATCTGCTTTTTATTTCTTTATCTGGAAGGGAAATGAACCGATCAGATTTCCATCGCAGAAAAACTCAACAATATAAAAGCCCTTTTGTACATTCTCCTGTTCGCCAAGCGTACAGTAACAGCTGCCTTCATAGGCTTCACCGCTGTACTCGATCTCCTGACGAATGGTGTACGGTATCTTTTCATTCTCGAACGCAAAGAGTCGTTCTTCACTCTCACCCAGCAGGTTTCCTTGCGGGTCTGTCACCCGTGCGTATAGGTCTTTGATGCCCGGTGTGCAGGTGATATTCTTTGCGATCACGAAGTCAAACTGCAACTTGCGGATGTTCGACGCCATACGGGTCTTGTGGTTGTTCTTGTTGAGGGTCGTGAGGTTGCACGAAGTGATCTCCAGCATCGAGGCGCGGGTGACAGTCTCTGTCAACGCCGCATTCTCTGTCGTCAGTTGGGTGTTCTGTTTCTTGACTTGCACATTCTCCTGCTTGACCAACTGGTTCTCTTGCGTCAGGCGGGCATTGTCGGCATTGAGGCTGTCCACTTGTCGTACATACTCTTTCATTACCGCCCGAACGGTGGCCAGTTCTTTCTTCAACTCCGCGATCCTGCGTGCGTTGGAGGCTTTGGTCTGACGTAACTCCTCCAGCAAGTCCTGCACACGTCTCTGCTCACGGCTCAGCAAGTCCTGCAAGCTGTCGTTGCGGATCTCCATGTTCTGATAGCCGTCGAACTGAATCGCCAGGTCTTCGTACTCTCCCTGCAACTCCTCTTTCTCTATCTCCATCTGCTCTACGATCTCGTTCAGTTCCCGGTTCTGGTACCACACCCAAAACAGCAACCCGCCGATGACGAGAAGCAGCACTACGACTAATACCCAAATCTTCTTATTGTTCATAATAACGGAATCACTCTCTCTAATTCATTACTTCTACTGCCCTTAAGCAGGATACGATAGCCCGCCAGCGGCTCTTTGCTCAGCGCCTCGCAGAGTGCCTGCACGTTGTCATAGACCGGATAGGGCGCCGTTGTCTCTTTGTATTCCTCGCCTACCAGCAGCACCTTGTCTGCCTTGCGTTCCAGCAGCATGTTGACGATATTCTGATGCTCGAGATGGCTATACGCACCTAACTCGCGCATCGCGCCCAATATATAACAGTTGCCTTCAAAGGCATTGATGGCTGCAGTCATGGACGTCGGGTTGGCGTTATAGGCATCGACGACAACCGTATTCTTCTCGGTCTGCATGAGTTGCGAGCGGTTGTTACTCGGCACATACGCGCGAATAGCTTCCAGCGCCGCCTCACGACTCACACCAAAGTATTCGCCTACGCACAGCGCTGCCGATACGTTCTCTGCATTATAGCCTCCTACCAGATGCGTTCCTTCCGGCATTGTGCCGGTGTGGTAGAGGACCGCAGGTCCGCCATACATCTGTTTGAGATAGGGGTTATCCGCGTTTTGGAAGATCGTACCCTTGTGCGCCACAAGCCAGTCGTACAACTCCGCTTTGGTGCGCATCACTCCTTCAAACGAACCGAAGCCCTGCAGATGTGCCTTGCCCACATTGGTGATCAGACCGTAGTTAGGTTCCGCTATCTCGACGAGTTCTTGGATATCGCCCGGATGACTCGCACCCATCTCCACGATCGCCATCTCGTGCGCGCGCGTTATATTTAATAAGGTGAGCGGCACACCGAGTTGGTTATTCAGGTTGCCCTGCGTATAGTAGAGATTATACTTGGTCTTGAGCACCGCGGCCGTCAACTCTTTGGTTGTCGTCTTGCCGTTGGTGCCGGTGATAGCGAGGATCGGTATGTTCAACTCTCTGCGCCAAGCGCGCGCGAGGTCCTGCAAGTCCTTGAGCGCATTCTCGCCGCCTATCACATACGCTGCACCCTGCGCCTTGGCTTGCTCCACAAAGTCATTCCCATCAAAATGTTCGCCTTTGAGTGCAACAAACACACAGCCGGAAGTCACCTTCCGACTGTCTGTCGTCACGCAGAGCGCATCATTTCTTTTTGTTAGGAAGCTCCAATCCATAGTTCTTCTTTTTGTCCTCTACCTTCAGGGCCAGGCTCAGTAAGAAAGCCAGCACACCGAACGAAGCAAAGACGATCATCGGTACCAGGTAACCGTTGGTAGCTACACGCAACTTACCGATCAGCAGCGGAACGAGGCACAAGCCTACGTTCTGTACCCAGAAGATCAGGCAGTACGCCGAACCCAGCACTTTCTCGTCGATGATCTTCGGCACAGACGGCCACATCGAAGCCGGAACGAGCGAGAAGCTCACACCCAGCACGAGGATCGTGATGAGCGCCAGGACTTTACTCGGATAAGCCGGCAGCACGAAGGCGAACACACAGTGGCACGCGATCATGATGACCGCACCGAGCAGCATCATCGAAGCGCCTTTGCCCTTATAGTCGATGAACGCGCCCAGGAACGGCGTCAGTACCATTGCGAGTATCGGGAACCACTTGAACAAGCCTGCTGCCTCCGCATTGCTGATAGCGAGCGTCTCCTCCAGGAAGTTCGTCGCAAAACGCTGGAAGGGGAAGATAGCGCTGTAGTACAGCACGCACAGCAGCGCGATGATCCAGAACATCTTCGAGGTCAGAATCTGCTTGAGGTCCGACACATGGAACTCATCCTCCGGATCTTTCTCGGCCGTCGCTTCACCGATGGCTACGAGTTGGTTGTCGAAGGTCTTGTCCATGATCGTGAACACAAAGAAATTGAGCAAGCCCACTACGAGCAGCAGGGACGCGAAGAGCAGCGGAGCGGTTACGGAGTCCGTTCCGTCTACCGCGAACTTAGCGCTGAACATCGGTGCCAGCCACATAGCGGCGAACACACCCAGACGCGCGATCGCCATCTCGAGGCCCATCGCAAGCGCCATCTCTTTGCCCTTGAACCACTTAGCAAGGATCTTACTAACCGTCGTACCGGCCATCTCACAGCCGCAACCAAAGATCATAAAACCGAACATAGCCAACTTGGCACTACCCGGCATAGCGGGCCACCAAGCGTTGAGCCACTCCACGGTATTGGCCTCCGGCCAGGAGATACCCCAGTACTTGATTGCTGCGCCGATCACCATCAGGCTGGCACTCAGCAGACCCGTGAAACGCACACCCATCTTGTCCAGGATGATACCCGCCAGGATGAGGAAACCGAACACGTTCAGCAGGTACTCACCCGCTGCGTATGTACCGAAGTCACCGCGGTCCCAGTTCAGACTGCTCTCCAGCAGCGAGGCCAACGGCGAGAGGATATCGACGAACATATACGCGAAGAACATCATGCTGGCTACCAGCACAAGCACTGCCCAGCGGGCAACCGCACTATCGCGTAGTGTCTTTTGAATCTTTTCTACCATGATTGTAGGAATATGAGTTTTTCTTTTTTAGCCATTCTGCCTTTTTCTTCTCGTACTCGGCATAATGACTCTCCAGATAGCCGTCCGCCATTATTTAATTCCCAGCTCTTTCTTAACCGCCGGAGTTACGTCGATAGCATCCGTACCGATATGTACCATAGCCTGGCTGTCGAAGATATAGGTATATCCCTCGCGCTCGCCTACGGCCTTGATAGCTTTCGCCATCTTCTCGTGTACCGGCGCTAACAACTCCTGTTGCTTCTTCTGGATATCCTGCTCTGCCGTCTGGTAGAACAACTGGATACGCTGTTGCATCTCCTGCAACTCCTGTTGACGGATCTGCTTAACAGCCTCAGCCATCGTAGCTTCCTGAGCCTGATAGTCCTGTGCTTTCTTCTGGATCTCCTCCTGCATCATCGTCAGCTGCGTCTCGTACTGGCTGTTGATGGTATCCATCTGAGCACGTACTTGAGCTACTTCCGGCATCTGCGAGAAGACTTCCTGCGTGTTAATGTGACCGAACTTCTGTGCGCTGACTGCCATAGGCAAAATCAGCATCAATGCAATAATAATCTTTTTCATCTTTATAATTTTTTATTCGTTATTTCGCTCCAAGCTTATGTAAAACTTGATCAGATATATCCAGTTTGGATGACATGTAAATGAGGGACGGGTCGGCCGAACGGTCTTTGACGATGTCTATCTTTTTCTCGTTCGCCAGGTCCTGAATAGCCGTGTAGATATCGTCCTGAATGGGTATGATGAGCGCCTCGCGTTTCTTGTACAACTCTCCTTCCTGACCGAAATACTTACGCTTGAGTTCCAGCACTTCCTGCTCTTTCTTGACGATCTCCTGCTCACGCTCCGTACGCATCGATTCGCTCAGGAAGATCTGCTCTGTCTGGTAGTTGGTCGCCATCACACGTGCCTCCTGCTGCGCCGCCTCGATCTCTTTCTGCCAGCGCTTCGAGAGCATCGTCAACTGCTCCTGTGCCTGCTCGTACTGAGGCAGGTTCTTCAAGATATACTGCATGTCGATATACACTACCGACATGTCTTTTGCAAATCCCGTGCCAAAACTCAGCAGGGCTGCAAGTAATATGATTATTGTTCTTTTCATTTTCATTATAACTCCTGACCTAAGACGAAGTGGAACTGACTGCCGCTATACTGGTCGGAACCGTTGATCTTGTCGAAGCCCCAACCCCAGTCGATACCCAGCAGACCGAACATCGGCAGGAAGATACGTACACCTACACCGGCCGAGCGCTTGAGATCGAACGGGTTATACTCCTGGATGTTCGCAAAGCAGTTACCGGCCTCCACGAACGCATGTGCCCATATCGTCGCGTTCTGCTCCAGCGAGATAGGATAACGCAACTCGAGCGTGAACTTGTTATACAGATAACCCATGTTACGTCCCGTGCTGATATCGTACGGCGTCAACGAACCCGACGAATAACCGCGCATCGCTACATACTCGGTTGCATAACTGGTGTACGACGACATACCGTCACCACCCATGTAGAACGTCTCGAATGGCGACTTGACATGCTGGTTGTAGTGGCCCACATAACCGAACTCAGCGCGGGTCATCAAGACGAGTTTGCTGTCTTTGGTCAGCGGCGTGAAGACCTTACCGGTGAACTTCCACTTGTGGTACTCTATCAGGTGATATTTCTCATTATTTGTCATGCTCGCATAGTCTGCGGGGAAGATGAGCGACCAAGGCGGTGTGATTTTCAGACCTAACGTGAACTGACTACCGCGACGCGTGTAGATCGGGTTATCGATAGACGAACGGCTGAGCTGCAGGTTCAGCGACAGGTTATGACTCGTTCCGTCCGAGATCAACAGGTACGGCCAGTCTTTCATCATATACATCTGGTAACTCAACTCGCCGTAGAACGAGAAATAGTCATCCGGCCAACGCAGACGTTTTCCGTAACCGATCGACACACCCAGCGTACGCAGGTACTTGTCCTTATCCGCCTCCGACTCTGCCAGCTGCTGGTAGTAGTTGCTGTTACCCGAGTAGTAGTAATAGCTCGAATAAGTGTTGTACAGGTTCTGGTACGCTTTCTGATAACGGCTCGAGTAACCCGTCTGGTTAGCAAAGTAGATACTTGCGCTCAAGCTGTTCGGACGCTTACCGCCCAGCCACGGCTCGAGGAACGAGATGCTCGCCGAGGTATAATAGATACCGTTCGTACGCGCGTTGATGGAGAAGGTCTGTCCTTCACCCTGCGGCACGATACGATACGCTTTCTTGTTGAACAGGTTCTGGATAGCGAAGTTAGTGAACTTAAGTCCAAGCGAACCGACGAGACCCGTAGCACCCCAACCGAGCGAGAACTCAATCTGGTCAGACGACTTGGTCTCCAGCTGATAGGTGATATCTACCGTTCCCTCTTCGGGGTTCGGCTGGATATCCGGCACTAGTTTCTCCTGATCGAAGTGACCCATCTGCGCCAACTCACGCAGCGAACGCATGATATCCGACTGGCTATAGAGCTGTCCCGGCTTGGTGTACAACTCACGGCGAACGACATGCTCGTACACACGCGTGTTACCGACGATCTTGATCTCGTTGATCGTTGCCTGCTTGCCTTCGTACATACGCATCTCGAAGTCAATCGAGTCGTTCTCCACGTTCACCTCCACCGGATCGACGTTGAAGAACAAGTATCCGCGGTCGGTATAGAGTTTGCTGACCGCATCGTCGTCGTTCATCAGACGGTCATTGAGCGTCTTGAGGTTATACACATCGCCCGGCTTGACACCCAGCGTCGCATCCAGCAGTTCGTACGGATAGACCGTGTTTCCTACCCACTTCACCGAACGGACATGGTACTGATCACCCTCGCTGATAGTCATGTAGATATCCACGCGCGTCGGGTCTTCGGGGTTCGGCACTACGCTGTCCGCTACGATATACGCGTCGCGATAACCGTACTCGTTGTACTTCTCGATAACGGCTTTCTTGTCTTTCTCGTACTCTTCGGTCACGAACTTCTTCGTGCGGAAGAGGTTGATGATGTCGTTATCGTTGGTCTTCTTCATCGCCTTGTTGATCTGGCGGTGCGTCAGGTTCTTGTTACCGGTGATGTATATCTTACCAACTTTGGTCTTGGCTTTCTTATCGACACCGATCAGCACCTTCACATACCCCGGATGGTCTGCATCCGGACGCTGCACTACATGCACATCCGCGTTGTGGAAACCTTTCTCCGCCAGGTATTTCTTGATGACGGTCTTGCAGTGGTCCTCGAGGTTAGGCGTCATCTGCGAGCCCTGACGAATACCGGCTTTTACCTCCACATCCTCTTTCTCGCTCTTCTTCAGTCCTTCGTACTTCACCTCGCTCACACGCGGACGCTGCTCGAGGGCGATGACGAGCCAGATCTTATTGCCTTCTATCTTCTTAGCCTTGATCTTGACGCTGGAGAACAAGCCCTGCTTCCAGAACCGCTTGATAGCTTTGGTGATCTGGTCACCCGGCACATCGATCTTATCGCCTACGGCCAAGCCCGAGAAACCGATCAGCACAAAGTCCTCGTAACTGTCTGCGCCCTCCACTTCGATACCGGCTATCTCATACCGCTTGCTCGTCATGCCGTACTCGATATCCTGCGCAGATACGGGACTAAAGACCGCTGCGCTGAAGGACAAGAGACAAAGGACTGCTATGTATAGTAATTTTTTCACTTTATTTGTTCACTCGTTTTTCCAAATCTTCTTTCGCGTTTCTGATAGTCGACGATGGCCTTGTAGAACTCTTCTTCCGTAAACTCCGGCCAGAGGCAGTCGGTGAAGTACAACTCGCTGTACGCCAGTTGCCACAAGAGGAAGTTACTGATGCGGTACTCGCCGCTGGTACGGATCAGCAGATCCGGATCGGGCATGTTCTTGGTCGTCATCAGTCCGCTCACGTACTGCTCGTTCACCTCTTCGGCACGCAGCGTACCGGCCTGCGCTTGACGCACTGCCTGACGAACGGCTTCCGTGATCTCCCAGCGCGACGAATAACTGAGCGCAATCACCATCGTCAGACCGGTGTTCTTGCTCGTCTCTTCGATACAACCAATGAACTTCTGGCGCGTACCTTCCGGCAGACGCTCGATATCGCCGATAGTCTCCAGACGTACGTTGTTGTTCATCAGCGTCGGTGTCTCCTTGACGATCGTGTCCACCAGCAGACCCATCAACGCATCCACCTCCTCTTTCGGGCGGTTCCAGTTCTCCGTACTGAAGGTATAGAGCGTCAGGTACTCCACACCCAGCGCGGTTGCCGCCACAGTGATGTTATGTACCGTCTCCACGCCTTGCTTGTGACCGAACATACGCGCCAGACCCTGTTTCTTGGCCCAGCGACCGTTACCGTCCATAATGATGGCGATATGTCGCGGCAATCGTGCCTTATCTATCTGTTCTTTATAAGCCATTTTCAAATCTTAAATCTAAAATCTTCAATCAGAGTTGCAGACTCTGCAAGGACCCTTCGCCCTTCCGAATTCAAAAACTATGCCAACGGTCAACATACCCGTCAGGTCGCAGTTCATCCAGTTCCAGCCGTTCAAGTCATGTTTGTCGTTGAGCGGACGGCTTGCCTCCAGGTCATCCGACCAGTAGATGTTATGCTGCCAGGCGATGTTCAGTCCCGCGAACTCTGCGAACTTCCACTTAAAGCCGATACCCAGCGGGATATATCCCGACGCGGTGATGGTTCGACCCTGACTGTTCTTCATATCGCTGTACACGCCCGCGCCTATACCTAAGAAGATATAAGGCGTGAAGGGCTTGATGCGCTTGTCGTACTTGTTCGAACTGCCGAAGCGAAAGAAATTGAACTCCGCCATCACGTCCACGTTGTACAACCTGTTCGACCACATCTCATCCAACTGCACTCCCTTCATGTCGAACTCATGCCCCGTGATACGCTGACCGCTGAACTTGGCCTGTATCGCCCAACGCTTGGTGAACTTGTACCGAAAATGGATGCCGTACGCCTCGCGCGGGTTCATGAAGATATGCGGCGCCGCGTCACCTACATAGTAACCGATACCGCCCTGCAGACCGATCTCACACAGGTACGGACGCTCGTCCGCCAAGGCCGAATTCACCGACCAAAAGCAACCCAAAAGCACTATCCATATGGTTCGTACGCGCATGCGCATAATCTTCAATATACAAAATCGGGTGCAAAAGTACAACTTTTTTTTGAAATACACAAGTTTTTAAGGAAAAAATTTTTTTTGCTTGCATATATACAATTTTTTTATTACTTTTGCACCGAATTTTTGAAATCAAACACCAATCCTATGTTTTCAGAACGTGACACCAAAGGTCCGGCACTCCGCCGGGGATCCATCGAAGTAGTATGCGGATCTATGTTCTCCGGTAAGACCGAAGAGCTCATCCGCCGTATGAAACGCGCTAAGTTTGCCAAGCAACGAGTAGAAATCTACAAGCCCGCTATCGACGTGCGCTATAGCGAGGAAGATGTGGTCAGCCATGATCGCAACGTCATCCAGTCGACACCGGTGGACAGCAGTCAGAACATCCTCCTCATGGTCGATGATATCGACGTAGTCGGTATTGACGAAGCGCAGTTCTTCGACATGGGTATCGTGGATGTATGCCGCCAACTGGCTGAACGCGGTATTCGCGTCATTGTGGCAGGTCTGGACATGGACTTCAAGGGTGTACCTTTCGGTCCGATGCCGGCTCTCATGGCTATCGCCGAAGATGTCTATAAGACCCACGCTATCTGCGTTCACTGCGGCGACCTCGCTTATGTCAGCCACCGCCTTGTCGCTTCCGACAAACGTGTCCTCCTCGGCGAAACCGACAGTTACGAACCCCTCTGCCGCGCTTGCTATAACAAAGCTTTAGCAGCGGAAGAAAATCAAAAATCACAAATCTAAAATCTAAAATTATCAACTTCGTTGATATCATATTACCGTTAGCCATCCGAGATTGTTATACGTATAGCGTCCCGGATGGTCTATCTTTGCCCGAACCCGGCACACGCGTTGAGGTGCCTCTCATGCGCAAGCAGGTCAACGGCATCGTGCTCCGTGAGCATACCGAACCTATCCCCGACGAACTGATCACTAAGATCCGTCCTATCACGCGCGTGCTCGATTACGCACCGTGTGTCACGAGCGAACAACTGGCTTTATGGCAATGGATGAGCGATTATTACATGTGCACGTTGGGCGAAGTCATGTCGGCGGCGCTACCGAGCGGACTCGATGACCGACTCACCACCTTGCCCAAACGCGCTCGCAAAGCGCTTGCACCCTATTCCGGGCCCATCGAACCGCTGCATCCGCTCACTCCCGCGCAGCAGAAAAGTGCCGATGAAATCGAAAGTTTTTTTGCGTCCGGCAAAAGTATCACCCTGCTCTACGGCGTCACGTCCAGCGGTAAGACGGATATCTACATCCATCTCATCCAGTCCCAACTGCAGCAGGGAAAGAACGTGTTGTACCTCGTGCCGGAGATCGCCCTCACGACCCAACTCACCACGCGGCTTCAGATCATCTTCGGTGACCAACTCATCGTCTATCACAGCCGCCTCACCGACGCCGAACGCGAGCAGAAATACAAACAAATAACCGGTAACCCGTCACCCGTAACCCGTAACTTTGTAGTCCTCGGCCCACGGAGTGCCGTCTTCCTGCCGTTAAAAGACCTCGGTCTGATCATTGTGGACGAAGAGCATGAACCCAGTTACAAGCAAGCCGAACCGGCTCCGCGGTATCATGCCCGCGCGACGGCGATCCTATTAGGTCGTATCCATCAGGCCAACGTCCTGCTCGGAAGCGCAACACCCTCGATGGAATCGTACTTTTTAGCGCAAAAAGGGGTCTACGGCCTCGTCACTCTCAGCGAGCGGTACGGTGGCGTCGAACTGCCGGAGATACGGCTCATCGACCTCAAGCGGCAGTACGAACGCAAGGAGATGTACGACCATTTCTCCGACCCGCTTGTCGAGCGTATCCGCGAAGTGCTGGCCGACCACAAACAGGTCATCCTCTTTCAGAACCGACGAGGCTATGCGCCGCAGATCCAGTGCACGCACTGCGGCCAACCGCCCCGCTGCGTCCAGTGCGACGTGCCGATGACGTATCATAAGTCCGCCAACGAACTGCGCTGCCATTACTGCGGTTACCGCATGCCTGTACCGACCGCTTGCCCGCAATGTGGCGGTGAACTGAAGACTATCGGTTTTGGTACAGAACGTATCGAAGATGAGTTGGCCAACCTCTTCCCTGACGCGCGTGTGCTGCGGATGGACCTCGACACGACCCGCAACAAATCCGCCTACCAGGATATCATCAACGCTTTCTCGCGTCATGAGTGCGACATCCTCGTTGGTACGCAGATGGTGACCAAAGGTCTCCATTTCGATGATGTTCGTCTGGTGGCGGTCCTCAATGCCGACCCGCTCTTTAACCAACCCGACTTCCGGGCCTACGAGCGCGCATATCAGATGCTCGAGCAGGTAGCAGGCCGTGCAGGTCGTAAAGGGCAGAAAGGTGAAGTGTGGATTCAGACTTTTGCCCCCGACAACACAGTCTTGCAGTTCGTCCAACACCATGACTACGACGCCCTCTTCAGCCAGCAGTTGAGCGAACGCCAACTGTTCGGATATCCCCCATTTCATCGGGTTATTCGGCTGCAGTTACGGCATCATGATGCGGCGAAAGTGGAGAAGACGGCCGCCCAACTGCAGGCCTACCTCCAACGCGTCTTTGCCAACCGCGTCTCGGCCGTCATCGTGCCCTCCGTGGAGCGCGTCCAGGCCTATCATATCCGCGAACTGACCCTGCGTATCGAGTCGTCAGCCAACATCGCCGAAGCCAAACGCCGACTGCGCGAAGCCATCGAGCATATTTCCTCGATTCCATCGAACAAAAACACACGTATAATAATAGATATTGACCCCGTATGATCAACAGAGAAAAACGTAGAATCGCTTACATCAACGAGATGATTGAGTCCCATCATGCCGAAGAACTGGTAGCGATGGGAGAAGCCTACCATGCACGTCAACTGCGTCATATAGCCCGCACTATCTGTGCGCGCCCCAACGTTCGCGTTGTGCTCCTCGCCGGACCGTCGTCCAGCGGTAAGACCAGTACCAGCCACAAGCTCTGCCTTGAGCTCTTGGAGCACGGCAAACAACCCGTTGCCCTCTCGCTCGATAACTGGTACCTCAACGGCGATCTCATCCCGCGCGACGAGAACGGTCAGCGTGACGACGAGTCGGTCTATGCGCTCGACATCCACCAACTCGAAGAGGACCTCAAAGCCCTCGTCGAAGGCAAGGAGGTCGCACTGCCGACGTTTAACTTCACCACCGAGAAACGCGAGTACCTCGGCGAGATGCTGCAACTCGACCCCAACGCTATCTTGGTCATCGAAGGCATCCATGCGCTCAACCCCATCCTCACCCAGCATATCGACCCGGCATGTAAGTTCAAGATCTACGCTTCGCCGATGAGTCCCGTCACGCTCGACGGCCACAAGTGGATACCGACGCATGTGCATCGTCTGCTCCGCCGTATCAGCCGCGATGTGCGTACGCGCGGTAAGTCGCCGCAGCAAACGATCGCCAACTGGCCCAGCGTGCGTGCCGGAGAGAAGAAATGGATCGAGCCGTTCAAGAAAGAAGCCGACGTACGTTTCGACACCTCCATGCTCTACGAACTGCCGGCTATCCGCTATGCCGTCGAGGCGTCCCTGCAGACCGTGCCTGCCGTCGCCAAGGAATATAAGATCGCCGCACAACTGCTCTACTACCTCTCGTTCTTCGAGGGACTCGAGGCGTCCTACATCCCCCGCACCTCCATTTTGCGCGAATTCATCGGCGGAAGCCAGTTCAATGTGGCATAAAATGCACTTTTTTTGAAAAAAAAGCACGATTTTCTTGCGTATGTCAAAAAAAAGCAGTACTTTTGCACCCGCTTTTGCTCAAAAGAGCATCGCGCGGCGGGATAGCTCAGCTGGTTAGAGCGCATGATTCATAATCATGAGGTCCCCAGTTCAATCCTGGGTCCCGCTACC
>CACYGT010000046.1 GCA_902774075.1 uncultured Bacteroidales bacterium
ATATGAAGATAACATTGATTGCAGGTGCCAGGCCGAATTTTATGAAGGTGGCACCGATTATTAAGGCGATTAAGGCGCATAACGAGGGGTTACCGGTTACGGGTGACGGGTTACGGGATGCTAACAAGCTGATTGAGTATCGGTTGGTGCACACGGGGCAGCATTATGACAAGAATATGAGTGACACGTTCTTTGAGGAGTTGGGCATTCCGGCTCCGGACGTGAACCTGGGTTGCGGTGGTGGTTCGCAAGCGGAACAGACTGCGGCTATCATGATTGCGTTTGAGAAAGAACTCATGGCGCATCCGGCTGATATTGTGATGGTTGTGGGTGACGTAACAAGCACTATGGCTTGTTCGATTGTGGCGAAGAAACTGAACACGAAGGTGTGCCATGTGGAGGCTGGTATCCGCAGTTGGGACCTGACGATGCCGGAGGAGATCAACCGCATGGTGACGGATAGTTTGGCCGATTATATGTTCACGACTTCAGACGTCGCGAACGAAAACTTGCAGCGTTTAGGTGCTATTTTAATGGAAAACAAAAACAACGAAAACACGCATTCCAACGGCCTAAACGGCCTAGAGTGTAACCAGCCACAAACACTCACAAGCGAGCTTGCAGCGTTCGTAACTTCTAACACTCCCAACCCGTTGTCCAAGGAACAACCGGTTGAATGCTTACAAAAACCGACAAAAACAGTTCAACAGCAGGTGTGGTTTGTGGGGAATGTGATGATTGATACGCTGTTGGCGAATAGGGCGCGGTTCAGGAAGCCGGATGTGTGGGATGAGTTGGGGCTGAAAGAGAAGGAGTTTGTGGTGATGACGATGCACCGTCCGGCTAATGTGGACGAGGAGAACCATCTGCGTGCCATGATGGAGCAAATCATTGATAATGTGCATGGTCTGCCGGTGATCTTCCCGATTCATCCGAGGACAGCAAAGATGCTTCGCGAATTGCTAAATGATCGTCCGCAAGCGAACTCAATGAGCGCGACTGAGTCGCTCAATGATGAACGTTTCCCAAATCTGCATATCGTCGAGCCGATGGGATATCTGGAGTTTAACTACTTGGTGGAAAGAGCCAAAGCGGTTGTGACGGATTCCGGTGGTATTACCGAGGAGACGACGGTGATGGGTGTGCCATGTATCACGTTGCGCGATAATACGGAACGTCCGGAGACGTGTACCGTAGGTACCAACGAACTCATCGGCACGAACCCTTCAGCCATCAAACCGGCATTGGACAAGCTCTTTGCCGGAGAGTGGAAGAAAGGTGCCATTCCTGAGTTGTGGGATGGACACGCTGCCGAACGCATTATTAGCGTTCTGGCAGATTTGTGATTGGTAATTGGTAAATGGTGATTTATGATTTAAGATTTTATAAATTTTTAGAAAAAATGGCATACACTCTTGTGTATGTCATAATTTTTTTGTACTTTTGCGGTCAAATTTGTAAAATGGTGAAATGCGGACGTTGGATGAAGTAAAAAATATCTTCTTTTTGGGGGTCGGAGGCATTGGAATGAGTGCTTTAGCGCGGTATTTCCGCTGTCAGAAGTCGGCTTGCAGCAGTCAGCCGTATGTCGTGTGCGGGTATGACCGGACGCCTTCGGAATTGACGCGGGAGTTGGAAGAGGAGAACATCGTCATTACGTATGACGATGCAATTGAAAATGGAAAATTGAAAATTGAAGATTTGTCTCCTGAAGATACTTTAGTGGTTAGAACACCAGCTGTGCCGGAAGATAGCGTGATCTATACCTATTTAAGGGAGAAGGGTTTTACGATTCTGAAACGCGCGGAGGTGCTGGGTCTGGTGACGCGGCAGAAGAAAGCGCTGTGCGTAGCCGGGACACACGGGAAGACGACGACGAGTACGATGATAGCTTGGCTGATGGCCAAGAGCCAAGAGTCAAGAGTCAAGAGTCAAGAGGCAGGTGTGAATGCGTTCCTTGGTGGGATCAGCATGAACTACCATACGAATGTGCTGATGGATAGTGCGAGTGAGTACGTGGTGGTGGAGGCAGACGAGTACGATAGGAGTTTTCATCATCTGACGCCTTATATATCGGTGGTGACAGCGGTGGATCCGGACCATCTGGATATCTACGGCACACCGGAAGCCTACCGCGAAGCTTTTGCGCATTACACGAGTCTGATCACCGGAGCGCTGGTGATGAAGCAGGGTATCGCCTTGGAACCGAGACTCCAGTCCGGAGTGAAGTGTTATACGTACGGCATGGATAATGCAGCGAATATACGTGTGGCTGACGGACAGATAGTCTTCGATTACGTATCGCCTTTGGCTACAATTCGGGATATATCGTTAGGCGTGCCGGTGTGGGTGAATATCGAGAACGCGATAGCCGCTATCACTGTAGCCTTGTTAATGAATAATGAACAATTAACAATGAATATCTCAGAGTCGGATATAGCTAATCGAATTCGCGAGCGGATGGCTTCGTTTAAGGGTGTGTGGAGACGGTTTAATATCCACGTGAACACGCCGAAGGTGGTGTATGTAGATGACTATGCGCACCATCCGGAGGAGATGGCAACCGCGATCGACTCAGTGAGAAAGTTGTTCCCCGAGCGCCGACTGATCGGTGTGTTCCAGCCGCATCTCTATACGCGAACACGCGATTTTGCGGACGGTTTCCGACGCGTGCTGAGCACCTTGGACGAGTGCGTGTTGCTGCCGATCTATCCGGCACGTGAGCTGCCGATTTCGGGAGTGACGAGCGAGATGCTGCTGGCGAATGGAGAATGGAAAATGGAGAATGGAAAATTGCTTGAAAAGGCCAAGTTGGTTCCGTACCTCAAAGAGCGTGTAGCGGCAAGCAAGGAACCGGTGGTGGTGCTGACGATAGGGGCAGGGGATATAGATCGCCTTGTCCCCGAAGTGACCAAGGCGATCCGCCGGATAGCTGCTCCTCGGGGTACCGGCCCCCTGCCTACGAGTTTTTGAGCACCCCTTCTCAAAAACAGGCCCCCTCAGAGCACTATCCTTGCGAAGGAGGTTAAAAGTTAAAAGTGAATAGTACGGCGAAGATCATATGGCAGAGCGTGGGAGTGACACTGGTGGCAGTGTTGCTGGTGGGTGCTGTGGTGTGGGGACTGATGATGCGCCCCATGGACGTGCCATGCAAGTCGCTGGAGTATATCATTGAGGACCGGGCCGAGCGGATGTACCTGACGGAAGGGGAGTTGACGCGGGTGTTGGAGACGGAGGGCGTTTATCCGGTAGGGAAAGCTTTGAACCGCGGTTCGCTGCATAAGATCGAGTCGGTCATTCGTCGTCATCCGATGGTGCGTACTGCCGAGTGCTACCTAACCCCGTGGCAGGTGATGAAGGTGCGCTTGACTCAGCGTGTCCCGTTGCTCCGCGTGCAGACTCCCGGGGACACGTATTTCGTGGACACCGATCGGCGAATAATGCCGGTTCGGGAGGCTGTGAAGGATCAAGTGCTGGTAGCGAAGGGGGCCGTAGGCGTGCAGATGGCATCCGGGCCGCTGGTGGAGTTCGCACAGTGGCTGGAGAATGACAATTATTGGAAGCCGCGCGTGCATCACGTGTATGTACAAAACCCGAGGATGGTGTATGTGTATCTGAAGGGTGACGGGTTACAGGTTAGCGGCGAACGGATTCTGTTGGGCTCGATGCATGGGTTTGAAAGTAAGTTAGCGAAGTGCCGTACGTTCTTCGAGAACGGACAGGAGGCGCTCAAGGATAAGCAATATAAGGAGTATGACTTGCGGTTTAATGGGCAAGTAGTGGCAAGATAAAGTGTACGGTGTAAAGTGTAAGGTGTATAGGAATGGCAAGAAGACAGGCACAGATGGCAGATACGCTACCTTTGGTAGCGATAGACATGGGTAGCGACAGTGTACGCGCGATGGCAGCGCGTAGGATAGCTCCGGATCTGTTTGAGATCTTGGGAGTAGAGGAACGTTCGCAGAAGATGGGAAATGTGTGCGTGGAGCAAGGAGTGATCACGCAATCGAGTAATGCGGGATATGTGATCGCGGAGGTGCTGAAACTGCTGGCTAACCGTATCGGTGTGGAGGAGCTGCCGACAGCCTTCTTGTCGGTGGGAGGACAGTCGATGCAGATAGTGGCTGTGCACTCGAAGCGCGACCAGGCACGCAAGAAAGAGATCAGTCAGGAGCTGCTGGATCAGATGGAGAGCGAGTGCAAGCAAAAGATCGAGTTGCGCAATCCGGAGGTGGCTGTGTTAGGGTTAGTGCAGAGTTATTTTATACTGGACGGAGTAGAGCAGGATGACCCACCTCGCGCGGACCAGCGAGCGGCATTGGTGGAGGCACATTATATCGCGTTCTATGGCCGAAAGCTGATGGACACACAGTTGCAGAAAGCGT
Organism: uncultured Bacteroidales bacterium; assembly: GCA_902774075.1. Taxonomy (GTDB): domain Bacteria; phylum Bacteroidota; class Bacteroidia; order Bacteroidales; family Paludibacteraceae; genus Colicola. The sequence goes on from CACYGT010000046.1 coordinate 4,386, forward strand.
TCTCGCAGGCCGGGCGCAGTATCGAGCATGCGTTCGTTCGGCCGGAGTGCCTGTTGTCGGCTTTTGCCACCTGCGACGGGAGCACGGTGCTGCTGAACGGATGTGCGGTGCTGGATATGGGCGCACAGACGACGAGCCTGACGGTGTACAAGGCCGGGCAATACCTGCTGAACAAAGTGGTGCCGAAGGGTGGCTACCATATCACCCGCATGCTCGAGCAGCAAGGCATGAGTTTTGCTACCGCGGAGGTGCTCAAGAAGAAATACGGCTGTGCGTCGCCGGACTTGGTGACGAAGAACGTGCGTCTTCGTGTGCCGGCGAGCCCCGAGATAGGTGGTGACATGGTCATTGCCAGCCAGGAGTTAGCAGAAGCTATCGAGCTGAAACTCAAAGAGATACTGAGTCCGCTGATCGACGAGTTACGAAAAGTGGAGGGCCGTATCCGAACACTCTATATCACCGGAGGTGGCAGTATGATGGCCGGTATGGCAGAGTATATCCAGAGCCAGACTTCGGCGCGTGTGCAGTACGGTGCGCATAACCTGCTGCTCAAGGCTGACACCGAGGAGAAATACCTCTCGCCGCAGTATACCGCGTTGGTGGGGACGATCTTGCTGGGTCAGGATTATCGGGATACGCATAAGAACCAGTTGGTGCGCAAGCCCGGGTTCTTTGAGAAGATCAAAGACCAGACATTGGATATGTTTATTGAACAAGACTAAAGATATGGAAGAAGAATTAATGACATTGCCGTTGGAGGGATTGACGGAAGATAGTATCATCAAGGTGATAGGCGTTGGTGGTGGTGGCTGCAATGCGGTGAACTACATGCATCGTCAGGGACTGAAGGATGTGTCGTTCTTGGTGTGTAACACGGATCGTCAGGTGCTGATCAAGAGCTCGGTGCCGAGTAAGTTGCAGTTAGGTCCGGGTTTGGGTGCCGGAGGTGATCCTGAGACAGCTCGTCAGTATGCCGAGGAGAGCCGCGATCATATCCGCGAGGCGCTCAACGACGGTACGCAGATGCTGTTCCTCGCTGCCGGAATGGGTGGTGGCACAGGTACAGGTGCGTCGGCTGTCATTGCCGAGGTAGCCCAGGAGATGGGTATCCTGACGGTAGGTATCGTGACCATTCCTTTTGCGTTCGAGGGTAAGAAGAAGATCGAGAAAGCCATGATGGGTGTAGCGCGTCTGGCCAAGCATGTGGATGCGCTGCTGATCATCAATAACGAGAAACTCAAGCAGATCTATCCGGAGCTGAACCTGCTCAATGCGTTCAGCAAGTCGGATGACGTCGTAGCGAACGCCGCGCGTGCGATCGCAGAGATCATCACCGTGCCGGGCTATATCAACACCGACTTCGCAGACGTGCGTAACACGCTGAGAAATGGTGGTGTAGCCATCATGAATATCGGCCGTGCGAAGGGTGACAAGCGTATCACGAACGCCATCAACGATGCCTTGAACTCGCCGCTGGTGAACACCAATGACGTCCATGGCGCGGAGCGTATCCTGCTGCAGTTCTACTGCTCGACGGAGCACGCCATCGTCATGGAGGAGATCGACCAGATCAATGACTTCGTGCAGGAAGTGGGCGATGATATCGAGGTGCAGTGGGGTGCGTCGATCGACGAGAGCCTAGGCGAAGAAGTGCGCGTGACAGTGATCGCGACAGGCTATAAGGTGGATGGACTTCCTTCGGAAGAAGAGGAAGAGGGCAAGAAGACGATCGCAGAGGCGATTGATGCCAACTATCCCCCGCAGACACCCAAGCCGCTGGAGGACGAGCATGTGCAGACGATCGACCTGAGTGAGACGCTCTTTGCCGAAGGCGTGGAGACGCCCAAGCCCCAACGCGAGCCGATGGCTTCGACGGATGCTGATGACGTAGTCATCACCGTAGAGGAAGAGCCGAAAGCGGAAGAGGAGAAACCGGCTTCCCGTTCGCCCTTTGCCTGGATACGTAGGAAGTGAATAATGAATAATGAATAATGAATATTTCGTAGCGGGGCATATGAAGGAGAGTAAAATATACAATTTAGGTATATTGGAAGATAAGGCATATTCATTTGCGCTGCGAATAATCAAGGCTTACAAATACCTTACCGACAAAAACGAATACGTTCTATCCAAACAACTATTACGATCCGGAACGTCTATTGGTGCCAATTGTCGAGAGGCTACCTATGCACAAAGCAAGCAGGATTTTATTAATAAATTAAGCATTGCTCTAAAAGAGACAAACGAAAGTATCTATTGGATAGAGTTACTACATGATTCAGGTTTCATCTCTGATGATAGTTTCGAATCTATTCATACAGATGGTTTAGAAATATTAAAACTGTTAATATCGATTATTAAAACATCAAAATCGAATATAGAAAAAATTAAAGATATTCATTGATCATTGTTAATTATTCATTAATATGATTGAGCATTTGATTCCGGCGTGGATGTTAATCCCGTTTGTAGTGATGCTGTTATGCATCGCAGTGTTCTCGCTCATCCCGCATGTGGACGAGTGGTGGGAGCACAACTTACACAAGTTGTATGTGTCGCTTATCTTAGGTGTGCCGGTAGGTATCTGGCTGTGCGCGAACGGCATGGGTCATGAATTGGAGCACCAGATGATCTACGACTACATTCCGTTCATTCTGCTGCTCATGGCGCTGTTTGTCACTACCGGTGGTATCTGTATCCGCGGAGACCTGAAAGCGACGCCGCTGACCAACACCGTCATCTTGGCCTTAGGCTGGGTGTTGGCATCGTTCATGGGAACGACAGGAGCGGCGATGTTACTGATTCGTCTGCTGCTGAGCACCATCTCGCAGCGTAAGTACAAAGTGCACACAGTCCTCTTCTTCATCGCGATCGTCGCTAACTGCGGTGGACTGCTCTCGCCGCTGGGTGATCCTCCTTTGTTCCTGCTCTTCCAGAAAGGTACACCGTTCATGTGGTGGCTGCAGAACATGGTGGGCGAATGGCTCGTGACAGGTGTGCTCTTGCTGGGCATCTATTTCCTGATTGACCTGTACTACTACCGCAAGGAGCCGGTGGAGCACAAGGAGAAAGACGAGCGCGAGGCTACCAAGCTGCAGTTCTCCGGCCTGATCAATATCTTCTGGCTGCTGTGCGTGGTGTGCTCGACGATGTTCATCAACTCGACCTATATCCCCGCGATGGGAGCGCATGACGCACCGTGGTATCTGCGCTTACTGCGCGAGTGGGCGTTTATTGCCATCATCGGCCTCAGTTGGTTGACGACGAGCAAAGAGGTACGGGATAACAACAACTACTCCTGGACGCCGATCCTCGAGGTCGCATGTGTGTTCCTGGGTATCTTCGCTACCATGACACCGGCGCTTATGTACTTGCAGCAGCACCCGCTGCCTGTCACAGCCCCCTGGCAGTTCGTCTATTGCACCGGTGCCCTGAGTGCCTTCCTCGACAATGCCCCGACAGCTATGGTCTTCCATGCTACAGCCACCTCGCTCCCTGCTGGAGCTGACGCAGTAGCAGGCATCGCTCCCGAGTTCCTGAAAGCCATCTCGATGGGTGCCGTCTTCTTCGGATCACTGACCTATATCGGCAACGGACCTAACTTCATGGTCAAGTCCATCGCCGAGCAGGAAGGCATCAAGATGCCGTCGTTCTTCGGCTATATGATTAAGTTCAGTTTGATCATCCTCCTGCCTGTTTACATCATCGTACAACTGCTGTTTATCTAATGACATTCGTTGATAATATTATCGCGTGGTATTCGGCGCATATGAACTATGCGTCGATTACTGCGCTGATGGCTGTCGAGTCGTCGTTTATCCCGTTCCCGAGCGAAGTGGTGATTCCTCCTGCGGCTTTCGTAGCCGGTCAGCCGGACAGTGTCTTGTGCACCACCGGTAACTATCCTGTCGATGTGCTGCTCGTCGTTTTGTTTGGAACGCTGGGGGCCATGATCGGCGCGATCATCAACTACGGACTCTCCGTCTGGCTCGGACGGCTCATCATCTATAAGTTCGCCGACAGCAAACTCGGCCATCTCTGCCTGCTCTCGAGTGCGAAGATACAGAAAGCCGAGGAGTATTTCCGCGAGAAAGGCAACGTCTCCACCTTCATCGGCCGTTTCATACCGGGTATCAGGCAGTTGATCTCGATCCCGGCCGGCCTGAGTCGCATGCATTTCGGCTCGTTCCTATGGTGGACTTTCCTCGGTGCTTTCTGCTGGAACTGCATCCTCGCCGCACTCGGCTATCTCGCGGCCGGACAGATGAGCCTCATCAAAGAATATAGCCACGAATTATCCGTGGCCATACTCATCCTGCTGGGAGCAGTCATTCTCTATTTTGCGATTCGCAAACTTATTGTTTTAGCCAAGCGCAAATAGTTTTTCTCTTGTCGATCAGCTCGGCTAATACGCAACTTCCTATCCACGAGAGCAGGAAGAAGATCAGCACGCATTTGTTGCGGCTCATCACCGGCTTCGGATCCAGCGTGAAGTGGTTCTCCAGTACCACCGGCGCGGTAGCTAACTGCAGCTTGTAATCGCCCTGCTGCAGGTGCTGGTGCTGCGCGTAGATATCCTTGAGGAACAGGCGCACTTTGCGGTCGCTGTTGAAGTACACACCACCGTCTTTGCTCGTCAGCGGGTTAGCGCTCAGCGCGCTGCCGTAGTAGTAATTGCTGGTCAAGCTATCCAGCTTCACGGCCTGACGATGGTTAAACGCCACCTCTTCGCGCAGGTTCTCTACATACACCGCATACGATTTCTGCAGCGCCTCGTCGCTGTTCAGATAGTCCAGCACAGCCTGCTCTATCTCAGGGATCAGCGGAATCGAGTAGCCCTGTACGCAGAACTGAATGTTCACGCGGTCCTGCATCTGCACATTGACGGTGTCTTTCGGGTTCGATTTGCGCTTGAAGTCCACGTAGTTAGCCGTACCGTCACCGTGCACATCCACTACCGCGAACGTCTCAAAGCGCTGTGCGCGCTTGTTGTAGAGATACGATCCGATAGCCGCATCCTCAGGCAGCAGACAACAGCTGCGCAGCGGTTGGAACGCCTCCTCGAACTGCATCATCGACGCACCGTTGATCAGCGCCGTAGCGTTCACACGGTAGCGAATATTGTCCTGACGCGTATGGAAGATAGCTCCGGCGATAGCCAGCACCACGAGCGTGATCACCAGCCACCAGTAGCGATACGTCAATCGCACCATCCGGCCTAATACCCGGCCCAGCCACACAAAGCCCTGACCAATTGCATGGCCTATCGCCACACACAGGTCCCAAAAATTCATTTCTTTACCCTCATAGGGTACGATTTTTTCTCTGTCCATATATAGTTTTTTCTAGTTATTCTGGATTTCTAGTCCAATTTGAGCACAGCGAGGAATGCCTTCTGCGGCACTTCCACATTGCCGATCTGCTTCATGCGCTTCTTACCGCGTTTCTGTTTCTCGAGTAACTTACGCTTACGGCTCACGTCACCTCCGTAACATTTCGCCAGCACATCTTTGCGAACCTGCTTCACCGTCTCGCGCGCAATGATCTTCGCGCCAATAGCCGCCTGAATCGCGATATCGAACTGCTGACGAGGCAACAGCTCCTTGAGCTTCTCGCACATCCGTCGTCCGAAATCAACAGCATTGTCACGGTGGGTCAGCGTACTCAGCGCATCCACCTGTTCGCCGTTGAGCAGGATATCCAGTTTGACGAGGTTAGACGGCCTGAAACCGTTCATATGCCAGTCGAACGACGCATAGCCTTTCGAGATAGACTTGAGCTTGTCGTAGAAGTCAATGACTATCTCGCCCAGCGGCATGTCGAACAGCAGCTCCATTCGGTTGCCGGAGATATACTCCTGCTTCACCAGCTCACCGCGCTTGCCCAAGCACAGCGTCATGATCGGACCTATATAATCCGCCGTCGTGATCACACTCGCGCGGATATACGGCTCTTCGATACGATCTATCTCCGTCAGGTCCGGCATCCCGGCAGGGTTATGCACCTCCACCATGCCGCCGTCTTTCGTATACACGTTATAGCTTACGTTCGGCACCGTCGTGATCACGTCCATGTCGAACTCCCTATCCAACCGCTCCTGAACGATCTCCATGTGCAGCAGTCCGAGGAATCCGCAGCGGAAACCAAAGCCCAGCGCCATCGAACTCTCCGGTTGGAAAGTCAGACTCGCATCATTGAGCTGGAGTTTCTCGAGCGAAGCACGCAGGTCCTCGTAGTCCTCACTCTCGATCGGATACACACCGGCAAACACCATCGGCTTGGCTTCCTCGAAACCGTCTATCGCCTTGTCGCATGGCCGGTCGATATGCGTGATCGTGTCGCCTACCTTCACCTCCGTGCTCGTCTTGATACCAGAGATGATATAACCTACGTTGCCTGCGCTTATCTCCTTGCGCGGACTCATGTCCAGTTTGAGGATACCTATCTCGTCCGCATCGTACTCCTTGCCGGTGTTCACGAACCGCACCCGATCACCCGTGTGCATCGTTCCGTTCACTACCTTAAAGTACGCAATGATACCGCGGAAACTATTGAAGACAGAGTCAAAGACAAGACACTGCAACGGGGCTTTCGGATCGCCTACGGGAGCAGGGATTCGCTCGATGATAGCATCGAGAATTTCTAAGACGCCTTCGCCGGTCTTGGCGGAGCAACGCAGTATCTCCTCGCGTTTGCAGCCCAACAAATCCACGATCTCGTCCTCCACACGTTCCGGCATCGCGTTCTCCATATCGCATTTGTTCAGCACCGGGATGATCTCCAGATCATGCTCGATGGCCATGTAGAGGTTCGATATCGTCTGTGCCTGCACACCTTGCGTCGCATCGACCACCAGCACCGCACCCTCGCAGGCTGCTATACTGCGGCTCACCTCGTAGCTGAAGTCCACATGCCCCGGAGTGTCAATGAGGTTAAGGGTATATCCCTTATGCTGCATCTGGATAGCATGGCTCTTGATGGTGATGCCGCGCTCTTTCTCCAGCTCCATGTCATCCAGCACCTGATTCTCCATCTGCCGCACGTCCACCGTGCCGGTCAGCTCCAACATCCGGTCCGCCAGCGTACTTTTCCCGTGATCAATGTGTGCAATGATGCAAAAATTACGTATCTTATCCATAATCGGCTGCAAAGATACAACATTTTTTGCATATATGCAAATAAAAACGCAAAATACTTGTACATGTCATTTTTTTTATGTACCTTTGCACGCAATTTGTAAATTAGGTGTAAAATGTTTGATAATTTATCAGAACGATTAGAACGATCTTTTAAGATTCTCAAAGGTGAAGGCCGTATCACGGAGATCAATATCGCCGAGACGGTGAAGGATATCCGCAAGGCCCTGTTAGAAGCCGATGTCAACTACAAAACCGCCAAGCAGTTCACCGATCGCGTGAAGGAGAAAGCGATGGGTCAGAACGTCATCAACGCCGTTCGTCCCGGTCAACTTCTCATTAAGATCACGCACGATGAGTTGGCCGAACTGATGGGTGGTGAGGCGCAGGAAATCAACCTCAAAGGCACTCCGGCCGTGATCCTGATGTCCGGTCTTCAAGGTAGCGGTAAGACTACTTTCTCAGCCAAGCTGGCTAACTATCTGCAGACGAAGAAGAACAAGAAAGTGATGATGGTAGCATGCGACGTGTACCGTCCGGCTGCTATCGAGCAGTTACGCGTGTTAGGCGAGCAGATCAACGCCAAGGTCTATACGGGAGAGGGCGAGTCCAACCCCGTCAAGAAAGCCCAAGACGCCATCTCTGAGGCGCGTAAGTTCGGCTATGATGTGGTGATCG
>CACYGT010000047.1 GCA_902774075.1 uncultured Bacteroidales bacterium
TACCTCGCTTGCGGTATTGACCCGGAGAAGGCGCCGATCTATGTGCAATCCGATGTGAAGCAGGTGTTGGAGCTCTATCTGTATCTCAACATGAACGCCTACTTGGGCGAGTTGGAGCGCGTCACGTCCTTCAAGGAGAAAGTGCGTAAACAGCCGGACAATGTCAATGCCGGTTTGCTGACCTATCCTTGCCTCATGGCAGCCGATATCCTCATGCACAAGGCAGACAAGGTGCCCGTTGGTAAGGACCAAGAGCAGAATATGGAGATGGCGCGTCTGTTCGCACGTCGTTTCAATCGCATTTATAACGTCGAGTACTTCAAAGAGCCGGCGTCCTTCCATTTTGCAGACAAAGCTGTCAAAGTGCCGGGTCTCGACGGAACGGGTAAGATGGGAAAGAGTGAAGGTAACTGCCTCTATCTCTGCGACGATGAGAAGACCGTCACCAAGAAGATCATGCGTGCCGTGACCGACCAAGGACCGACGCAACTCAATCAAGAGAAACCCGAGGTGATTCAAAACCTCTTCTTGCTCTGCGAATTGCTCTGCGGTAAAGAAGCAGCGGATTACTATAACGACCTGTACAACAACATGCAGATTCGTTATGGCGATATGAAGAAACAGATGGCAGCGGATGCGAACAAACTTCTTGCACCTATCCGCGAGAAGATCAACGCCTACGCAGCTGACGATGCCTTCCTTGAGCGCGTTATGCGTCAGGGCGCAGAGAGAGCAGCTTCCCGCGCCGAGAAAACGATCGAAGAAGTAAGAGAGATCATCGGATTTAGAAAAATCTAAATGACGAAAAGAATCTACATAGTATTTGCCGTTTTGGGACTCTGTGCTTGTGCTTCACAGATGCCCTTGGACGATGCGTATATCTATCCGGATAAGACGACTCCGAATACTCAGAGTACTCCGAGTACTCAGATTACTCAGAGTCCTCAACCGGCTACTCCTGCTCCAACCATGGAGATCGTTTCGCAAAAAGACACCACTATAACTGTTAAGATCCATCGATGAGACGTTTACTATCCATAGCATTATCGGTCTGTACTCTGTGCTCTGTACTCTGTACTCCGGTGCAAGCCCAATACTCCAGTGACCTATCTCGCTTAGGCGAGCGAACGATCATGGGTACGGCACGTTATGTGGGTTTTGGCGGTGCGATGACTGCTATCGGAGGTGATCCCTCGGCTGTCCTTGATAATCCTGCCGGCTTAGGTCTCTATCGCCGCATGGAGGTGCTCTTGACTATGGATCATACATGGGACCGTACGTGGCAACAAGGCGCGCAGAATCAGGTAAAACGCAATATCTTCATGGTGCCGCAGGTGTCTATGGTCTTTAGTCTGCCTACCTATGCAGTCGATGACAATGGTATTCAGTTCCATAACTTTATGATCTCTTACCATCGTCGCCAGACCTATAACCGCGATATCAACGGTTTCTCGTTAAGCGACGCGTCGCTTGGTGCGCTGTTGGCGTCGAAAGGCATCGATCTGGAGATCCCGTACTGTGCAGACCCTACGGCAGAGAATGATTTCTTGCTGCGCGAGAGCGGGTACGTGCATGAGTTCACGTTCGACTATGCGATGAATATCTCCAACAAATGGTATTTCGGCGCAGGTCTGCATGTGCAGTCGTATCTGCTGTCGTCGCTGGGCGATTATCTGGAGACTTTTGAACGCACGAACGGCGAAGGCAAAGCGATGTATAACCGCAATGAGTCGTCGTATATTCTCAACGGTACAGGAGTGAGCTTCTCAACCGGCCTCATCTACCGTCCGCTGTCTTGGTTACGCTTAGGCGTAGGTCTGCAGACCCCTTCTTTGGGGCACTTGAACACCCGTACGGTTGGTACTTTTACAGCCTTGACGGATAGTGTTCGTCCTTCGGACGCACCGCCGCTTCGTGATCGCGAGAAAGGAGCTTTCCAGCCTTGGCATCTGTCCACCTCGGTGGCTTTCCAGATAGGCGCGTACGGTCTGCTGGCGCTCCAGTATGACTACCGTCACCAGCGTATGGCAGAGGATGTACACTCGCTCCGTTGCGGCTTTGAGGTCGTGCCTGTGCTGGGCATGTATATCAACGCCGGATACGTCTATGAGAGTGCGTTCTCCAAGAAGTCTCTGAACATACCGATGGAGGCTAAGTTTAATCGCCAGGATACCTATTTCTTCCAACCGCAATGGTCGCAGTATGTGTCTGCAGCAATAGGTTTCCGAGGCAAACATGTGATCGTACAAGCAGCGTACCAGTATCGTTGGCAGCGACTTGATGTCTATGCCCACGAGGTAGCGCAGCCCTATAACATCAATGCCGATACCCACCGGGTCGTAGTGACCCTCGGTTGGCATCATAATTACTAAAAACGAGCACCTTGCATAACAAACGGAACCGGAAAACTCAACAAATTAACAACTAACCGAGTGCAAATGCTTCACTAATGGCGTGCCGATACTCTACGCCGTGACCCAGCAATGGTAGCGATGAGGTGGTCGGATTACAGAGGAAAAAGCAGGCCTCAATTCCTATTCTTCGGATGTTTTCTCGAGTCAGAAGAGTTATGCGGGTGCTTTTTTTTTAGAACACACAAAACCGAATCATCATGAAGATACAATTTCTTGGCGCTACGCGCGAAGTGACGGGTAGTAAGCATCTGATCACTACCGACTCCGGACACACTATTCTTTTGGATTGCGGCATGTACCAGGGTAAAGGTCTCGAGACCGATGCCGACAACCGCGACCTGGGTTTTGACCCCGCCCAACTGGATTGCGTCGTGCTCAGCCATGCGCATATCGACCATAGCGGTCTGATTCCCTATATCGTCAAGAAAGGCTTCAAAGGCGACGTCTTCTGCACGCCTGCCACGCGCGACCTCTGTGCCTTGATGCTGGCCGATACGGCGTTTATTCAAGAGCAGGATGTGCGGACGTACAACAAGAAGATAGACCGCCAGAATCCCCATAAGGAGAAAGGTAAGAAATACAAGATCGAGCCGCTCTACACCCAGAACGACGTCAATAATGCCATGCGGCATTTCGTCACCTATAGCTACGACCGCTGTTTTCGTCTCTTTGACGACGTGCTGCTCACCTTCACTAACTCCGGCCATATGCTCGGCGGTGCGATCTGTAGCCTGGAGATCTATGAGGAAGAAAAAGGTCCGAATGGCTGTTCGTCTCCGGCGACGCGCCGGTGGAAGCGCTTAACCTACACCGGCGATATAGGCCGGGCTAAGAGTCATATCTTGCCCTCGCCGCAACTCTTCCCGCAGTGCGACTACCTCATCTGCGAGTCTACCTACGGTGACCGGCTGCATGACGAACAACTGGTGACCGAAGAGGAGTTGCTCGGCGTAGTGGACGATACCTGCGTCTATCGCAAAGGCCAGCTGCTGATCCCCTCGTTCTCTGTGGGCCGTACACAGGAGATCGTCTATGTGCTCAACCAGCTCTACAACGACGGCCGTCTGCCGCATATACCCGTCTATGTGGACTCGCCGATGTCCACCAACGCGACCCAGATCTTCCGCATGTACCCTGACGAGTTGAGCGAGGAGGTGCAGGACACGATGCGTTTTGACCCCGATCCCTTCGGTTTCAACACCCTCCGCTATATCACCGACATCCGCGAGTCCAAGGCGCTCAACCACAAAGAAGAGCCCTGTATCATCATCTCGGCGAGCGGCATGTTGGAGGCAGGACGCATCAAACACCATGTGGCAGTGGCAAACCATATCTCCGACCCGCGGTGCACGATCCTCATCGTCGGATATTGCGCACCCACGACCCTGGGCGCACGTATCCAGGAACCCGGTCTGCAGTGGATATCTATCTTCGGCCTCGACCGCAAGATCAAAGCGCAGATCACCAAGATAGAAGGTTTCAGCGGACACGGCGACTACAAAGAGATGATCGATTATATCACCCGCAGCCTGGCGGTGGACCAAGTCAAACAGGTCTTTGTCGTGCACGGCGAAGAAGAGGCGGCTACGACCTACAAAGGCCATCTGGAGGATGCGGGTTTCCGACAAGTGACCGTTCCCGAAAAAGGACAAATCATTGAACTATGACGATACAAGAATATATAGCTGCTCATCGCGAGCGTTTTATGGAAGAGTGGGCAAGTCTCATTCGTATCCCGAGTGTCAGTTGTCAGGCTGAGCACAAAGCCGACATGCTCCGTTGTGCCGAACGCTGGAAAGAACTCCTTCTTGCCGCCGGCTGCCAAAAAGCCGAAGTCCTTCCTTCCAAAGGAAATCCCTTTGTGTACGGAGAATATAAAATTTCAAATTTAAAATCTCAAATTTCAAATACCAAAACGCCTACCGTTTTGGTCTATGCCCACTATGATGTGATGCCGGTTGAGCCGTTGGAGCAGTGGAAGTCTGACCCTTGGGAGCCGGCTATCCGTGACGGCCGTCTTTATGCTCGCGGAGCGGACGATGACAAAGGGCAGGCAATGATCCAAGCCAAAGCCTTCGAGTACCTCGTGCATGAAGGCCTGATGAACTGTAACGTCAAGTTTATCTTCGAGGGCGAAGAAGAGATCGGTTCGCCGAGTCTCGAAGCCTTTTTGGAGGACCACAAAGAGCTCCTCAAAGCCGATATCATCCTCGTCTCCGACACCTCTATGATCGGCAAGGACACACCGTCGATCACCACCGGTCTGCGCGGTCTCGCCTACTGGCAGATCGAAGTCGATGGCCCGAATAGAGACCTGCACTCCGGCCATTTTGGCGGAGCGGTCAAGAACCCCATCAACGCCCTGTGCGAGATGCTCTCTCAAGTCGTAGATGCCAATGGTCGTATCACCATCCCCGGCTTCTACGACGATGTGCTGCCTATTCCTCAAGCGGAGCGCGAGATGATCGCCCAGATACCTTTCTCGCAAGAGGCCTATAACCAAGCCATCGATGTCGATGAAGTCTTCGGTGAAGTAGGGTACAGTACGCTCGAGCGCAACTCCTGCCGCCCGTCGTTCGATGTCTGCGGTATATGGGGCGGATACACCGGAGAGGGCTCCAAGACCGTGTTGCCGTCCAAGGCTTTTGCCAAGGTCTCCTGCCGTCTGGTGGCGAACCAAGACCACGAGAAGATCTCGCAGGCCTTTATCAACTATCTACACACGATCAAACCGAAGGGCGTTCGTCTAACTGTCACCCCGATGCACGGCGGACAAGGCTACGTCTGCCCGATCGATATACCCGCCTACAAAGCCGCAGAACATGGTTTTGAAGTGGCCTTTGGCAAGCGTCCGTTGGCGGCTCGTCGAGGAGGTTCGATACCTATCATCGCTGCCTTCGAAGCCATCCTGGGCTGCAAGACCATCCTTATGGGCTTTGGCCTCGAGCAGAACGCGATCCACTCCCCAAACGAGTCCATGGACCTCGAGGTTTGGGAGAAAGGTATTGTCGCGGTAACAGAGTTTTACCGCGAATTTGGAGATTTGTGATTTGTAATTTGTGATTTATGAGAATAGCTATTATCGGAGCGGGAAGTGTGGGAACGAACCTGCATCATGCGTTTGAGTTGAAGGGTATCCGGGCAGAGTTGGTGCATGCAAGACCGCTCACCGCTAACCCCTCATCCGTAGCTGATCTGCCAAAGGCAGATGTCTATATCTACACGGTCGTGGACCATGTGCTGCGCGAAGTGGTGTCGCTGGTTCATGCACCGCAGGCGCTTCATCTGCACACCTCCGGCTCGATGCCGATAGAGGTCTTCGGCGAAGACAAACCCCACGCAGGCGTGCTGTATTTCTTCCAGAGTTTCAGCCGCGAAGTGCTCATCGACGAATGGAGCGGGATACCCTGTTTCATTGAGGGCAAGAACATCGACGACATCGCGGCTATCTACAGCCTTGCACAGAGCCTGACGAGCCGTATCTACGAGGCGAACCAGCACGACCGAGAACGACTGCATATCGCCGGTATCTTCGCCAATAACTACACCAACCTCATGTACCGCATCGCGGAGGATATCCTCAAAGACACGCAGATCCCGTTCGAGGCCTTACTGCCGCTCATCGACCAGACGGCCGCTAAACTGCATCATATGAAGCCCACGGACGCCCAGACGGGGCCTGCGAAGCGTAATGACCAAGCGGTGATCAACCATCATGTGGAGGTACTTTCCGAATACAGAAGTGTACCTTCGGTCTTTAGCGCGGAAGAGAAGCGCGCATTGTATCAAGAACTCGCAGCGTTAATCGCGAAAGCGCAAAATCATTGAGTTCGTCCCAACGAATGACAAGAGTGCCGGGTATTTCCGGCATTTTTTGTACCTTATGGATTATATACCGCGCGTGAAGACGTTGGTGAGAAAGGAGATGAGTAAAGGGAAAATCAGTCTGTACTCTGTGCTCTGTACTCTGTACTCCCGAATGTTCTTCGCACGGGAATTCATACAAATGGTACCATATGTCTTTGGCTTCACGGCGACGAATTAAAGTATAGACAGGCGTCCTTTCACCTTTCACCTTTAACCTTTCACCTTTTATATAGATATGGTAGGTGAACCAGCGGTCTCGCACTTTGGGTCTCGGTTTGCGCACCGGCAGTAACTCCGCCGTACCATGCGCGTAGCCTAAGCACTGAGCCTGCAGTGGACAAATAGAACAATTATCTCCCAGTACCGGTGTACAATAGAGTGCCCCGAACTCCATGATGGCAGAGTTGAAGAGCCGTGGGTTCTCGCGGTCTAATAGCCGCTCTATCTCTTTGTGAAACAGCTTCTTACCGGCAGACGTATCAAACGCCTCGTCGATGTCCAAGAGCCGCGCTACTACCCGATAGACATTTCCGTCCATTGCCGGGTAGGGCTGGTTGTAGGCAAATGAAACAATTGCGCCCGCCGTATAGTCTCCGATGCCGGGCAGCGAACGGATATCTTCAAAACGGGTAGGGAAGGGCGCCCAGCCATTCGCTACTATCATCTGCGCGGCTTTGTGCAGGTTTCGTGCACGGGAATAATATCCGAGTCCTTGCCATTCGCGCAGCACCTCCGCTTCGTCTGCTTTCGCCAGCGCCTCTACGTTCGGCCAGCGGGCAATAAATCGCCTGTAATATTCCAAGCCCTGCGCGACACGTGTCTGCTGTAAGATGATCTCACTCAGCCAGATAGCGTATCCGTCCTCCGTCTCTCGCCAAGGCAAATCGCGATGGTTTTGGGCGTACCAATTGTACAATTGTCGGTATAAATTCTCCATTTTCGGTGCAAAATTACAAAAAAAATCACAAATTTGCAATTTTTTTGCTTAAAAATTTTCGTATTTCATTTATTTATAGTAACTTTGCACGCTTTTTTGATGTAAATAGTATTATAACACTTAAAATATAGCATACAATTATGACTAAAGCAGAATTAGTTACCGAGTTATCCATTAAGACCGGTTTCGACAAGAAGACTATCAACATCATTGTTGAGAACTTCATGAAGACAGTTAAAGCCAACGTGGCGAATGGAGAGAATGTTTACCTCCGTGGTTTCGGTAGTTTTATCACCAAGACGCGCGCTGCTAAGGTAGCACGTAACATCAGTAGAAGCGTATCCATCGCTGTTCCGGCACATAAGATCCCTGCGTTCAAGCCGGCTAAGGAGTTCGCTCAAGAAGTTCGTAAAGCGTAAATAATCAACATTTTTAACATTTATAATTATCACAATTATGCCAAACGGAAAGAAGCATAAGAGACATAAGATGTCCACGCACAAGCGTAAAAAACGCCTGCGTAAGAATCGTCATAAGCATAAGTAATTGACGGTTAATCTTAGCTTTGCGGCTGTAACTCCGTCTTCGTGTAGACGGGCTGGCTGCAAGGCTTTTTTTATTTATTTTTTTAATTCCTATCAAGTATGAAAAGCGAATTGTTTGTGGACGTACAGCCCCAAGAGATCGCTATCGCGCTGACGGAGGATGACCGCTTGCAGGAGGTGGCTCGTGAGAAAAGAAACGAGGATAATTTTGCGGTGGGAAACATCTACTACGGTCGTGTCAAGAAAGTGATGCCGGCGTTGAATGCAGTCTTTGTGGATGTAGGACACGAAAAAGAAGCTTTTCTGCATTATTTGGATTTAGGTTCTCAGTTTCGTACGCTGCAGTCGTATGTTACCAAAGCCGTTTCGGACCGACGCCGTCTGCCGGTGATCACCAAGACCCCGCGTCAACCCGAAGTAGGCAAAGAAGGACAGATAGCCGATGTGCTCAAGGTAGGCGACCCGATCCTGGTGCAGGTCTCGAAAGAGCCGATCAACACCAAAGGACCGCGCCTCACCGCCGAGATATCCATCGCGGGACGTAACATCGTTCTCATCCCCTTTGCCGACGGCGTGATGGTAAGCCAGAAGATTAAACGCGAGGCAGAACGCCAGCGTCTCAAACAACTGATGCTCTCGATCAAGCCGCAAGGCTTCGGGATCATCGTTCGAACAGTAGCGGAAGATAAACGTGTAGCCGAATTGGACAACGAGTTACGACTCTTGCTCGAGCGCTGGGAGCAGTGCATCAAGACACTCCAGCAAAAAGAGCCGGTCAGCCTCGTCAGCGCAGAGATGGGACGTACCCTCGGTATCATCCGAGACGTACTCAGCCCCGATTTCACGACCATTCAGATCAATGACAAAGACATCTACGAAGAAGTCCGTCATTATCTGGAACTCATCGCGCCGGAGAGTGCCAAGATCGTCAAGCTCTACCAAGGCACACAGCCTATCTTTGACCATTTTGATGTCACCCGCCAGATGAAGACGGGACTCGGTAGAACGGTCGGTTTTAAGCATGGAGGTTACCTCATCATCGACAAGACCGAAGCACTGTTCTCCATTGACGTCAACTCCGGCAGCAAGAAGATTTTCGAGGACCAGGAACAGAACGCGTTCCAGTTTAACATGCTCGCCGCGGATGAGTTGGTTCACCAGCTTCGTCTGCGCGATATAGGCGGCATCATCATCGTCGATTTCATCGACATGGACGACAAAGGCCATCAGCAGGAGTTGTATGACTACGTCCGCAAACTGATGGAGCGAGACCGCGCGAAGCATAATGTGCTTCCTCTCAGTAAGTTCGGACTGATGCAGATAACGCGCCAACGTGTTCGCCCTGCCGTAGAGATGGAGGTCATGGAGACCTGTCCTACCTGCGGCGGAAAGGGTAAGATCCAACCTTCTATCCTCTTTACCGACACGATCGAGGAGGAGTGCTCGTACATGTCCGGCCGGTACGGCAATGGTATCCAACTGCACTTACACCCCTATGTGTACGCCTATGCAGCTCGCGGATGGTTCATGTCGCTCAAAGCGCAGTGGAGACGTAAGTACGGCGTGAAGGTAGTCGAGAACCAGAGTCTGGCAATGCTTGAGATGCGGTTCTTTGATGCCAACGGCCAACAACTCCAGCACGCCCCCGAGGTGAAGCTGGAGAAGCCTGTTAAACAGGAGAAGCCGGAACCGATAAAAGAAGAGGAGCCGAAAAAAGAGGAACCCAAGAAGAAAAAGGAGAAACCTAAGAAGGAGGCTCCCAAGAAAGAAGAGGAGCCAAAGCCGAAGAAGCGTCCGGCACGTAGAAAGAAAAAAACTGTAGATAATGCAGAGAAGTAAAAGATAAAGCCCGCAAACGCGGGCTTTATTGTTGTTCCTCCTCGATCTCTGCGCCGGGGATATAGCGCTTAAGCACACGCGCTACACCGGTCGTCCAGCTGTTGATGGAGTCGCTGTCCATCTCCAGACCGCTGATCATATGTACCACCTGGTCGATCGGCATCTGATACCTAAGCACACCCGAGATAAGCCGTGCGTAGTTCCAGAACTCACGGTCGAACTTATAACTCAATCCCTCCACTGTGGTCTTAAACCCGCGGGTGTTGACGAACTGAAAGTCATACCGCTTCTGGCCGTCTTCCTGAATGACCTTGATGATCTTGCCTTTGGTCACAGACTTAGGCAGGGCAATACCCATCTCGTCGTCCGCCAGACCGGTGAAGATCTCATACGGCCGGCCGTCTTTCAAGCCCACAAAAGCGATCCACTTGTCTTTCTGATTCTGAAAACGAACCACGTCGCACTCCAACTCCGTCGGGCGCTTCAATTGTGTCGAACTCTCCTGTATCTCCATAACAGTTTAACGATTTAACAGTTTAACAGCTTAACGTTATTCTTGCTGAGCAGCTCGTCTCTCCGGCTTGATTCTTCTGCTGGTATTGCACTCCGTCTTCGCTCACCAGATAGAACGTCTGCAGCTCGTCGCCGAGCCCTACCTCTTTGCTGTAGTTGATGTCGAGCCGCACGCGCTTTCCGTAGTAGTCGGGCAGGTAGGCGTCGGTCATCGCCTGCAGGTACCGGCAACTGTTACAATGCCGGTTGTAGTCCAGGTCCGAATAGACGATCTTATGCGGCACACAGCCGGTCGGCTCAGGGATAGTGGTCATACGTACACGCGGCATATCCAGCACTTCGCCGTCCACACTGCCTTCGAAGATAGGGTTGTCAAAGACATTGACGATCTCGCGTTTCTCCATGTCCAGCACCGCCCAGACGGACTTACATTGCCCGATAAGACGGTCACCGCTGTAGATGCGAAAATCACGCGTACTGAGCATATGTACGTTCGACTCGATCCAAGTCTCAAAACGCACCTTGTCGCACGGCCCGGGCAGTTCGTACATCTCCACGCTCAGGCGCGTCAGGATCCACGTCAAGCCCTGCGGATGGAGCACCTGAATACCGAAGCCTAACTCATCCGCCACCGTACCTGCTACCTCTAAGAGGTAGTTCTCGAGGTTAAATAGCCGCAGTTTCTTCCGGTCATCCACCTCCTGGTACTTTATTTCAAATTCGTAATTATACTTCACCTTTCACCTTTCAATTTTCACCTTTCAATTTTCACCTTCCTTCAGCCACCTATCCAGCCAACCGCGGAATTCCCGTTGCCAGAGAATACCGTTCTGCGGTTTGAGTACCCAGTGGTTCTCGTCGGGGAAGATGAGTAGCTCTGCCGGCACGCCGCGCATCTTAGCTGCATCGAACGCTGCCATAGCTTGGTTAGCCAGGATGCGGTAGTCTTTCTCGCCGTGGATACAGAGGATCGGCGTGTCCCATTTGTCCACGAACTTATGCGGGCTGTTGGCGAAGGTACGCTGTGCGATCTTGTTCTTCTTATCCCAGTACGCGCCGCCCATATCCCAGTTAGCGAACCATTTCTCTTCGGTCTCTAAGTATTGCATCTCGAGGTTGAAGATACCGTCGTGGGCAATGAAGGCTTTGAAACGTCCGTCGTGGTGTCCGGCCAGCCAATAGACGCTGAAACCGCCGAAGGAAGCGCCTACGCAGCCGAGGTGATCTTTGTCCACATACGGCTCCGTGCAGAACTCATCAATCGCCGTCAGATAATCCTTCATACATTGACCTCCGTAGTCGCCGCTGATCTCTTCGTTCCACTCCTTGCCGAAACCGGGCAATCCTCTTCTGTTCGGCGCTACGATGATATAATCGCCCGCGGACATCATCATAAAGTTCCAGCGGAAGGACCAGAACTGGCTCACCGGACTCTGCGGACCGCCCTCGCAGTAGAGGATGGTCGGGTATTTCTTAGACGGGTCAAAATGCGGCGGGTAGATGATCCACGTCAGCATCTGTTTGCCGTCCGTCGTCTTCTGCCAGCGCGGCTCGACCGTCGAGCGCTCGATCTGGCGGTAGATATTGTCGTTCTCATGCGTCAGTTGGTCCAATGCCACTTCGAGCGCCGAATGGGGTTGCTCCCAATCGATACCTCGTGGTCCGAAATCACGACTCGGATCGTTTTTCCATTGCTCCACATCCATGCGGTATATCTCGTTCGCCTGGCGCATGGAATGCCCGAGGAGGAAGGCATAATGATCGCTTACATCGCCGAGCGTCAGGTCGTACTGACCTTCGGTCATGCGCTCCAGATCACCGTTCAAGGTAGCGTAATACAAATCTATCGTGCCTTGCCAAACGTCGGTGTAGAGTAACGTGGTGTCGTCGTACCATGCGAACTCATTGACACATTGACCAAATCCCGAAACCAGATACCGTTTCTCGCCCGTCTTGAGGTTCATCGCCACCAGGCGGTTCTCGTCGCTCTCGTATCCGTCCCGCTCCATTGACAGCCATGCGATCCACTCGCCGTTAGGCGAATACGCCGGGTTCGTGTCATAGCCCTTGTTATCTTCGGTGATGTTGCGTTCTCCTGTAACCTGTAACCTGTCACCCGTAACCTTTACCAGATAGATATCACTATTCGTGCTCACCGCGTACTCGAGCCCCGTCTTTTTGCGGCAGGTGTAAGCGAGTTCTTCGTTGTTGGGGTTCCAAGCCAACTGCTCCACGCCGCCGAACGGTTTCATCGGGCACTCAAAAGCCGTGCCTTCGAGGATGTTGACGCCGTCTCCTACCTTCGCGGTCTTCATACGTTCGCCCTCGCCGAAATAGGTGATCTCGAGCGGATGAACAAAAGGCTGCGGAGCGGTCTCGGTCCACTCGTCCCAGTGTTTGTACATCAGGTCCTCGTGCATATGACCGGTCGCCAGCGGCAGGTCGGGGTACTTGTCCACGGTCGAAGGAACGGTCTTAATCTGCTTGATGAGCACGATCTTATCGCGCATCGGGGAGAGTAGGAAACCCTCGATATCGTCTGCACCTTCCACCTCTACGTCCACGCCGTCACGGCGGAAAAACAGCTTACCCCCGCGCATATAGGCGATGTAGCCGCTGTTACCAAACCACGCCGGCTCGTAGCCTACGAACTCATCCGTAACCCGTAACCCCTCACCCGTAACCTCTTCAAACGGATTACAGATACGAATCCACGTCGTGGAGCGGTTCTCTTCTACGCTGTAATAACTGACGGTGTACGCCAACAAGCCCGTCTCGATATCGCTCTTCACGCTACCGATACGGCCCATCGCCCACAGCCCTTCCGGCGTCAGACGACCGCCTTCGATCACTACCTGCGGCTTCGTGATAGGCGCTTTGCCTTCCGCCGCTTTCTGGCAACTCGTGCTAACTAATCCGATCACTGCCATAAGTACCAAAATACTCTTTTTAAAACGATTTTTCATTCTTCAAAACTTTTGCGGGGGCAAATTTACTACAAAAATTGCATATATGCAAATTTTGGAACATTTTTTTTGCATATATCATATTTTTATTGTACCTTTGCAGCGGATTTTGAAAATGACAAATATTTGAAATTTTTGTAACATTTGTTTTTGATTTAGAATGACACTAAAAGAGCGCATATTAAGGCATAAGCACGGAAAAATATTCTTTATTGACTATTTTTCAGACTACAAAGACGATTATGTCAAAAACACATTATCCGTGATGGAAAAAGAAGGCGTTTTAATTCGTCTTGCTCCCGGTATGTACTATCTGCCGATACAATCGCGTCTTGGTGTGCTCTATCCGTCGGTGGATGAAATCGTGCAAGCTATCGCCAAACGCGATCATGCAACCATCATGCCTTCAGCAAATACAGCCTTGCATCAGTTGGGTTTCACAACCCAAGTGCCGATGAACTATGAGTACCTGACCAATGGAGCCGCGCGTATTGTGCATTTGGAACACAACACTGTGCGTCTCAAGCATGGTGTGGCCTCTAACTTTGCTTATCGCGGCAAACTGATGCCGTTGTTACATCAGGCCTTGCAGGCTATTGGAAAGGTAAATGTCACAGATGAAAACAAGGCACATACTGCGCACTTATTATTAGCCAATCCCGAACCGCGCACCTGGAAACATGACGTGCGCTTGATGCCCGCGTGGGAACGCGCTATTGTGGAACCAATCATAAAGAACTATCATGAGTAAATGGATTGATGCCAATATGATTGATCGGCAGATAATGATACGCCGAGTGTCTGACGAGAAGCATTTTGCCGACTCGGCAGCAGAGAAAGACTGGTGGGTGACGCTATGCCTGAAAGCCATCTTCTCATTACCGCATGCGCCATACATGCTCTTTAAAGGCGGTACCAGTCTCAGCAAAGGATGGAATATCATCAGCCGTTTTTCAGAGGACATCGACCTGACGATCTCGCAACGGTTCTTCTTGGAGCAGTTGCAGTTATCTTATGCCAAATGCGAGAACAATCAGCAGATCAAGAAACTTCGCATCGCTTCGCGCGACTTCATCACCGATACTTTCTGTCCGCAATTAGCCGAGGCCATCCGTAAGTTTGGCGTCAAAGACTTTACGTTGACAGCCGTCAAACAGTCTGAGAAGATGGATGGCACTTGGGGACCTATCGATCATGACAGCGACCCGACAGCGCTCATCTTAGAATATCAGAGCGTGGCATCGCAGCAGAGCGCCTACGTACAACCGAACATCAAGATCGAAATAAGTTGTTTAGGTATGGACGAACCCTTTGAAGTGCGTAAGCTCTCGTCGCTCATCGCTGATTACTTCCCTGAAGAAGACGATGAGATGTGTATTGAAGTGCCTACCGTCATGCCTACACGTACGTTCTTGGAGAAAGCCTTCCTTTTGAGCGAAGAGTTCCAACGTTGTGCACCGCGTAGCATACGTATGAGCCGACACTTATACGATCTTGAAAAACTCATGCATACGCCTTATGCACAAGACGCATTGCGCGATAAAGCGTTATACGAGCAGATCGTTACGCACCGTAAACGTTTCTATCATGTCGGTGGAGTTGATTATACCAAAGATATGCCGGCTGAGATAGATTTTGTTCCGCAGGGTGAGTTGGCTAACCTATATCGTGCGGACTACGACAACATGCTCGCTACTTATATCTACGACAGCACTTCTGCGCTCACCTACGATGAAGTCATCCAACGCATGGAACAATTGCGTGAGCAATTCAGAAACGCATAATTAACCACCTATACCATCACCGGCCAAGAGGTAAAATAGTCTATGTCTATTTCTGGGCAATGGTATTGCCCGCGCATAGCTGTCAACTTTTTGGCGCTATTCCGCCAATACTATCCGAGACGCACCCCACGCCTCGGATTTTATTATCCCACCTTCGTTGTATATTTAAAATATTTTTTGTATCTTTGCAGCCGATTTGACATCTAAAGTATGGAATAAGACCGTACCTTCGTTTGTCTCAAGACC
>CACYGT010000048.1 GCA_902774075.1 uncultured Bacteroidales bacterium
CGACGCAAGCGCGCCAGGCGAATCTGCTCGCCTACAATTCGTAAGTTCTGCTCTGCCTTACGTGGCAAATTATTGGCCATAGTGCTCTTCGACATAATCGTAATCTATCTTATGATGTAGCAATAAAAGTATTTTACTATATTTTATGATATCTTAAAATCCGCTGCAAAAGTACAATAAATATTTGGAATATGCAAGAAAAGTGAAGAAAAAATGCGTTTTCAGGCTCTTTTGAGGCCATTTTTGACCAGAACCACACAGAAAGCGAGGGTAAGGATGATGTGCGGCCAATCGACGAGGACGTGTCCCCAAAAGAACTCGCCGGACATAACGAGACACCAGATAAGAAGGATTGCCGCATAAGGCAAAGCCCAATACTTGCGCCAATACCAGAAGATAGCCGGCAGGATATTGAAGGGAATGATGAGCCAGTTCCAATCGGTACACGGGAGGTTGGAAAAGAGGATAAGATAGGTCATTACGGTTCCTATGAGCGTGTATAGAGCCAATAGAGTATAATCCACTACCTTCCACGGAACAAATGCCAAGAGAAGCAACAGCAGGCTCACCAAAAGAGGAGTACACCATGTGCCTTCATTATGGCGGGTAGCCTCCAGCAAGATACGGGGTTCGCTATCCAGCACAGGTTCTCCGCTATCAAAGGTTGCTTTTTGCCATACCTCCACCAAGTCGGTCGGCACAATCAACTTTTGCTCGCATGGATAGTCTCTGTCACCCTCCACTCCTACTAAAAAATAGGAGACAAACTCTATCCACGGAACATTCGTAGCGAACGTAGTCGCTAATTCCCGCATCGTGTGTTTTGTATATTTTTCATCCCATGGGGCATAATGTATAGCGCTGGTTCCAAGGGCTTTATGAATAACCTGAACGACCGATTTGGCGCAACCGCGTCGGAAATAATCATAGGGGATATTAGCTCCTTTTGCCGCCAAATTATCCATCACCTCCCATAACTTCTGCTCCTGCTCCGGGGAGAGATGGATGGTATATTCTCTAACGCCCCGGCCTGTCATCTGATATACGCTTAAAAACTCATCCGTCGGAATGCCGAACATGCCCATCTTCAGATTCCCTTTTAGGAATGTCCAAATCTTATCCCGCACATTTTCGCTCTCATAGGAAAAGATATAATCGAGGTTGAAAACAGGACATTGCAAATGCAGCGCGGCATGACCGAGTGTCGAATAGAGCACCTCATCCGGATCGCAGACAACAAGACTGACGGTTACAAAATCCTCAGCCAGCCGGTCGATGGTATCATTGAATCCTTGGAGGGCGTTGCGCTCGGCTACCGTCATCTCTTGGCCATGAATTATAAGGCAAAATGTCAATAATATACCTGTTATGAATGATTTTTTCATGTATTGATGTTGTTCTATATATTTATAATCTATTATCTCTTGTTAGGTCATAGTTGTCTGATTATGAATCTATTTCAATCATAGCGAAATTTTCGTCACGAAATTTTCGTTATACAAATTCGCTGCAAAATTACAACAAAAAAATGACATACGCAAGAAAAAATGGCATATTCTGTACGATTCAAGGGTATGGGTGATGGTAAAAATCTAAAAAAAATGTAAAAAAATCATAATTTTCTTGCGTATATGAAAAAATTATGCTAATTTTGCAGCCGAAAAAAGTGAACATCTACTTATGGAACAATCTCAACAAACGCAAAAGGAGCATTGGGGGCCGTGCCGGCTGAAGTCGGAAGTGGTGTATGCGATTTGTAAGTTTTTGCACCTGAGGGGTGATTACAAGATAAACATTATTCATTTTACGAACGCGGAAGGATTGCGGAAGAAAGGCCATGCATGGGTAACGTGCGACGGCAAGGATTTGGCCATTACCAAACCCTTCCGACCCGAAGGAACACGCCTCATCGGAGGTAACGAGAAATACCTCTATTGGGCGGCAGGAAAACAAGAACCGATCAAGGCAAAGAGATAAAAGCTAAGAGCTAAGAGATATGGCAAATTTATACTTAACACATCGATGCAACCGCGGCTGTCCGTTCTGCTTCGCACGCAAAGTGCTGGCGCAGCGCAAGGACCGTGAGGAGATCTTGACGATAGAGGAGATCACGAAGTTACTGGACCACTATCACAATCAGTTCCAGGCGATCGGTCTGCTGGGCGGCGAGCCGTTCTTGTACCCGCACCTGGCAGAGGTGATTAAGATGCTGCAGGAGCGTCGTATCCCTTGTAAGATCTTCACCAGTGCAACGAACCCGATGCCCAAAGAGTTGGAGGAGTTGGACTCGTTCATGGGGCTTAATTTTGTGGTAAATGTAGGCGAACGCGATACCTACAAAGAGGAGCAGTTCCGTAACTTGGAACATTTCTTCGACAAGTTCCATGAGATAAGTACGTTGTCGTTCACGATCTTCGACCTTAATGCCGATCCGACGTTCCTGTTCGATATGATAGATAAATACGGTCTTGCGCGTGGTATCCGTACGGGTATCGCATTGCCAATCTATCAAGGCGGAAACAAATATATCGAGTTGGACGAATACAAGAAAGCCGGCGAGTACTTCATCAAGTGCGTAGATCAGGCGGCAGCGCGTCAGATCACGATGCATATGGACTGCGGTTTCCAGGCATGTATGTTCGACGATGCGCAGCGCGGTCACCTCTTGCGTCAGGGTACGCAGATGGGCTTTATGTGCGGCGCAGCGATCGATATCGGTCCCGGTCTGCAGGCATGGAACTGCTTCCCGCTGTTCCAGTTAGGTTACGTCAACGCGATGGATGCCGATAACGAGGAGGACTTGACGAAGCTGTTGCAGGCACAAGTAGCTAAAGAGATAGGAAGCAGTTGCGGTGTGCGCCCGGAGTGCCCGACCTGCGAGTTTATGCTGCACGGACAATGCGAAGGCGGTTGTCGGAGTTTTAAATCTGTTAAATAAGAAAGAGAGATATGCCGAACTTAATGTTGACTAATTACTGCAACTACAAGTGCAGTTACTGTTTCGGAAAAGATATCATGTTCCCGAAGAATCCTCGTCAGACGATGTCGCGCGAGACGTTCAACGGTCTGGTGGAGTGGGTGAAGAAAGGTCCTTCGGATAAGGTCTTCCACCTGATGGGCGGAGAGCCGACTCTCCATCCGGAGATAGACTATTTCGTTGGCCGTCTGCTGGAAGAGGACATGCATATCACTATCTTCTCGAACCTGGCTACCCCGGGTGCTGTGGAGCTGGCGAAGAAAGTGGCCAACCTGCCCGTACGCTGGGTGGTGAACGTGAACGACCCTGCCAAATGGAACTCCGTACAGCGCGAGCATATCACGACGGCGCTGGAGTTGCTGGGGCGTCAAGCCAGTCTGACGTTCAACGTGATGCCGGATGAGGACGATAACCTGTGGGCACTCGAATATACGAAAAAATACCATCTGAGCAACAGTATCAAGGTGGGCTTCCTGTTGCCGACATACAAGCAGAGTAACGTGGCGCTGAATGACGACGAATATACAGTGGTAGCCGCTAAGGTGACACGCTTGGCACTGGAGGCTGCGAAGGACAATATCCATCTGGATTACGAATGCGGTATTCCGACCTGCGCGTTCACGGATGAACAACTGGGTATCCTCTGGCGCTGCGGCTCGTACTTGCATTCGGGCTGCCAGAGTCGTCTCGATGTTACGCCGGAAGGCGTAGTGATATACTGCCTGCCGATGGCTACGCTGGGCTCGAAGCACTTCACGGAGTTCGAGAGTTACCATGAGGCAGCGTTATGGTTCGAACGTCGGTGGGATCCGTACCGTAAGTTGGGACGTAAGGTGGAATGTGCAACCTGTAATCTGCACAACTCCGCGGCATGTAATGCCGGCTGTTTGGCAAAGAACCTCATTGATTGCAAAAATATAAATTTATAATACTATGAACGTGTTAGAACATATCTCGTGGAAAAAGATGGGCGACCGCGTGGTAGCGGTAGATACCGGTAATGGTGACTACTATACCCTCAATGAAGTAGCAAGCACGATTTGGTCGGCTCTGTGTGAGAACAAATCCGAAGAAGAGATTGTGGCTCAGATATTGGAGGAGTATGATGTTGAGGACGCAGCGAAAGTGCGTGCCGATATCGACGCTCAATTGGCCCAATGGAAAGAAATGAAGCTGATTGCCTAAGTCAATCGACTGAATAAACCATTTTATTATTAACAAACACTATTAACAACATGAAAAAGAGCTATGCGCAACCTCAGACCGTGAAGCACGGATCTGCGAACTTGGTGCAAGGTAGCTGCAAGTTGTATTACACTTCGTTGTATTACGGCGGCTGCGGTGGTTATTTGTATTACACGACCCTGTACTACTACCATTAATGTTCAGTCATGGGGGGAAGTTCAATACGGGTGCAGATTGCCGATCTGAATATCCGTTTTGAAAGTGGTTTAGAAAATGACGTAAATGTTCTCCGTTGTTTTTTCAAGTACCATCTGGCGCAATCTGCTCAAGAGCCGGAATGCACAGTGGTACTGAAAAGACAAGTATCCTATCGTATACCGAAGGATGCGGAGAGACTATGGCAGTCCAAGCATCAGGCTATAGAAGAGCCTGAAGATACTATTGGACGCCATCGTGTTCATGTCCCCCCGGCATTCAATGCTTTTGGTATCGCTTCCTGTTACTATTCGCGTACGCGCGATACGTATTATTATGGTCAGATGCGCGATCGCACGTGGGTGTGTTATACGCCCGCTACGCGTCGCATCGAGTATGTATTAAAACCGTCTGTGGAATCGATCAGCGCGATGCCTTTGCTGATGCATGTGCTGGCTACAGTCCACGGACGATTCTTGTTTCACGGCGCAGCAGTGTGCGTGAACGGCAAAGCGCACTTGTTCGTAGGCAAGAGCGGAAGCGGGAAGTCTACGCTCAGTACCGACCTCGCCAAGCAGAAAGCAGCCTATATGGGCGATGACCTCGTACTGGTGTATATGCGGAACGGCGTGCCGATGATCGGGGCACTCCTGTTCCAGGCTAAGTTACATATGGGCACGGACACGGAGAAGAGCGAAGTGGACATACCGGCGATGATGCAGACCGATTATTGTTTGTCTGCTCCCTTAGCGGCTGTTTATCTGGTTTGTCAAAGCGGAGGTGCCGAGTCCACCATTGAACCTCGTCCTGCCGCCGAACTGATGGAACAGATGCTGGAGGCATCGAACAGCATGAGCATGCAGTATGATAAACAACAGTGGCTCATGACGCTATTTGAAATAAGCGAACGTATACCGTATTATATCTTTCATTTCGGAGACCGCGCACTATTAGACGCGGCTATCCTAACCCAACAAGCATGACCGATTCTTTTACGCTCGATATTGCGCAACTTCGCGTACGGATAAGCAGTAACCAAGTCGCTTTGGTAGATGCCTGGCGGCGTCTCTTTCGCCATCATGGCGCGGAGGACAACGAGCCATGCACCCACGAGGTAGAGCTGTTTGACCGTGCTGCGTATGAGCAACCGGCAGATGTCTCGTTACGCTGGCGGTCCACGCTCTTGGGGGTGTCGGCCAAGCCGCAAGCTATCCCGGCTTCGCAGTCAGGCAGCTTGCTGGATAAAGTGCTTGGGTTTATATTACGCAAGAAAAATCAACCCTCCCGACCTCAACCGGTCTATTCCGGTTCCTGCGAGGTGTCCTGTTTTCGCGACGCCGAGGGTAGGGAGTTTATCGTGCCTCAGAAAGCCGATTGGCGACTGATACATATGCCTGATGTCCATCAGACCTATGTCTATATGGACGCGATGAACGACGATATAGAGAGTATAGCTGCCGCGATGCTGCATGTGATAGGCAGTCAGTACGGCCGTTATCTGCTCTTTGCATCGGCCGTGGAAGAGAACGGCGAAGCGGTGGTCTTTATTGGTCATGGAGGAGCCGGTAAGACTACGGCTTGTATCGAACGTATCGAGCAGGGTGCCAAATATATGGGCGATGACCTCGTGCTCGTTTATCTGGAGAACGGCGCAGCGATGGTCGGTTCGATCCTTATCCCCGCCCGAGTGGTAACGGCACAGTCCGTAGAGAAGAAACGAGTGGACTTTGTGGATGTTCCTGTGCGGCAAGCACCGTTGGGCAAGGTCTATCAACTGACTCGCGACCATTCTCAGGTGACTCGTAAAGAACTGGACTGCGGCGATGTGCTAGTGCAATTATTTGACCTGACCAATTCAGCTCACACCCACGACAATGCCGCACAATATACAGGCACACTCACCGATATCATGAGTGATCTGGCGCTTAGATAATGACCAAAGAGGAACTGCACATATTACTGGCGAGCGATGACATGCCTTTCCGTAAGGCCGCGATAGACGAGATCGTATGTACCTTCCCGGAACATGCGGACTTGTTCTTTGCACCTTTTGGTCAAGACGACGAACTGGCTTTAGCGATGGCGAATGCCGCTAAGCAGTGGATGCCCTTCTTGCGAGACGGCCATGCAGAACCCGTCAATCCTTTTGATGCCGGTAAGAACTATGCGTATTTTGATTCGATGGCAAAGCATTACGGGGCGTTCCTCCGCGAGATGCACAAGCATCATGCGGATCAAGATGCACTATGGCATCATTTTCCGGGTCTGAGAGCCGAACTAAAAGACGCTACACCCCACGAAGAACCTGTCAAGAACCGACAACTGATGGTATTCGTTACCGGACGTTGCAACCTTCATTGCCCTTATTGTTTCTCTAAGGAACTGAAGCGCATGTCTATCTCGCGAGAGGACATGACGCGGGTACTTGATTGGGCACAACGGGCGAACGTCAAGTCCATCCTTCCCTGCGGAGGTGAACCTCTCTTATACGAACATATGGACTGGCTGATTGAGGAGGTGGGACAGCGCGGGTTGAAGGTCTATTTCGCTACCAACCTGAGTGTACCCTTACCGGAGTCCGTACTGCGGCAAGAAGGCATCATAGAGCAACTCCATGTGCATCTGACGGAAGAGATTTTCCGCAACGAGCACTTGATGCAGACCTTCCTCCATAACCTTCGTCTCTGCCGAGACAAAGGCATCTATATCATCCTGCGCGGCAACATCTGCGAAGGAAACGAAACGGGGTTGTATGACGAATGGCTGCGGATAGCTGAAGAGAACAATATTCGTTCACTCAATGTGGCGTTCACTATCCCGAGTCATACGGGAAGTAACCGCTATGTCTCGTTCGAGGCATTGCGTCCGACGATTCCGCATCTGAGTTACTTATGGGAGCAAGCCAAGCAGAGACAGATCCGTTTGTCGGTGGCCAAACCGCTGCCCTTATGTATGTTCCCCGAGGATTTAGCGCAAGAGATACTGCGTACGAATTTGACGGCTACCTATTGTAATATCGGCGAAGACGGCGGTTTGCATAACCTCTCCTTATCTACCGATCTGCGTTTCTCGCCCTGCTTAGGCGTGGACGAACCGAGTGTGGCTTTTGCCGATGACCTGCAGTGGAATGATCTGAAAGCTGTGTTCAGTCCTGCCGTACGTACGATGCTCTCCCAACCGCTGTTTGCACATTGTAAAGACTGCTTCTTATACAACCGCAACTTATGCCAAGGAGCCTGTCTGTCTTTTAAACAAGAAAGTAGAAACGGAGGTGCGTCATGTGGGGAATAATAGGGCATAAGATACGGCGAATGTGGCGCTCTCTGGACGCTAAATACCTGCGGCCGGGGTACGAACCCAGTTATCCGCATCAGATCAATATCGAGACCTCGAGTGTCTGCAACCTCCGTTGCTCCTGTTGTCCGCAAGGCATCGCACATAAGAACATGCGTCCGCGCGGATTGATGAGTGTAGAGACGTTTCGCCGTGTGCTGGATCATGTAGATGTCCCCATGAAGACGGCTTATCTGCATCTGCACGGAGAACCGTTTCTTAATCCAAACCTGCCGGTCTTTGTGCAAGAGTTGGTGAACAGGCAGATTAAAGTTCATCTGTATAGTAACGTCACGGTGGTAACCCCCGAGCATCTGGATGCCGTGCTGCAAAACAAGCACGTGAAGCATACTTTCTCCGTGGATGTGTTAGGAGAAAAATATTATGAGGATATCCGTGTCGGGGCCAAATACAAAGAGACCTTAGCGAAATTAGATACCCTCCATGAGGTGTTCGTCCGCAACAACCGGTTCTTTAATATCACAGTTATTTTAGACAAGTCTTTTGCTGGTCGCGAAGAAGAGGTAGTTACTGTCTGCGATGAACTGTATAGGCGGTATCCGCGTTTGAACGGTATCTCCTTTGGCAGTAAGTTCCCTTGGCCGCGTTTGCCGTGGACGGGCGAACTGGAAGACCGTTTGGGCAAACCGCATCATCGTTGTAAGTACGCCTTTGAAGGGTTGAGTATATTATGGAATGGCGATGCCAGTCTGTGCAGTTTCGACTACACAGGCGAATGCGTGGTGGGTTCGCTCATGGATCATACGTATACCGAAGTCTTTAACGGTCCTGAAGCGCGCCGTTTCCGCATGTTACACTGGCAGCATCGCGATAACGAACTGCCCTTATGCAACGACTGCCTGCTGGATAGATACGTAGCCGGGGAGGTAAGTATCCACCGCGCTAAATATTTAAAGAAAGAGTCCCATGAACGAAAACAAATCATCGAATCCTTCTACAGGCCAAGATAAGTTGACGCGCGAGAGTCTGCGCCGCGAATGGCGTGTGCTGCGGTTCGCCTGGCAGATGGCGGAGCGCTACCACCTTTGGTTGGTAGTGGCCTTGTTGCTTGAACTGGTTATCGGTGTGTTTCCGGCCTTGGCGATCTATGTGGTACAAGATGCTGTGAGCGGCGCAGGACATGACTTGTTAAGCCTCGTGACAAGGGATAATTTTATCCTGATCATCCTGCTGATTTTCGTCTATCTCTTGCTCCAAAAAGCGGCAAGCGTCATCACCTCTTTTGCTATCATCGATGTAGAATATAACATCCGCATGCGCTATCTGGCGAAGATCATCGGTTTGCCCTTAGACGCCATATCCAAACACCTGGATAACCGTACGGCGTTCAGTATGACCCAGGAGACGGCTATGACGAGTAGTCTGATACCGATGATCTACCGCTCTTTCCTGCGAGCACCGATAACAATCATCTCTGCCATCGTCCTGTTGGTGATTATCTCCCCGCGGATGCTGGCTTTAGTCACCCTCATGTTGGCTGTGATTGTGGCAATCAGTCTGTGGTTGCGAAGTCGGTTGAAGCATTTCCACAGGGAACAGTATGATGCTACCAGTTCGTTGCTGCAGTATTTCAGCGAGTGGTTGGCCGGTAACCGTATTTTCCATGTCTATGGCGCGGAGGATTTCTATGCTCGCAAGATGAGTTCGGCCTTCGATAAGATTGTCGATGTGAGCAAACGGCATAAGCTATACAGCACGGGGCAGTCGATCCTGACGGAGATACTGACGTATATCGCCGTTATCGTTTTTGTGGTTTTTCTCTCGGAAGGCAACGGACAGATCGATTTGGGCATCGTCATCTCCTTCCCGGCACTGCTATTGCTCATACGCAGCGAGATCTTGATGCTCGTAGGCGGCTATCAACAACTGGCTACGACAGAGAGTTCCATCTCGCGTCTGCAGTTAGTGCTACAGATGGAGACCCCTGCGCAGACAGGTGAGACATGGAACGAAGCTATCGAGTCGATTGAACTCAAAGATCTCTCTTTCGGTTACGAACAAGACATTCTCTCGCATGCGCAGTTGAGGCTCAACAAGGGGGCACTCAATGTGCTGACAGGACCGAACGGAACGGGTAAGAGTACAACGATCAACCTCTTGTTGGGACTTCTCCAACCGAAGGAAGGCGCCGTGCTCTACAACGGCAAGGATATCAGCGATTATACCTCCGGTTCGCTACTTGCGCAGTTCGCTCTCGTGGAGCAGGAGCCCTTTGTGTTCCAAGGGACGCTGTATGACAATATAGCCCTCGGACGTGCTATCCCGAAAGAGAAAGTGAAAGAGTACCTTAGGGCATTTGCCTTGGACTACCTGATAGACGATGAACTGTCGTTGGCGCTGGGTGCCAAAGGCCGTGCGTTGTCGTCGGGAGAGAAACAGCGTCTGGCGTTGATACGCGCCTTGGTGGGCGAACCTTCGGTGATTATTCTGGACGAACCGACCAGTAATATTGATGTAGCTTCGTCGGAACTGATTCGCAATGAGATGCACGCGTTGGCGAAAGAGCACCTGGTTCTCTGTGTGAGTCATGACCCGGCTGTCACGACCGATAAAAACGGTCATTTATACCGCATTGAAAATGGAAACTACGCGTAATAAGGATGTGACGGATTTTCAACGTCAAGCGCAGGCACTGATGTGTCTGAGGGCTTTTGATGCCTTGTGCGCCCAAAGCAAAGGCATCTGTCATCTCGTGCCACTCAAGGGCATCGACTTGCTCCGTACGCTCTATGCTGACACCTTAGACCGCGAGTTGCATGACATTGATCTGCTGGTCTATCCGGCAGAGAAAGCGATGGACTTCATTGCCCTGTTGCAAGCTGAAGGCTATCGGCCTGAGTTCGCTCATGCCCTTGATGCCGCGGCGCTGCAGACCAAAAAGAAAGTGTCCATGCTCGCGCCTTCGGAGAACCTGCCGCATGTAGATGTACATATCGCGCTGGTGACCAAGAAATTCTTCTCGATGACCATTAACGGGTTCAATGAAGACGCGTTAACACGCTTGCAACCCGTCGATGAAGTGGTGTTAGAACTGGATAAGATAGATCGCTGGTTGTTCCTAGCGAACCATCTGGCGTTTCATTTTTTGACGGGCGACAAATGGTATCGGGATCTGGCGTTGTTATGGGATCGTATGGACGCACAAGAAAAAGCAGTCCTTTTTGAGCGGGCCAAGCAGTACCATTTTGACCGCATCGTGGAGGCCGTGCTTTTCCGCATGCAAGGCGGTGCACCCAATAATCGTTTTCTGAGGTATATAGCCCATGTGATGGAGAACCCTAAGCGTCTCGAACATGGTATTCGTCCGGCGCGGTATTATTGGGAGTTTGTTCTTATCGGCAATGATACCGAACGGCGTCGAGCGTATTGCTCGTTGCTCTTCCCTTCGCTGGGAAACTTCCTCATGTGCTGCTAAACAGTATCGGCCTTTTGGTTTTAACGATTCATTATGCTATCTATTCGCGTTCATAAAATAGGTTTTGCGCTGATGGCGTTCTGCTGCGCATTATTCTTCGCTTCTTGCGAAGGGCCGCAGAACACACCGGATACGTATAGCGTGCAATACACGGACACTTCTGTTGTGTTTACCGTCAATGGCGCTACGTTTACTATGGTCAAAGTAGAAGGCGGGACTTTCGAGATGGGAGGTACTCCCGAACAAGGAACGGAGGATCCGGACAGTTGTGGAAGGCGGTAACGGGAGGCAATCCATCGCATAAGTTAGGAGATATGCACATGCCTATAGATGGCGTGAAATGGGATGTGTGTATGCTGTTTATCTCGGACTTGAACAAGTTGCTAAAGTACCGTTTTAAACTGCGTATGCCTACCGAAGCCGAATGGGAGTTCGCAGCACGAGGCGGCAATAGAAGTCGGGGGTATAAATATGCAGGCAGTGATAATGTGGATGAGGTTGCCTGGTATGGAGCTAATTCGGATAGTACGACCCATGTAGTGGCATCAAAAAAGCCCAACGAATTGGGCTTGTATGATATGAGTGGAAACACATGGGAGTGGTGTTCCGATTGGTTAGGACCGTACCCGTCTGAGGAGCAGACCGATCCGACAGGCGTGCCCGAAGGCGGACACCGCGTCATGCGTGGAGGCAGCTGGACGTATGACGAGAGCTTCTGCCGCGTAAGCCGCAGAAACTACATATCGAATGTGATCGTTTCAGGAAACTGCGGTCTACGTCTGGCAATGGGCTTATAATGTGCTGAGTGTTCGACACAACCAGCGGTAACAACGCTCTGTGGACGAGATAGAGAGTCGCTCCTGCGGCGAGTGAACACCGTACATCTGCGGACCGATGGACACCATATCCAGGTACGGGTATTTCTCCAGGAACAAACCGCATTCCAGGCCGGCGTGGATCGCCAGCACTTTGGGTTCGTCTTTATACAAGTCCGTATACGCTTTCTTTACTACTTCCAACAAAGGCGAGTTAGGATTCGGTGCCCAACCCGGGTAACCGTCTCCGTGCGTCACCTCGTCGCAGGCCAGCGAGAGGGCTTGCTCTACCGCCCATTTGAGGTGATGCTTCGAGGCCTCGATAGACGAGCGCTGCGAGGTGTTGACTTCGATATATCCTTCGCGCATCTTGATCGACGCGAGGTTGGTAGATGTCTCCACAAGTCCCGGCATCTCTTTGCTCATAGCGATCATGCCGTGCGGACATTCGCAGAGGGCCATGATAAGGCGATACGCCTTCTCGTCAGGGATGAAGAGTTCCGGCATGTCGGTGGTCTCGAGCTCAAGGCGCATGTCTTTCTCTACCTCACCGAACACCCCTTCCATCTGTGCTACGAAATGGTTCCATTCGATACGTATCTGCTCCTTGAAGGCCATCGGAATAACGAGTACGGCTTGTGCTTCGCGGGCAATGGCGTTGCGGAGGTTGCCGCCTTGGATAGACGCCAGATGCAGTTCCGTCTGCGGCCATATACGCGCCAAGAACCACACGAGCAACTGATTCGCGTTCGCACGACCTTTGTTAATATCATCGCCCGAATGTCCTCCCATGAGTCCGCTCACGCTCAGCCGAATGGCTAATCTTTCAGTTTTCAACTTTAAACTTTCACCTTTATAGTGCATTTTCGCGAGGGTGTCAATACCTCCGGCGCAGCCAATGAAGATCTGGCCGTCATCCTCGGAGTCGATGTTGATGAGCCGTTTGGCCCGGAGCACGCCGTCCTTCAGTTTCATAGCACCCGTCAGACCCGTCTCTTCGTCTACCGTGAAGAGACATTCGATAGCGGGGTGAGCCAGTTCTTTGTCGGTGATAGCGGCCAGCGCCATGGCGATACCGATACCGTCGTCTGCGCCGAGGGTCGTTCCCTTTGCTTTAAGGAAATCTCCATCGACATAGGTCTCGATAGGATCTTTCAAGAAGTCATGTTGTACATCGCCGTCTTTCTCGGCTACCATGTCCATGTGCGCCTGGAGAATGACGCCCTCGTGGTCCTCATATCCCGGCGTAGCGGGTACGCGCATGATGACGTTCATCGCCTCATCGACGATACATTCGATACCATGCTCCGCCGCAAAATCCTGCAGCCAACGGCTGATACGCTCCTCGTGCTTCGATGGACGAGGCACTTGGCAAATCTGCTCAAAAATAGCAAACACTTGTTTGGGTTCCATATCTGATAGTTTTTTATGACGTTATTAAAAGAGACTCAAGTCTGCATCGGAGATTGTTCCTTTGCTGCGACGTTTGCCACGCGAAGGCTTCTTGGGCGCAGGTGACTCGGTCTGTACTCTGTCAACGGAGTGGTCTGTCTTCTGTACTCTTCCCAAATACGGCTCAACGATGCCGCGTGTCTGATCATCTGTCCACTGACATTTATCTACCAGCCACTCAAGGTAGGAGCGGTCGATACGCAGCATGGTCTCGATGGACTCGTTCTTGTGTGCACCTTGGTTGAGGTAATAGTAGCCGCCTTTGCGGTAGAGCCAGCGGTCGAAGGAGATGAAATGGAACTCCTCGCGCTCTGCCCACGCCCAGCCGTGTTCTTGCACTTGTTTCTTGAAGACCTCGATCGTCGCCATGACGTCGTCCAACGAGTTATGGGCACCCTCGAACGGATGACCATAATAACGAGTGTACGTCGCGGTTAGGTTACAATGATACCGCTCGCCGGTCTCCGGGTCGATCTTTCCCTCCATATGGATGCGTTCGAGGAACAAGGCATCGTACCATGTACGGTTCTCGAAATCAAAACTCAGCCCCAGACGTTTGAGGTTAAAATACAAGATAGGCGCATCGTAACCGTTTCCGTTATAGGACAGGATATCGCAACCCGCGGTGAAGGCAATAAAGTCCTCATAAATACTCCGTAGACTCACACCGTTCTCCAGCAGGAACTCCTTGGAGATATGGTGAACCGCCTCAGCCTCGGCAGGAATCGTGAAGTTCACTTCCGGCAAGATATACCAGTTACGCTGATCGACTACCGACCAGTTGTCTGTCTCAATTTTCACCAACGAGAGTTGGATGATATGTTCTTTCTGCACGTCGAGACCCGTCGTCTCGGTATCAAAACAAACTAAATGCATAAATCTCAAATTTCAAATCTCAAATAGGGTTTATTCCACGAAGAGGACTAAACCCTTTAGGTATTCTCCTTCGGGGTGGTAGATATTAATCGGGTGATCTTGGGGTTGATGCAGTTGGTGAAGGATCCGCACCTTGCGTCCCACCTGTGCCGCGGCACTGAAGACCGCGAGACGGAAGGCCTCTTTGTCCACCGCCTGCGAGCAGGAGAACGTAAATAGGATACCGCCCGGACGAATCATCTCAATCGCTTTGGCGTTGATGCGCTGGTAGCCGCGGAGGGCGTTCTTGACCGCGTCACGGTGTTTGGCAAAAGCCGGAGGATCGAGGATGATGAGATCATAGGTCTTACCGGCATTCTTCTGTGCCGTAAGGTAGTCAAACGCATCCTCGGCCACAGCGGTGTGGTTGGTCGCTCTTGGGAAATTCTTCGCTACGTTGATATTCACGAGGTCTATCGCTTTCTGACTTACATCCACCGAGTCCACGCTTTTCGCTCCGCCGCGGAGGGCATAGAGCGAGAAACCACCGGTATAACAGAACATATTCAGCACATCCTTGTTGGCTGCATAACGCTCCACAAGTGCCCTGTTCTCCCGCTGGTCAATGAAGAAACCGGTCTTCTGACCCCTCAACCAATCGATGCGGAACGCGAGACCGTTCTCGAGGGACCAGAATTCGCCAGTAATTAGGTCTGTATTCTGTACTCTGTCAGTGGAACGGTCTGTAATCAACCATCCCACTTTCTCACCCTCAATTGGCGCTTTGAAGGGCAAGGTGTCGTCGGACTTGTAATAGACGTTCTTGACCTGCGGAACAGCAGCCAGAATAGCTTTAGCGATCGCTTCGCGGCAAACATGGATGCCGACCGAGTGAGCCTGAACAACGGCCGTGTCGGCATAGACATCGACGATCAGTCCCGGAAGAAAATCCCCTTCTCCATGAATGAGACGGAAGGTGTTGTTATCCGGTCGAATAAGCCCGATTGACTCGCGTACCCGGTAGGCTGCGCGTAGACGTTCTTCCCAGAAATCAGCCGGTAATGTCTCTACACCAAACGCTAAGATCCGCACCGCAATACTGCCTATCTGCCAATGCCCGACACCCAGCACTTCGTCGGCTGCTGAACGCACGCAGACCAATTCACCCTCTTCGGGCGCTGCGGCCTTGTGACTCGCGTCCAACACCACGCGGGCAATGGCGCCGGAGAAGACCCAAGGATGAAAACGCTTGAGGGACTCCTCTTTGTGGGGTTTCAAAAAAATAGTCGTCATACACCTTACACTTTACACCTTACACCTTACACCTTATTCCACACCGTGCGTTAGATCGTGATATGCATGAAGCGAGAGGTTGTCGCTCACATATTTGAGGCTGTGCAGATGTTTGAAGCCCATCGCGGCGATAAACGCCAACTCCATATCAAACACACAGTCCTTGTAATCCGATGCCAGCACAAAGTCGCAGTTCGAGTAGCAAACGGCTTTTGTTGCATTATCCCGGTATCCCGGTATTTCGGTATCCCGAATAGAACTTAACTTCACCTCTGGCTCTTTGTAAGTCACATTCGGATGGTTAAGACGAACCTCGGTCACCTCTACCCACGTGCCGATATCAAAATTAGCACTGCCGGCATAACCGATGTTATACACCTCCGCTTCGCGGTCCAGATGCTGCACGTTTCGAATCACATTGATCGCTCCGACACCGGTATAAACGATCGTTGCGTCTTGAAGGTCAAGACCCAGTTGCTCTTTTGCTTTCTCGAGCAGCGACAACTCGCCTTCTTCGGCCATTAGAATGATTTTTGCCATATTAATTCCAATTTTC
The DNA here is from genome assembly GCA_902774075.1 of uncultured Bacteroidales bacterium. GTDB lineage: Bacteria > Bacteroidota > Bacteroidia > Bacteroidales > Paludibacteraceae > Colicola. The sequence goes on from CACYGT010000048.1 coordinate 16,098, forward strand.
GGGTGCAAAATTACAAAAAAGTTGGCATATTTGCAAAAAAAAGTGCTAAATATTTGCGTATATCGAAAAAAAGCAGTACTTTTGCACCCGCTTTCTGAAAAGAAGTGGTCGCGCTTACGCGCTCCGGCCGGTTGGATGAGCGACTTAGTCAGCGGTCTGCAAAACCGTTTAGAGCGGTTTGACTCCGCTACCGGCCTCCAAGCCGCCTGTCAAAGGGCGGCTTAATTTTTTACCGATGGACGAGATCATCAAGGACATAACGAACCAAGAGTACAAGTACGGCTTTACCACTGACGTGGAGACCGACATCGTACCGGCGGGACTGAACGAAGACATCGTTCGGTTGATTTCGGCGAAGAAAGGCGAACCGGAATGGCTCTTGGAGTTTCGTCTGAAAGCCTTCCGCAAATGGCAGACGATGCCTGTTCCCACTTGGGCGCACCTCACAATCCCCGATATCGACTTCCAAGCCATCTCCTATTACGCTGCCCCGAAGACAAAAGCCAAATCTCCAAATGGCTCAATAAATGACCAAATGGTAAATGATCAAATGGTAAATGATGAGATCGACCCCGAGGTCATGAAGACCTTCGACAAACTCGGTATCCCCTTGGAGGAGCGAGCAGCGTTGGCGGGTAACATGGCCGTCGATGCTGTCATGGACTCCGTGAGCGTCAAGACCACTTTCCGCGAGACCTTGGCCGAGAAAGGCATCATCTTCTGCTCCATCTCCGAGGCCGTGCGTGAGCACCCCGAACTCGTCAAAGAGTACCTGGGCTCGGTCGTGCCGCCGACGGATAATTTCTATGCGGCGCTCAACTCGGCCGTCTTCTCTGACGGTTCGTTCGTCTACGTGCCCAAAGGCGTGCGGTGCCCGATGGAACTGAGCACGTATTTCCGCATCAACGCCGGCAAGACCGGTCAGTTCGAACGCACACTCCTCATCGCCGACGAGGGAGCCTACCTCTCTTATCTCGAGGGTTGTACGGCGCCTATGCGCGATGAGAACCAACTCCACGCAGCCATCGTGGAGATCGTCGTACGTAAGGACGCGGAGGTCAAGTACTCGACCGTGCAGAACTGGTATCCGGGCGACAAAAACGGCAAGGGGGGTATCTATAACTTCGTCACCAAACGCGGTATCACGTACGAGAACGCGCGCCTCAGCTGGACGCAGGTCGAGACCGGTTCGGCAATCACTTGGAAATACCCGTCGTGTATCCTGCGAGGCGACAACTCGACGGCCGAGTTCTACTCGGTAGCCGTCACGAACAACTACCAGCAGGCGGATACCGGTACGAAGATGATTCATATCGGTAAGAATACCCGTTCGCGTATTATATCCAAAGGTATCTCCGCCGGACACAGCCAGAACGCCTACCGCGGACTCGTCAAGATGGGTATCCACGCCGAGAACGCGCGTAACTACAGCCAGTGTGACAGCCTCTTGTTGGGCAATAAATGCGGCGCACACACCTTCCCGGATATGATCATTTCCAACCCCACCGCGACCGTTGAACACGAGGCTACGACCTCCAAGATCAACGAGGACCAACTCTTCTATTGCCAGCAGCGCGGTATAGGGCTCGAAGATGCCGTCGGATTGATCGTCAACGGCTACGCCAAAGAAGTGATGGACAAACTACCGATGGAGTTTGCCGTCGAAGCGCAAAAACTGCTGCAAGTAAGTCTGGAAGGATCTGTCGGATAAAAATCCTCAATTCTCATAGAAAATGGCACTTTTATTTGCAAGTGTCATTTTTTTTGTGTAATTTTGCAGCGCAAAATGAATCGTGCTCCTGTGGGTAAGAAAGTTTTGCAGTATTTAGTCCACGCCGAGGGTATATGTCTTTCGGGATGGGGGTAAATACGGACATAAAAGAATCAGGTCATGGCAAAGAAGCGTACAATACAAGTTGGAGATGACGAAGTGGTCATAATTAAACAGCAAGCGGAAGATTATATTTCGCTGACGGATATGGCTCGATATAAGAATGCCGAAGCGACAGGTTTGGTTATCTCTCATTGGCTTTCTACGCGTTATGCTGTGGATTTTTTAGGAATATGGGAACGCATCAATAATCCGGATTTTAATGTTACGGAATTCAGTAATATTAGAATGGAGGCGGGCACGAATGGATTTGTCTTAACGAGCAAGCAATGGATAGAACGAACCAACGCTATTGGCATTGTAGCAACACCAGGAAGATACGGAGGTACATATGCGCATAAAGACATAGCTTTTGAGTTTGCGTCATGGCTCAGCCCTGAATTTAAGTTCTATCTGATTCGAGAGTATCAGCGTCTAAAAGATGATGAGACAGATAGACTCAAATTAGGTTGGAATGTTCAACGCACGCTTTCCAAAATTAATTATAGAATCCATACTGATGCCATCAAAGATACACTTGTACCACCTCAGGTAACACAGCAGCAACTTACAGGTATCTATGCATCAGAAGCAGATTTGTTGAATGTGGCATTGTTTGGTATGACAGCTATTCAATGGCGCATGGCGAACCCTGATAAAGAAGGAAATATGCGCGATTATGCCACTTTGGAGCAATTGGTGGTGTTGAGTAATATGGAGAGCCTGAATGCCGTCTTCATACGTCAAGGCTTATCTTCAGCAGAACGTCTGCAACAACTCAACCAGATTGCGATTACGCAAATGCGTTCTCTTATAGCTAATAATGAGATCAAACGCCTGACAGAAGGCGAAAACTAGAAATAGATATATCGTCACTCACTGACGTTAAACAGGAGGACATAAAAGGCGTTTATTGACGTTGTTTGCGACTAACTGAAATCTTCGCAACATTTCATTAGCTAAAAGTCCAGACAGCAAGATGAATGTCCCGTGGGTATGTTATACATGCCACGCCCTGCTATTTGGCGGGGTGGGTTTAGCATATCGGGCGTGGAATTCGGTTGTTTTTCTACTTTATTCGGGGATTGCGAAGCCCTCAGTTAGCGTGAAGAATGAACGGACTTCACGCTTTTTGTATGCATATGCCTCCGAGATTATCTCGAGATAGTACCGACCCGATTCTCTCTCGTTAGTGTCTCGTTAGTCTGATTTGGATAAGAAAGAGGAAACAAACAAAAATATTAACTTAAAATCAAAAATATTATGGAAGTAACACGTATTTTTCATCCTGTAGGGCAGGGAGGGTTTTACACGGAATCGTTTGACGACCAGCACATGGTTGTCTATGATTGCGGAGGCAAATCAAGAGAGTTCATGGAAAAATACATTGATTCATTCCTTCCAGAAAATCCTAAACAACAAATTGATGCGATATTTATATCTCATTTACATTGGGATCATATCAATGGTCTAGAATATTTGCTAAATAAAGTAAGGGGCGCTAAAAATCTATATATTCCTTTTTTAACAAAAAATCGATTATTTGAGGCGGCCATTTATAATCATCAGTTTTCTCATAATGATGAGGTTAATGAATTTATTGAATTGATAGTTTTCGATGGACTTAGTGATACGACTATAGTAGAAGTGTCGGAAAATGGAGAAGACGGTGATGGGACAAAAAGTATGGTTATTGGAGAGCATTCAGTAATAAGATCGGGAGATAACATTCATATAGATGAGACCCAATCACCACCATGGGTATATATTCCATATTGCTCGGGCACACAATCCCCAAACTTTCCTTCCGATTTGGCAGGCGATAGATTTCTTCGTAAATTGGAGGATATTTATAACACATATGACGGACAAGAGTTGTATTTTGTGTTGATGGATTTTTTAAAGAAGAGAAGTATAAAAGAAATTATTCGGTTATATAAGATATTATATGGCGGAGTGCATAATTCCCAATCCATGACGGTTTTCTCCGGTTTGCGTATCAAAGATGGTGACTATTTTGACATTATATCACAAAGCAACCTATTGCGCAACGCTTGTAATAAGAGCTATTGGCACTGTCATCATAGTATGTGTGATTGCATGTGCCACATTGACTGTGAAGAGAAAGTTCCATGTAACTTCTTATATATGGGGGATTTTGAAGCAAAAGATGAAAAGAACTTCAAAGCCCTGAAATTATTTTATACGCGGCAAGACGTTTGGGATACACTATGTGGAATTCAAATCCCTCACCATGGTTCAAGAGATAATTACAACAAAGGACTTTATGATGATAAATGCTTTGCGATAGCATCTGCAGGAATTAAAAATCAATATAATCATCCGCATATTGATACTCTGATAAATATAGTAAATCAAGGATGTTGTCCAAATGTAGTAACAGAGGATATAAATGCATTGAAATACCAACATTTTAACATAAAATAATATGAAACACAATCTCATTTTTTTGGCAGCATTGATGTTTGCCACAACAAGTCTATTTGCTCAGTCTGCTGACAACGAAGACGAAGTGATCAAAATTGACAAATGGAACCAAAACGCCTATCGCGAAGGTGAGATCTTGGTTAAGTTTAAAGCCGATGGCGTCGTACAGATGCGTGCACCGAGAAAGGCGAAGTTTGCCACCTCACAAGTCAATGCCGTAGATGCCCTTTTTGAGGAATTGGGCGTGGACTCCGTAGAACAACTCATGCCGATGACCGGACACAAGAATGTCGGTCGCCGCGTCAAAGCCTATAACGGCAAAGATGTTGAAGTAAAAGACCTGAGCAAACTCTACCGCCTGACCCTCAAAGCAGAGAAAGCACAGACAATGTTTGATGCCATCGACAAACTGAAAGCGCAAGAAGAGGTGGAGTTCGCCGAGCCGAACTATATCGTTTATACCATGGCGCTTCCGTACGATGAAGACATTCCGACAGCCGATCAGCAGACTTATACCTCCGAGCCTCTCTATAGCCAGCAGTGGGGTCTGCAAGCCATCAATCTGCCTGCCCTTTGGGACAAACCCAAGAAGAGCAGCAAACGTCCGGTGATTGCTATTTTGGATACGGGTGTGGATATTGAGCACCCCGATTTGGCAGCAAATATCTGGACGAATACCGCTGAAGCTGCCGGAATCGCCGGACAAGACGATGATGCCAACGGTTTCAAGGATGATATCCACGGCTGGAGTTTCATAGATAATCATAGTGTAACGGGGGATTTCAATGGTCACGGAACCCATTGTGCCGGTATAGCCGCAGCGGTAGGCAACAATGGTATAGGTATCACCGGTGCGAACCCAGACGCTCTCATTATGCCGGTAACGGTGATGCAGAGCAACGGAACGGGCGATGTGGCTACTATCGTCAAAGGTATTGACTATGCCGCCGCTAATGGTGCGGATGTGATTTCAATGTCTATTGGTGGTTATGGTTATTCCATCGCTGAAGAGCAAGCCCTCGGTCGCGCCTATGCAGATGCAGTACTGGTGGCTGCTGCAGGTAATGATTTTAAATGTATCATTCCCCATTTCTGTAGCATTAACAAGAGCCAAGATAACAGTCCTATGTTCCCTGCGGCATTCTCGTTTGTATTAGGTGTAGAAGCTTCTTCGAACGCGCAAGGTGCATTGGCTGGTTTCAGTAACTACGATGAAGATGGTCCTATCTATACAACATTTAATGAGAGCGAATTATATAATTATGAACTTCGTGCTCCGGGTACGCAGATAATGAGCACTTTCCCCGGTGGCCGTTACAAGAATCTGAATGGTACATCAATGGCATGTCCGTTAGTAGCGGGTGCAATTTCTCGTTTACTGCAAACGAAAGAGACGCATAGTTGGGAACTGCTCTTTGGCGACTTAATTCATACCCGCAACGGCAATATAGATATTCTTTCTGCGTATAACATCACCGATGCAGACCGTCACCCGGAATTAGCATTAGTGACAGCAAACTTAACCGATACTGCGAGTGGCGATGGTGATAACCGTGCAGACGCCGGCGAAACGATTGAGTTCTATCCGATTTTCAAGAATGCATGGGGACAAGCAGAGAACGTACGTTTCTGGATGAAAACCGGCTTTGAAAATCAAGGTTCTTGGGTGTGGGATGACACCACGCTTGTGCAGCACTTGCAAGACACCGCTTACTTTGGTAAACCAATCTCAAGTTATGCGAAAGCCACATCACTCAATCCTTATCGCATCATAATCAGTCCCGATTGTGCAGATGGCAGACAAATCAATATGACCTTCTATGCGAAATGTGATAATATGATTGGCATTATGTCGCAACGTGTTACGATTACTGTGGAAAATGGAGTAGAAATAGGAGGAATTATCTCAGAAGATATGACATTGTACCCGAATGTACATTATATTGTAACCAATAACATAGGTATTCCTAGTGGAAAAACACTAACTATCAAACCAGGAACAGTAGTAAGATTTAAACCAGGAACTATGTTTTCAATGGCACAGAGTTGACGGGTTATACCCAGACCAAACTGGCTAATCCTAACCTGCAGTGGGAACGCACTAACCAGTGGGACTTAGGTATTGACGTTGGTTTGTTCAATCGCTTCAATATCAACTT
>CACYGT010000049.1 GCA_902774075.1 uncultured Bacteroidales bacterium
AAAGCGGGTGCAAAAGTACTGCTTTTTTTTGAAATGTGCAAATTTTTTAGTAATTATTTTGCACTTTTTCGCTTAAATCCGCTTTTTCTGGGCAGAAGAGGTGCCGATTTGGCAATTATCTCGCGTGTTTGTGCCTCTGTCAGGCTCTCTGCGTTCGTGCCTTTCGGTAACTGATAATTGCCTTCCGGCGTATGGATATAGGCTCCATATCGGCCTTTGAGCACTTTGACCTCTCCCCACTCATGCAGCGGTTTATCGGTCTCTTTGCGCTCTTCGATCATAGCGATCGCCTCAGCCAGCGTCAGAGTCAGCGGGTCTTTGCCTTTGGGGATACTGATGAACTGTTTGCCGTAATGCACATACGGTCCGTACTTGCCTTCGCCGACTACCACTTCATTACCTTCATACTCACCCACCATACGCGGGAGGGCGTTGCGGAAGAGGTCTAGCGCCTCATTGAGGGTGATAGAGAAGATGGACTGATTGGGCTTCAGGCTGGCGAACTTAGGTTTGTCACCCGCCGCATCGCCCAACTGTACGCACGGTCCGATCTTACTGATCTTCGCGAACACAGGCAGGCCCGTAGCGGGGTCATTGCCCAACAGACGACCGGCTACTTTTCCCGATGGAATCGAAGAAAGTAAGGGTTGGAAGGTCTTGTAGAACGTATCTACCGTCTCGGTCCAATTAGCCTTGCCTTCGGCAATCTTATCGAACTGCTCTTCCTCATGCGCTGTGAAGTCGTAACTGAGGATAGAGGGGAAATGTTCTACCAGGAAGTCATTCGTCACCCGTCCGAGGTCGGTCGGTAAGAGACGTTGCGTCTCAGCGCCGTACATCTCGGATTTCTGGCGCTCGAGCACCATGCCGTTCTTGAGCGTCAGCACCGCCATATCGCGTTTCTGTCCGGTTACCGAACCCTTCACCACATACTTGACGTTCTGAATGGTCTCGATGATGGTGGCATAGGTAGAAGGACGGCCGATACCCAGTTCTTCCATACGCTTGACGAGCGTAGCTTCGTTATAGCGTAAAGGCGGTTTGGCATAGGTCTGCACCGCCTCAGCACCTTGTAACTTAAGACGCTCACGCGGGGACATGGCCGGCAAGATACGACGTTCCTCTTCGGCCTCGTCCGTCGATTGTACATAGACGCGTGTGAAACCGTCAAACTGAATCACTTCGCCCGTAGCTACAAACGCGTACTTACTGCCGTGCACGGACACCTCGATCATCGTGCGCTCGCTCTCTGCATCGGCCATCTGGCTGGCTATCGTGCGTTTCCAGATCAGTTCGTACAGACGCTGCTCGTCCTTGGTAGCACCCGCACTCATCACGTTCATATAGGTCGGACGAATAGCCTCGTGCGCCTCCTGTGCCCCTTTGGTCTTCGTGCGGTACTGACGCGTATGCACATACTCCTGTCCGTATTGCGATGCAATCACCTCTTTGCTGGTGGCTAACGCCAGGGTAGAGAGGTTGACCGAGTCTGTACGCATATAGGTAATCTTTCCGCTCTCGTACAGGTTCTGCGCCAGACGCATGGTCTTGGAGACGGAGAACTTGAGCTTACGTGCAGCCTCTTGCTGAAGGGTAGAGGTCGTGAACGGAGGTGCCGGCAGATGTTTGACGGGCTTACGTTGTACGTCGCGTACGATGAACATGGTGCTGTTGAGACTCTGCATGAACTCAATGGCATCTTTCTTATGCGAGAAACGATGGTTCAGTTCACATTTGAGCACCGAAGCATCACCGGGATTTACTCCGATGAAATCGGCAAAAACACGATAGGACGAGGAAGCGCGGAAGGATTCTATCTCACGCTCTTTCTCCACGATCAGACGCACCGCTACCGACTGCACACGGCCGGCCGAAAGACCTGTCGTCACTTTCTTCCAGAGGATAGGCGAGAGCTCAAAACCCACGATACGGTCGAGCACACGACGTGCCTGCTGGGCGTTCACCAGGTTATAGTCGATATCCCGCGGATGCTGAATAGCTTCCTGGATAGCGGTCTTGGTGATCTCGTGAAAAACGATACGTTTGGTGTCTTTGTTGGCCAAGTCCAGCACCTCTTTCAGGTGCCAAGCGATGGCTTCTCCCTCGCGGTCTTCATCGGAAGCCAACCACACGGTGTCGGCTTTCTTCACTTCCTTGCGTAACTGCTCTATCAGGTGCTCTTTGTGCGATTCGATCGCATAATGCGGCATATAGCCGTTCTCAAAATCAATACCCATCGAGTTCTTACCAACCGGCTCGATGTCACGGACATGACCCTGACTGCTCAGCACATGGTAATCGCTACCCAGAAATTTCTCAATCGTTTTGGCTTTCGCCGGAGACTCAACAATAACCAAATTTTTGCTCATATACACTATATAATAAGGTGTGACCTCAAAAAATCGGCTGCAAAAGTACAATATTTAATTTATTTGTGCAAATTATTTTTTTTTGTTTGGATATATCAAAGATATTTAGTATCTTTGCAGCCGAATTGAAAAAAATTATTTGAAAATTTTTATAGAAAGGACTTGCATGGATATTTTTTTAGTTGTATTATTAGTGCTCGCGGGCGTCGCGTTATTATTAATGGAGATGTTCCTTTTACCGGGATTTGGTATCGCGGGCCTGAGTGGTTTCGGTTGCTTGATAGCGGCCGTTGTATTGGCTTGGATATGGCTGGGTCGGATGGCCGGTTATATCACGCTGGGTGCATGTCTGGTGCTGTCCGGTTTGGCGATCTGGGGTTTCTTACGCAGCCACGCCTTGGATAAGATGGCGCTGGATACGAAGATAGACAGCCAGGTTCATCTGGCGGACAACAAACTGAAGAAAGAGGAGAAAGCGGACAAAGAACCATCTAAAGACTAACATCAAAAAATCAAACATATGGACGTTTTAACCGTAGTCATCGTGTCGCTGGTAGCGATTGCGCTGTGTATTTTCTTTTATTATGTACCCTTCATGCTGTGGATCAATGCCGCAGTGAGTGGTGTGCATATCAGTCTGGTACAACTCTTCCTGATGCGTATCCGTAAGGTACCGCCCAGCAAGATCGTCAACTGTATGATCGAGGCGCACAAGGCCGGTCTGACGGATGTCAAACGTGACGGTCTGGAGGCACACTTCCTGGCCGGCGGACATATCGAGCGCGTAGTGCATGCACTCGTTTCGGCTTCTAAGGCAGGTATTGACCTCAGTTTCCAGATGGCCACCGCGATCGACCTCGCCGGTCGTGATGTGTTCGAGGCCGTACAGATGAGTGTGAACCCGAAAGTGATTGACACCCCGCCGGTAGCAGCCGTGGCCAAGGATGGTATTCAGTTGATTGCCAAAGCCCGTGTGACCGTACGCGCGAACATTCGCCAACTCGTCGGAGGTGCCGGAGAGGACACCATCCTGGCCCGTGTAGGCGAAGGTATCGTCAGCTCGATCGGTAGTGCAGAGAGCCACAAGCAAGTGCTCGAAAACCCCGATTCCATCAGCAAATTAGTGCTGTCCAAGGGTCTGGATGACGGTACTGCTTTTGAGATTCTGTCTATCGATATCGCCGACATCGACGTAGGTAAGAACATCGGTGCCCAACTGCAGATGGACCAAGCCGAGGCGGATAAGAACATCGCCCAAGCGAAAGCCGAAGAGCGCCGTGCGATGGCGATCGCTTCCGAGCAGGAGATGAAAGCCAAAGCACAGGAAGCACGTGCCAAAGTGATCGAGGCCGAAGCACTCGTGCCGCAGGCGATGGCAGAGGCATTCCGCAACGGTAACCTCGGTATCATGGACTACTACCGCATGCAGAATATCCAGGCCGACACCACCATGCGCGAGAACATCGCCACTGGAAGTGCACCGGAGAAGAAGAGCAAGAAATAAATTTGAAATCATAAATTTGAAGTAATCGTACGTAAGTTAAGAAATCATAAATTGAAGATTGCTCTTCTTCAATATCCTATTGAGTGGGCGAACCCGCAGGCGAATGTGGGCCTGTTGGACGAGCGCCTGCGTGCCATAGCCGGTCAGGCGGATATGGCGGTGGTGCCGGAGATGTTCAGCACAGGTTTCTGCACGGACCGACCGGACTTAGCCGAACCCTGGGGCGGGCCTACGTGCCAAGCTCTCCAACATATGGCCGACACCTACGACATGGCCCTCATCGGCAGTCTGATCGTGCGGGAAGGTGATACGCTGCGTAACCGCGGGTTCATCTTCCGGCCGAAAGACACCCCGCAGTACTACGACAAGCACCACCTGTACGCCAGCGGCGGTGAAGCGGAGTTCTTCAGCCCCGGTCAGGAGCGCACGCTCTTTGAGTACCGAGGCGTTAAGATACGCTTGGCCGTGTGCTATGACCTGCGGTTCCCTGTGTGGCTCCGACAGGACAAGCACAACCTGTACGACATCCTCATCGTAGTAGCCTGCTGGCCTACCGTGCGCATCCAGTACTGGGACGTCCTCCTGCCGGCACGCGCAGCGGAGAACCACTGTTACGGCATAGGCGTCAACATGGTCGGTACCGACGGTCTGCAACTGGATTATAACGGACATTCGGTGGCGTACGACACCTGGCTCAAGGATATTGCGGGCTTTGAAGATTACGAAGAGGCGACACGTATCGTGGACCTCTCGATAGAAAAACTGAGACATTTTAGAGAAGTATTGCCGCAATGGCAAGAAGCGGATGAATACAAACTGGAAAATAAAAGAACTGACAGCTGAGGAACAGTCGGCGGCGGAACGGCTGAGTACGGACTTGGAGATCAGTCCCGTAGCGGCGCGTATCTTAGCGGGTCGCGGTATCCGCACGGCGGCCGAGGCGCGGGCGTACATCCGTCCGTCACTCGAGAGCCTGCACGACCCCTTCTTGATGAAGGACATGGGGGCGGCGGTGGACAGACTGTGCCAAGCCATCGACAAGCACGAGCGAATCATGGTCTATGGCGACTACGACGTGGACGGCACGACGGCGGTAGCGCTGATGTACTCGTTCCTGCGCACGCAGACGGACAACCTCATCTATTATATCCCCGATCGTTATACGGAAGGCTACGGTATCTCCACCAAGGGTATCGATACGGCCAAGGAGAAAAAATGCACGTTGGTCATCGCGCTCGACTGCGGAATCAAAGCGGTCGATAAGATGGAATATGCCCGATCAATAGGCGTGGATTTCATCATCTGCGACCACCATACGCCGGGGGACACTATCCCGCAGGCGGTAGCCGTGCTGAACATGAAACGCAAGGACTGCCCGTATCCTTTCAAGGAACTGAGCGGATGCGGTGTGGGCTTTAAGTTAGTGCAGGCCTACGCGCAGCGTCGCGGCATCGCCGCGCAAGAGGTGTACCAACTGCTGCCCTTACTGGCTATGTCCATCGCCAGCGATATCGTGCCGGTGACGGGCGAGAATCGTATCCTCGCTTTCTATGGCCTGAGGGCACTCAATGCGCAGCCGTCCGAGGGTCTCAAAGCGATCATGCAGGTAGCGGGTATCGAAGGCAAGACGATGACGATGAGTGACCTCGTCTATAAGATCGGTCCGCGTATCAATGCGGCGGGACGCATCAAGAGCGGGGCAGAGGCCGTTCGACTGCTCATCACCGACGACGCTGAGGCAGCTTTGCAGTTCGCTAAAGATATCGATTCCTACAATCAGGACCGTCGGGATTTTGATACCAAGACTACGGACGAAGCCCTCGAGCAGTTAGCAAAAGATCCGATGAATGCGGAGAAATTCACTACTGTGGTCTTCTCGCCCGAGTGGCATAAAGGGGTGGTGGGTATCGCAGCGAGTCGTCTGACGGAGACCTATTACCGCCCCACGATCGTGCTTACGGCAGGTGACGATGATATCATCAGCGGCAGTGCCCGCTCGGTGAGTGATTTTGATATCTACACAGCCATCGACTCGTGCCGCGATCTGCTGACCAATTTCGGTGGGCATAAGTTCGCAGCCGGTCTGAGTATGCACCTCAAAGACCTGCCGGAGTTCAAACGGCGTTTTGAGGCCTACGTAGCGGCGCATATCAAGCCCGAGCAGCAGTGTCCGACGCTGGACGTGGAGGCCGAAGTGGAGTTGAGCGACATGAACTGGAAGATGTACAAGATCCTGCAGTGCCTCGAGCCTTTCGGACCGGGTAACGAACGTCCGCTCTTCCTCTGCCGCCATCTGATCAACAACCGCAACACACGTGCTGTTAGCGAAGGCAAACACCTGCATCTCGACCTCACCGACCGTATCGTTGCGATGGACGGTATCGCCTTCGGACAAGGCGACAAAGCCACGCACCTGCAGAACGGTAACTCCATCGATATCTGCTTCTATCTGGAGGAGAACAGTTACCGCGGTCGAACGACCCTGCAGATGAACGCGCAGGACATCAAACTGAATGAATAGTGGATTTTCTCGACCAACTCAATAGTGTTCAACGCGAGGCAGTGACCTGTACGGAAGGCGCTTCGCTGATAGTAGCCGGCGCAGGGTCGGGCAAGACCCGCGTGCTGACCTATCGTATCGCCTACCTGTTGCAGCAAGGGGTGCCGGCGGGTAGTATCCTCGCCCTCACTTTTACCAACAAGGCCGCGCGGGAGATGAAAGAGCGTATCATGAAGCTCGTTCCCGCCAACGATGCCCGTTACCTCTGGATGGGCACGTTCCACCATGTGTGTGCACGTATCCTCAGACGGGATGCCGAACGCTTGGGTTTCACCAAGGACTTTAGTATCTATGATACTACCGACATGAAGTCGCTGCTCAAAGCGATCTGCAAGGAGCGGGGGCTGGACGAGAAGATCTACAAACCTGCGGCGGTACTGTCCCGTATCTCGATGGCCAAGAACAACCTCATCGGGCCGGCCAAGTACGCGCAGGATGCAGATATCATGCGGGCGGACCGCGAAGCGCGGATGTACGAGATACCGGTGGTCTATGAGATCTATCAGACGCGACTCAAAGCCGCTAACGCCATGGATTTTGATGACCTGCTGATCAACACCCTGCTGCTTATGGAGCGCTGTCCCGATGTGCGCGAGCAACTGCAGACCATGTTCCGCTATATCCTCGTGGATGAGTACCAGGACACCAACTATGTCCAGTACCTGCTGGTGAGCAAGTTAGCCGAGCCGCAGAACAACATCTGCGTGGTGGGCGACGACGCGCAGAGTATCTACTCTTTCCGCGGGGCGGATATACGGAACATCCTCAATTTCCAACGACAGTATCCCAACGCGCGCTTGTTCAAACTGGAGCGTAACTACCGCTCGACGCAGACCATCGTCAATGCCGCTAACTCGCTCATTCACAAGAACGTACACCAGATAGAGAAGACCGTCTATTCGGAGAAAGAAGAGGGTGCACCGCTGCGTCTGCAGGCCTATATGGACGACCGCGCAGAGGCGGATGGGGTTGCGAGTCTGATCCAGGCAGCGCACCGAAAGGTGGGCTATGACGATATCGCGGTCTTGTACCGCACCAACGCGCAGAGCCGTGCATTTGAGAACGAGTTACGCAAGCGTAATATCCCCTACCGCATCTACGGTGGCACATCGTTCTACCAGCGCAAGGAGATCAAAGATGCACTCGGTTATTTCCGTCTGGCGGTTAACCCGAAGGACAACGAAGCTTTGCTGCGTATTGTCGGTTTTCCGGGACGAGGGATCGGCGAGACGACTATGAAGAAAGTATCGATTTCATCGGCAGAAAATCACCTTCCGCTCTTAGATATCATGCGTACGCCGGATGCCGTGACACTCGATGTGGCGGCAGGTACAAAAACCAAACTGAAAACCTTTGCGGCACTGATGGACAGCTTGCGGGATTTGAGCGATGAAATGGACGCTTTTGCCTTTGCCGAGCATGTGCTGCGGGTGACGGGAGTGCAGACAGCCTTGGCGTTGGACCGCACGCCGGAAGGTATCGACCGGGCGCAGAACGTGCAGGAGTTGCTCAACGCTATCCGCGAGTTCGTCGCGCAACGCCAGGAAGAAGGCATCGACTACACGCCGATCACGGATTTCTTGAGCGAAGTCAGTCTGCAGACGGATCAGGATGAGAACCTCGACGATACGACTGAACGCGTCACACTCATGACCGTGCATGCGGCTAAGGGACTCGAGTTCCCCTACGTTTTCATCGTTGGAATGGAGGAAAATCTGTTCCCTTCGCAGTTCTGTTCGCAGCCGTGGGAGATCGAGGAAGAGCGTCGTCTGCTGTATGTGGCTATCACCCGCGCTATGGAGCAGTGCTACCTCTCGTTCGCCCGCCAGCGTTTCCGCAACGGCCAGATGGCCTTCAACTCCCCCAGCCGCTTCCTGCAGGATATCGATCGGCGATATTTTGAACTATCGAAAACTCGCCCTGTCGAAACCGAGAGACCTCGTTTTACCGGCTTTTTCGGTAATCCTGTATCCCGAGATTCCGGTACACCTGTATCCAGGGCTTCCGAAACCCCAAAATCAAAAATCTCCAATCAACAATCCCCAATGGTTTCCGTATGGAAACCGTCCGACAGGGTCTCCCATCGTGTCTTTGGCGAAGGAACGGTCGTACGTGTCTATCGCGACGAGGTCACCGAGAACGATAAGATCGAGATCAATTTCGACCGCCAGGGCACCAAAACCCTCCTCCTCACCCACGCCAAACTCGAGCGGATCTAAGGACGGGATGGTATAGAATCGTAACCGCCTCCGATATAGGAGATCTGGTGTTCGTTGTCCCACATATGTTTGACACTTGCCGCCACATCTGAGGCGTCAAAATTATAGATCTGTCCTGCTCCCTTCCAGTCCGGGCCATAGAAAATCAGGTATTGTCCGCCACCATATTCCATGAGTTGGATATTATAGTGCTTGTTCCAGATCTTTTCTTTTATTGTTGCTTTTACCTTGTCCGCAGGTGTCCATAGATAGCGTTGTTTGGGATATTTCCTGGTCTCACTGGTCACAATCACCCAGTTTCCGTCATTAAAGCAGATATCCGTGACCAGTTGATTCTTGGGCTTCTCATTATACCACCAGTTCAGCAACTCGTCTGTCTTCTTATAGGCATAAGACTGCCGCTTATAATCGCTTCCTTGGGACATCACCACCAGCCATTGTCTATGGCTGCAAGAAAGTGACGTGATATGATACCTGTTTTGCCAATACTTCATTATCCATTCCCCGGGCCAAGCATCTGTCACTTTATAGACCTGCTTGGTATAGCCCGTGTTTTTGGCGGCGCTGATGAGCCATCCGGCATTCGTGTAAGCCACCGACGTGATGTTCTTCTTTTCTCGCCAATAGCGTTTGATGGTATCTTCTTGCAGCGTGTCGTTTCGGCTACAGCTATACGCCTGTTGGGTGTAAGGCAGTCCGGTCTGACTGACAATGATGGTCTTGGGTTTTTGAGGTGTAGGACGGGTTGTATCAATATGGTTATTCACCGCAACAGTCCATAGGAACACAAGGCTGGCTATCCATGTCAGGAGTACCATCCCGACCGCATTCAATACGGCCTTTCCGACCTTATACTTCATTTCGTCCGATTGGTCTCCCCCCGCATTGGCACTTAAGTCGACATATGCCTCTATGGTAAACAAGGATACACATCCCAGTATCACCGTACCAAATCCCGCAAAAACGACAACGAATCCCGTAAGGTCATCTACTATTCTCGCCCACCAACTGCCATCTAACCGCATGAGTAGCGAAGACAAACCCTCCGACGCCCAGCGATAGGTCGCGCCGATATGACTGAAAGTGCATATCCACCAATCCAGCATCACCATAATATACATGCAACAGAGCGAAATCACTATGGCCACCGCAAAGATGGAAGAAGCTGGCGCTCCTTGGGGTTTCTCTTGCCGGAGGATGTCGCTGCATATGATTTGCTGTAGTAAATATGCCGACACGGCCCACACGATATATTTGGGGAACATGAAGGCCAGAATAAACATCATAATGGTACCTTGAGCCTGATCGCTGGCCGTCTCGGTTTTCTTGTCGGTCTGTTCACTCTGTGATTTGCCCGCCAACGGATCCTCTTTCATATAATACCCCAGCACACGGTGTATCAGATAGAGGGCAATAAAGATGACACTGGCTACCCACGAGTGCTCCATGGCCTCCGCCCGCATGTACGCATTGTCCAATATCACGCCGGCTTGCGTCCATCCCATATCTTTAATCAGCTGCATCGTATCAAACGACGGCACTGTTAGGAAGATCAGAACCACGAACGCCAAGAGGTGTACCACATATAGGATAGACCACATCCACACATGTTTCTTCGTTATGTTTCTACAAAAGGATATGACGATTAGCAGCAATGTCAGAAGAGCTATCGGCCAACCTGTGCCTTTGAACACATTTACCCATAATAAGGAGATATATAAGGGCACGCGGAAGAATAACAGATGAAACAAATTGTCCGTGGGTAAGATCAACTCCTCATTCAGATAATCCACTATACTCAATATACTGGTAGCGGACGCCCACACAGAAGCCCTTTCGTCACTCAAATCCAGGACGGCCTTCAGCACGGGCACCAAGACATCATCCATATCATCGGAAAAACCGTCTATATCATGCTGCAGATGATAGAATGGTATCATATATTTCCGCTGAAAATCATTCTGTCGCTCAGCCGAGATAGAAACACGGAACCATTTTTGTTGCGGGAAATAATAGACCTTAAACACATAATTTCTCTTGAACCAGGAAACCTTGTCGTTCGGTGAACGATAGTCCATCGCCTCCGCATACGTCATATTCTCCGGCACGGTGAACAGATATACATCCTTATACGAAGAGTCAGTAAACATCTTCGTCAACCTTGCCTCATCTTGCTCGGTCAAGATGTTCGCATCGTCACTGATAAACAATTGTCCATCCTTCTTTTGACAACTTGACAATCCCATCACAGAAAGGATAAGGGCAACAAGAAATAAATGGTGTTTCATGTGAATATTGAATTTGCGCTGCAAAGATACAACAAAAATTGCACATACGCAAGTTTAGGGTCAAAATTAATTTTGGCATGATAATTGCTCTATGGAAGATAAATGATTGTTTAACTTGATAAAATGCAAGCCTTATGAAACGTTTTTATTTCTTTTTATTGATGATGGTGGCTTGCCTGTCAACCGCGCAGGCACAGTATGTTGTGTCTGACAAGTACGACCTGTGGTTTGAAGATACCGGAAACGAAGTGACCACCCGCAAGTCCGTTCCTTGCACCGACAACTACCAGGATTTATGGAACGGGTGTTACGTGAAGAATTCCGGCAACAGGATTTACATCTACCGCGGTTCATATTCCATC
>CACYGT010000050.1 GCA_902774075.1 uncultured Bacteroidales bacterium
ATGATGTACATGATGCATTTCTCGGACGGCGAATACAAAACCTCTCACTATGCGATCTGTACGGCGTTCATGGCGCTGAGTATGATGATACCGGGCTTTGTAGCCGGTGCACTGGAGTTGGCCGTAGGTTACTCGACCTTCTTCTGGATTGCGAACGCATGCAGTATCACGACCTTTGTAATAACATATTTCGTATATAAAAAACTATGAATTGTAAACGAATAATTCCTGATGCTATCACGAGCTGCAACCTGTTATGCGGCAGTATAGCGGTGTTGCTGGCGGTAGAAGGTGCCTTTATCTGGGCGTTTGTATTTATCTTAGCGGGTGCTTTCTTTGATTTCTTCGACGGTCTGAGTGCACGTCTGCTGAAGGCGCCGAGTCCTATCGGTATTCAGCTGGACTCGCTGGCAGACGATATCACTTTTGGTCTGGCACCATCGATGATGCTATTTGCTTTCCTCCGCCCTATTTTAGGTTGGTGGGCTCTGCTGGCACTGCTGATGGCGGCTTTCTCCGCCCTTCGTCTGGCAAAATTCAACGTCGATGAGCGTCAACATGATTCGTTTATCGGTCTGGCTACTCCTGCGAATGCACTCTTCTGGGGCGGTATATGCTGCCTGCCGATATCGGTATTGGCTTACGATTGGATGGCTTGGGCGCTGATCGGGCTGTCGTTGGTAAGCTGTTTCCTGCTGAACGCCGAGATACCGTTCTTCAGTTTCAAGGGCTTCAAGCGGCAGAAGTTAGAAGTGATTAGTTTCCTTGTCGGATGCGTGATACTCATCGGGTTCTGCGTGGCTAAGGCCATCACGACCAAGCATATCGAGTTTGCACTCTTCAGCGGTACGGCTTGTATCCTATGGTACGTAGCGATGAACCTGCTACTCGCGCTCACCCAAAAGAAATAAACAAATCCTTATAGCCATGAAAAAGAATCTCCTTATCCTTATCGCCCTTTGTTTCTCCGCCGGTCTGATGGCAGAGAGATACACGATCGTGTTTAACAGCAGTAACGCCGATTCGAGTAGTCCTACGGAGGACCTGAATGCAATCGTGCTGAGCGCAACAGGTAACTGCGTGAACGAAGTAAGTGAAGCCAGCAAGATATACCGCGCCAAAGAAGGTTTTGGTATCAAAGGCGGTACAGCAAGCGCCAAAGGCGAATTAACGCTGGGTCTGGACGACACGTATCCGATCACGACCATGACCGTTTATGCCGCGCCTTTTGTTAACTCAGGCGGCACAGCAGACAACAAAAAGATTCTTGTCTGCGGTAAGGAGATCACATGGAACGCTGAGCATCTCACAGAGATCTATCCTTATGAGCTTTCTGTAAATCAAGATCTGGCTAGCATTCGTATCGAAGCGAGTGCAGCTAGTAAGAACCGCTGGTATGTACAGAAGATTGAGTTTGAGGCAGAAGATCCTCACCCGCTGCAGGCAATCATCGAGACGCAATATCCGAAGATGGATTTTGGCGGCGTGAAATGGGTAAGCAAAGATGAGGTGATGGAAGATGTGCTCAGTTTTGAACTGATAGGTAAACATATCGAAGGCGATATCACGCTTGAACTGGTGAAGAGCGGTACACCGTTTACCCTTTCAGAGACTACCCTACCGGCAGAAGGAGGCGAAGTGGATATCTTCTACAGCCTTACGATGGACACCGTGGAGAAAGCTTTCCCTATTGAGAACGTGCTCGTTGCAACCGCTACCGGTTTGGACGGTATCACACGTTTCCGCGAACTGGAGATCGTGTTGACTATCGTGCCGCCAAGTTCAGGCGGTGCGGGTTCGTTTGATTTGGACACCACGCGTATGGCGATTGGTCCGCTCAGTCGCGACTATTATACATTCGCACAAGGAACGGCCGACTCGACACTCAAGAACCACTTAGGCTATATCGTATGTTGTGGAAAGCGCTACCGTTATGGTAGTGGATCGAAGAAGAGTTGGGATGCGTTCTACTCTACCGACCGCGACACAGTCACCAACGAGGTGCTGGATATGTATTCGAATAATGTACGTTATTTTGATCCGGAGAAACCGACCGCCAGCGTGTCAGGCTTTGATATCGAGCACATGCTTCCCAAGAGTTGGTGGGGCGGCGATGTGAACCCTGCTTATTGCGATATCTTCCATCTCGTACCGGGTGACGCATCCGCGAACCGCAGCAAGTCGAACCACGCGCCGGGTATTCCTGCGGACAGCAGTTTCTATAACGGTTCCTTTGTGACCGGCCGCGATACGATACACGGTTTGACGCGTGTCTTCTGCCCTGCCGATGAATACAAGGGTGATTTTGCCCGCGCATACTTCTATATCGCTACCTGCTACGGAGACTCGTTGACTTGGCTTACTACCGGAGAACCGGGCGTTGCTATGACCAACGAAGGATGGGAGGAATTCCAACCGTGGTTAAGAGATTTGCTGCTTGAATGGCATCGTTTGGATCCGGTAAGCGAGAAAGAGAAAGCGCGTGCGATAGAAGTCAATAAGATCCAGGGTAACCGCAATCCGTTCATTGACTATCCGGAGTTGGCAGAGTATATCTGGGGCGAGAAGCAAGGCCAGACGGTGGACTTCAAGCAGTTGGAGTGCACCTACGAAGAGGATCTGCATCAAGGCCTTGACAACACACCCGCTATGCCCTCTGCGCGCAAAGAGATACGCAACGGACAGATCGTCATCATACGTAATGCGTCAATTTATACCACTTTAGGCCAAACGATACGATAATTGTGTCAATTTTTACACATTTATCGCGAATATCTGCACGCGCGCGTGAGAGAATTTGTGTAATTTTGCAGACGATTTTGATTTCATACATTTAACACAAAAACGATATATGAAAAAACAACTGATTTTAGGGTGTATAATGGTTTTCTGGACCATCTTTCCCCAATATCTCTTCGCTCAATCCACAGAAGGAACGGATTTCTGGGTGACATTGATGCGAGGCGACGAACGTAAGTACGAGGAGTTATCCCTTACTTTCTCTGCCAAGAAGGCTACGAAAGTGTATGTAGATAACACCGAGACGGGACTGCATCACGAGTTTAGCGTAGGTGCTAATGCTATTGTACGTGACACGATCTGTACGTCCTCCAAGACAAGCAATGAGAGTTCCTGTTATGTAACTGACGCCCATGCAGAGACTCCGGTTTACCGTGCATTGCATGTGACCTCTGACGAGCCTATCTCGCTCATCGCAGCCAATTACAAAGATAAATCCTTCGACGTAGCAGCCATCCTGCCCACAAAGGCCTTGATGAGCGAGTACCGTATTCAGTGCTACTCTCCTTCTGCACACGAGAACGCGTCGCAAGGTAGTCATTTCGCTATCGTAGCTGCAGATGACGATGTGGTAGTGGATATCACACCCTCCGTACGTACCTACAAAGGCAAACGGGCAGGAGAGACGTTTACCACTGACACCCTAAAAAAAGGCCAAGTGTATTACGTGTGGACAGGCAACGGAACCGGTATCAACTATGATTTCTCGGGTACCATTGTCAAAGCGCGTAACAACAAGAAGATCGCGGTCTTCAACGGCAACTCACACACCAATATCCCGACGGGAATTCGCGATCGTGATCATATTTTCTCGCAAGCGATGCCTATTAAGTATTGGGGCAAGCGCTTCGCAATCACTTCGTCATTGACCACTATTGACGAGCAACCGGCAGGTACATTCTGGGAGCGTATTGACAAAGTACGTGTTCAAGCCTTGGTGGATGGAACAACCGTCAAGATTGACGGCCAGGAAGTACACACCTTCGATTTTGTTAGCGGATCCGACGAAGATAAACATCACTTCTACGAGTTTGATTTTGGTAAGAAAGACTCTAAGACCGATTATTCCGGAGACGGCCACAAATGGTTTGATGGTGTAAGCCATTATATCGAGACATCCTGTCCGTGTGCCGTACACATCTTCATGACCAGCGACCGTTATGATCATAAGAGCGGCAAGTACTGTAATGGTGACCCATCGGAAATTTGGGTCAATCCTATTGAGCAGAAAATCAAGACGTTGACCTTTGGTACGTTCCAAACCAAACAGGTAACAGACCATTTCCTTAATATCATCACCACAAAAGATAACGTCAACTCCATTGAACTTGATGGTACGAATATTGCTGACAAGTTTAGCGACCTGACGGGAAACGCTGATTTGGTTTACACCCGTATCACTGGCCTGGCAAATGGCACTCATACGCTCATTTCCGACTCCGGTTTTATTGCACACGTATACGGTTTTGGAGAGAAAGAGAGTTACGGTTACCCCGCCGGAGGTCAGACGAAAGACTTGACTGCATTCGTCACCATTAACGGAAAAATTTACAACGCCGATAGCGACAATAAGATCTGCGGCGACGACAAAGTGGTCTTTGGCTGCGAACTGAACTATGAATATGATAGTATATATTGGTATTTCGGTGACGGCAAAGACTGTTTGCTTCGCGAGAAAGTGGACTCGGTAGAACATTACTATGACATAGCCGACGCGTACAAAGCATACGTGCTCATTTACCGCCACATGGAAGACGATGATAACTGTATTGGTTTTGACAACAAAGACAGTATTGCATTCCTTGTAAATATCGGCAAATACCGCGTGGACGTAGATAACGTTGAGATGCCGTATTGTACCCAAGAGGGCGAAGAGGCAGACCTGACGATCCATCTCTATAACCCGTCGAGCGTATCGTTGACCGGCGACAGTGTGTCTATCGCGTTTAAGAAGGAAGAAGACGGTCTGACGAACGATATGTTGACCATCCAAGACGATACGACGCTCGTCGTACACTTGCCGGGAACGGTAAAGGACAAGAAAGACTACTCGCTGCATATTCATATCGGCTCCGAGTGTCCGAACAGCGTGCTGGACAAAGACCTTGTCTTCTCCATGCATTTCGACAAACCGTATCTGACACAGCGTTATAACAACGTCTTAGGCCTGCTGCGTGACTCGTTCCCGAATCAGGAGCTGAGTAACTTCGTATGGTTCCACGATGGAGACACCGTACCGAACGAGCAGACCGGTGTGCTTTATCTCGAAGAAGACGAGTCGAACAACGGCGAGTACTATGTCTGCTTCAATGTGCACGAAGAGGGCAAAGCGGACTATAACTACTGTACCTGCCCTGTGACCTTCACCGCCAATGACAAAAAGCACACCTTCGATCCTGAGACGACGGACGTGACAATTACTGCAACCTATGTGATCAAGGGCGATAATGTCTTTGTCAATGCCGATTGGAACGGCAAGACGGATATCGAATGCTATGCGCAATGGATAATGTCGAGCGGACAGGTATATAACAACTTGAAGTTCAACATCCCGGATGGAGGTTGCACGATACCGGTACCGGACACCAACGGATTCTATCTCTTGCGCGTCTATACCGATGGCTTGAGCCGCAGTTTCAAATTTATCATTGACAAGTAAAAAGAGGAGGATACAGAGATGAAGAATATTTTTCGTAACATACTGATTGCAAGTATCGTCCTGAGTTTTACTTGCGCCCCAACAGTGGTTTATGCAATGCCGGAACCTGTTCCTGCAGGCCAGACTGAGAAACAGAAAGCAGCTGCTGCGAAGGCCAAAGAGGCAGCTAAGAAAAAGAAACAGAAAGAAGCGGAGAAGAAGAAAAAGGAAGCTGAGAAGAAAAAGAAAGCTGCAGAACGCGCAAGAGTAGCCTCTGAGCGTGAAGCGGCTGCTGCTAAGAACACCGCCCAGACAGAGGCGCGTGAAGCAAAAGCTAAACGTGAATATGCCCGTTACCAAGAAGAGTTGGAGCACCCGAAGACCGAAGTGGTATCCCTCTTTAACCTCGGTCTGCGTCTGGGTTACGCCGCTATGATGGATAAGATGGCCCAAAACGACGTACAGAACAAACTCAAAGGCGGTGTAGGTGCCGGCCTTGATCTGACCTACGGTCTGGAGTACGGACATCTGCGCTTTGAGACCGGTCTGGATCTTCGTTTCCTCAACTCCACATCGACCTATGGCTTCACGGCTGTTCGCAATGACCTCACGTACGGCGCCAAATACAACTACTTGTTTGACAACTTGAGTGAAATGCGCAATATGTTCCAGGTAGGCGTACCTGTTATGATCGGAGCGCAGTTCAACCGCTATTATTTCCTTGTAGGCGCCAAAGTGCACTATTCGGTACTGGGTACCTATAGCCACAAAGGTCTCTATGATATCACGGTAGAAGATCCGGCGCTCGTTGATCCATACGGCATGGGTATTCATGCAGTGAACGGCCAGACAAACACGCCTATCAAGTTCTCACAACCCGATTTGAGTATTGCTGCAGAGATAGGTATTGATTTGGACGAGTGGCTGCAGAAACAGCCGGACAAGAAGAAAAAGACCAAAGTTAAACCGGGTGAGCGTTTGCCTTTCGGTCGCGAGCATGTGCATTACCGTGCTGCGCTGTTTGCTGAATACGGCGTACTGAACACCAACGGCACAAAAGCGGCACAGCCTGTGGAGTTTACGGCAGACCAAGTAAGTGTACAAAAGACGAATACACTCCTTGCATGGAACGGAGATACGAAACTCAATAACCTCTTCGTAGGTGCGAAATTCATCATTCAGTTTGAGGTGCCGGGTAAGAAAGCCCGTCCTGTTCCGCCTCCCCCATCCTATGCTATCTACAGCGTCGTAGACGCAACTACGAACCAACCGATCAATGCGTTTATAGAGACGAAGAGTGCAGAGGGCGACAAGATCGCTATGCGCGAGCGTCAGATCGGTGCTAATGGTATTCGTCAGAGACATCCTCTCGGCGCTTACACCGTGGATGCAAAAGCAGAGGGTTACTACAACGCCATGCAGTCCTTTGACATCGCTGAAGTGGGTAGCACCGAGTATGTCACGATTATGATGCGTCCGCGGCCTGTATTCCGCTTGCGCGTGACGAACAAAGAGACCGGTCTGGCCGTGCCTGCTACAGTGCGTATCATCAAGAGCGGCGAAACAGAGCCTGCTTATACGCTCGCTACCGACTCCGCGAACGGAGCAGCACGGCAGATGTTAGCGGAAGGTCCGCAATACCGCCTTGTCATCGAGCAGATGGGATATGACAAACTGGAGCAGAATATCACCTATGTTGGTGATAGCCTCAATCTCCAGTTGGCTCCGATCAAGAAAGGCGAGGTCTTCATTATCAAGAACCTCCATTTCGCGACCAACAAGACACGTATCTTACCGACGTCAGAGGAGGCATTGCAAGACCTGTATATGTACCTTGCTCGTAACCCACAACTGCGTATTAAGATTATCGGTCACACAGATAATGTAGGTAAAGATGCGGCTAACCAGAAGCTGTCTGACGGACGTGCTAATGCAGTACGAGATGACCTTATCGAGCGCGGTATAGCAGCCGATCGTATTGAGGCAGAAGGACGCGGTGAGTCACAGCCTATCGACACGAACGACACCGAAGAGGGTCGCCAAAACAACCGTCGTGTAGAAATAGAGATATTGTAAATAAACACACATTAGATATGAAACGATTGATTAAATCGCTATTATTGGTAGCATTGTTTTTAGGAACAACTATGCCAACTTGGGGTCAACAAGCGCCTTCGACCGAAGGAAATGACTTCTGGGTAACGTTCTTGCGTTCAGCAGATGATAGCCCTACAGAGTTGAAACTCACCATTTCGGCTCTAAAGGCATGTAGTGTGTACATAGACAACGCAAAAAACAATTATCATGAAGAAGTTTATGTTGATGACAATAGTAGTACTGAGCTGGTCATGAGCGAGACTTTCTGCTATAGTTCGAACGATGGACAAATTACGAACACGGCATTGCATGTTACGTCGACAAAGAACATCTCTTTGTTTGCCGGTAACTATCGCGATAAGTCTTTTGATGCGACTATCGTACTACCTACCGCTACGTTGCTCAAAGACTATCTCATTCAAACTTATCCTCCTTCTAATCATGATGGAGATGGTGATAGTGAAGGAAGTCATTTCGCCATTGTAGCCGTAGAGGACGGCACCACGACCGTGAACTATAATTTAACAGCAAACGCAAAAGCGAATGGCAATACTGGCAAAACAGGCTCTGTACAACTCAAACAAGGCGAAGTATGCTATGTTTGGACAGGCAAAGGAGCAAAAGATGCCTGCGATTTAAGCGGTTCTACTGTCACCGCAGACAAGAAAATCGCGGTTTTCCAAGGTTGTCCGCACACGAATCTCCCGTACATGGTAGAAGACCGCGATCATATTTTCTCGCAAGCCATTCCCACGGCATACTGGGGAACGGAGTTCGGTATTACCGCCTCTCGTCTTCACCGCCGTGATATCGTTGCCGTTATGGCAATTAACGATGGAACGAAAGTGTATATCAATGACGCCAATGGAAATCCCCAATTGGTTCACACCTTTGATTTTAATGTAGATAAAAAACATTATTGGACTTTTGAGATAGGAGAAGAAATAGCCTATAGTACTTCTAAAAAATCTCCTGACTTCCCTGAAGGAACCAAACTTCCTGCTCCATTAGTCATAGATTCGTCATGTTATCTGACCACATCCTGTCCAGCCGGAGTTCATATATTTATGGTTTCCAACCGCTATGACAATGCTACAGATTCATACAATTCGTCAGCAGTAAGTGACCCAGCCATGTTATGGATCAGTCCTATAGAGCAGGTGATTAAAGACATCAATTTTGCCACATACCAAACTGCTCAGGCGAAATATCATTATGTGAATATCGTTACACCTACGTCGAATGTGTCGAAAATGAGGCTGGACGGAAAGAGTATCAACAAACATTTCTCGAAGATCCATGGTAATGGCGACTATTCGTTCGCACGCATCGAGATTACAGAAGGAACACACCATTTACAGGGATATCTGGGATTCTTAGCGCATGCATATGGATACGGACAGCGCGAATCCTATGCTTACTCGTGCGGCTCTTCGATGGTAGAACAGAGTATTTCGCTCAACGATGAGCCATTGATGATAGACAGCGTTTCGCCCGTTGACTTCTGCGTGGACGATGAGATCGTAATGAAACTCAACATCGGTAGTAACGAATATGAAAGCGTACATTGGGACTTCGGCGATGGTTCAACCTACGACTCGGACCCTATGGACTCCAACAAGGACAAGAAGACCGCGAGTCATACTTACTCTACTCCGGGCTGGTACGATCTGACCGTATATGCTAAATATACGAACCCATGTACAGGCGTTTCGAACGAACAGACATTGGTTACACACTTCCGTGTGATAGAGCCGGAGTTCAAGTTCGGACAAGTTGAGCACCAGTGTTTGGATACCGGTACGGCTATTATTCCGGAGGCGAAACTTGATACGTTGTGGCCGGAAGATGGCAAATGCGAGCCGATCATCTATGTCAACTATATCCATTACGGTAAGGAGACCGTGTTGTACGACACGATTCCAAATGCGAAAGACTCCTACTATGAGCAGCTCAACGACAAGACCTATCCTCTGGATCCGACTAAGCCCGAAGATTATATCGTGGATATCGAACTTAATGTCAGCGAGTTAACCGGTAAGAAGAACCAATACCAATGTGACTCGCTCATCATGCGTCACGTAGAGATATCGACATGTCTCCACATGACGATGGATAACACCTCCGACCAGCACAGCTGTTACGGAGAGAAGATGGATGTGCCTTATACCCATGTGCGCGGTAAGATCGGTGACGCAACGATGCAGTTTATCGGAGAACTTACTCCATCTACCCCGCAGCCGATAGTCTTAGAAGACGGTATTGCAACACTGCCGACCCAAGACCTGAAGCCGGGTGAGTATACAGCGAAAGTGGAAGTAAAAGATGGCGGATGTGACTCGACACTCACTTTCACGATTCCATTTACGGTTTACTACCCCTCCGACATCTTCGTCTATATGTTCGACAACACGCTGGCCGTCTATAAAGCCGGCAACGGAGGAAATAAGAAGTTACAGCAAAACTTCACGGGCTATACCTATCAATGGTACCTGAAGGGCGAACCCATCCCGGGAGCTAACAGTTCCGTTTATGTTAAACAGGACGGTAAGTTTGCTGAAGGCGATAGTGTCTTTGTGGAGTTCATTGATCCGGCAGGATACAAACTCAAATCCTGCGCGCAGATCCTTCCTGAGCGCGATTTCACAGCACCGGAGGAGGAAGATGACACCAATAACGCTCCTGCGCTGAAACTACTGATTAACAATCGTTTAGTAATTCGTAAAGACGGACAGACCTATAACATGTACGGTCAGCGCGTAGAATAATGAAACAACTGTTTCGCGACAATAGTATCTTTATCGGACTAAGTCTAATGCTCGTAGTGGCATTAGGCTTAGCCCTTTTATGGTTGCCGAAAGGCGAGTTACACCTGCTCTTATGCGACCGCCATACACCCGCGCGCGATATATTCTATAGGTATTACACGCAGGTTGGCGAATGGTTTCCGTATGTCTTATGCGTACTGTTGTTGCTTTTCAGCCGCATCGGAGACGGTGTCTTTGCATCCTGCGGCTTAGCGCTCTCTGCCCTGACGACACAGCTCTTCAAGCATATCGTGAATGCCCCGCGGCCTCTTACATGGTTTGCCATCAACTATCCGGATATTCATCTTCCTCTCGCGCACGGAGTCCATATACATCACTGGCACTCCTTTCCCTCCGGCCACACGACCTCGTTCTTCGCGCTTGCGTTTGTAGCGTGTATATTGGTGACTAGAAATTCCAGCTTTTCTAGATTTTCCTGTTCTGCGCTCCAAATACTGCTTTTCATAGCAGCTGCGCTGGGAGGATACAGCCGGATTTATCTGAGTCAGCATTTTGCACTGGATGTACTCGCGGGCATCGTTGTCGGCATGGGTATCACCCTCGCTTCGTATGCCGTTTTGCAGCATTATGAGGGTCAAAAATGGTACAATTACCGCCTTTTTCAAAAAAAATGAGGGGTAAAGTGCATTTTTTTTCAAAAAAATTTGGTTATATCAAAAAAAAGCAGTACTTTTGCACCCGCTTTCGAAAAGGAAGCCACATTGAGGGCGTTTAGCTCAGCTGGTTTAGAGCATCTGCCTTACAAGCAGAGGGTCTGCGGTTCGAATCCGTAAACGCCCACAAAGAACATCGCAAGATGTTCTTTTTTTTATTTTCTCTTGCGTATGTCAAAAAAAAGTTGTAATTTTGCAGCCTAATTGTAAATTAGGCTTAGTATGGTAACATTTCTTGTGGCATTAGTGCTGCTGGTGGTAGGTTTTTGTACC
>CACYGT010000051.1 GCA_902774075.1 uncultured Bacteroidales bacterium
CTTTCGACGATGAGCAGTGGCGTCATCGCAATCGTGAGAACCTCTCCCAACAGCGTCTTGCTGACCCACAAGCCATGGCAGGAGGCGTATTAGACACCGTTCCTCCGCAGGCTCCTCGTTTTGTGCACGACTACTACGATTACTACAAGACCCCGCGCGGCTACCATGCGCGTAGCGGTAACTCGAATGACGGTTGGCGCGTCATCGGCACGCAGGCATATGCCAACAGCCGTTTCCTGTATTACATCAATGAGATCCGTTCTGCGGTTCTGATCATGCACGGCGAGAACGCCCACAGCCGTTATTTCGGCGAAGCGGCGTACCATTACATGGTGGACGGCAAGGCGGACGGCTACAAGACCGTGGTAGCTCCTAATCCCTGTCCCGAGAACAAAGAACTGCTCATCATTCCCGATGCCTCGCATTGCGACCTTTATGATGGCGGTTATACCGAACCGGCAGGCAAAGGCGAACCCAAGAACCTCATCCCATGGGACAAATTAGCAGAGTTCTTTGAGAAAAATCTAAAATAAGTAAATAAGAAAATGAATAAATGTGAAAATAAAAAAGTAGTTGTATTATCCACCTCTCTCCGCGCGGGATCGAATAGCCACGCGATGGCAGAGCAGTTTGCGGAAGGTGCCAAGAGTGCCGGACATGAAGTGGAGCTGATCTCGCTTCGCGGCAAAGATATTAAGTTCTGTATCGGTTGTCTCAAGTGTCAGGAAACAGGCGCGTGCGTGTTCATGGACGATGTACCGGCAATCATGGAGAGCGTGCTCAACGCGGATGTCGTTTGCTGGGCGACGCCGATTTATTACTATGAGATGTCGGGTCAGATGAAGACGCTCATCGACCGAATGAACGCCATGTATCCGAAGGATTACAAGTTCCGCGACATCTACCTGTTGACCACCGCTGCCGAGGACGAGGAGTTCACACCCAAACGTGCCGAGAGCGGTTTGCAAGGATGGATTGATTGTTATGAGAAGTGCTCTCTTAAAGCCCATCTTTTCTGCGGCGGCGTAAATGATCCGCGCGAGATTGCCGGCAATACCAAACTCCAAGAGGCGTACGAATTAGGCAAGAATATCTGATAATAGTGCCGAACTAAAGCAAAAATCCTGCATACATTTGCGTATGTGGGATTTTTTTTATACCTTTGCAGCCGATTAAACTAAAACAACCATTATGGAGGAACTAAAGCAACGTATTTTAAAAGACGGAAAAGCAAAGAAAGAGGGTGGTGTAATACGAGTTAGCAGTTTTCTCAACCACCAGTTGGACCCGGAACTGATGATGCATTGTGCACAGGAGTTTGCACGTCTGTTTGCTAACCAAGGTGTCAATAAAATCGTCACTATCGAGGCGTCCGGTATCGCGCCGGCGATTATGTTGGGCTACATTATGCACTTGCCGGTTGTTTTTGTGAAGAAGTCCATCCCGAAGACCGTGGATAAATCGTGGGAATCGTGGGTTTGGTCTTTCACACGAGGCAATGAAAAGGCGGTGTGTATCGACCGTGAGTTCTTGACCAGCAAGGACCGCATCCTTTTCATTGACGATTTCCTGGCGGACGGTCATGCGTCCGGCTCCATCATCGATCTCTGCCGTCAATCAGGCGCGCAGATAATAGGTATGGGCTTTCTCGTAGAGAAAGGTTTTGCGAAAGGCGGTCAGTTCCTCCGAGACCATGACATTCCTTACCACGCCTTGGCGACTATCAAACAGATCAATGATGACAATACGATTGTAATGGATTAAATAGGCTGATTCTATCACTCAACGACGATATCTTCGCACCGGAGAACTCGCAGCAAATGTACCAATGTTTGCGCAACCAAGGTGTCCAAAACGCCGTCCTTGACACCACCGCCCTCACCGGCACCCACCTCGGTTCCGACACCTACTTCCTGCTCAATGTCATCACAAACGACCTAAGCAACTGGTAAAAAAAAAGAGCGACCGTTTGGCCGCTCTCTTTTTTTTATTCTTGCATCAATAATTGCATAACCACTTTGGCGGAGTAGGCAACAGTGTCGCCGCAGACATCTTCGGGCACAGGGCACCCCAGAGGCATACGGGAAAGTGGGTAATGCAATGATGCAAGAGTAATTCGAAAAGTCTCTCTCGGATAATAGAGGTATGCCAAGAATTGGCAGACATCGTTTTTGCCATACCGCGTAACGAAAATGAACAGCTCAACCGACATCGCGGACACTATCCATTGTATGCGCATCAAAACTCCGTTTTAATGGTAGATACATGGATGTGCTCCGCTCTCCCCAAGAATTAAAATTATTGGGGACCCCAGTGCAAAGCACTTAATTTTTCAACACAGCCGTGAGCGGAGCGAACACCTTATTTGGGGGAAAGAAAAAATCGAAAAAAAGTCTTCGCACGCTCGCGCGTTGAGCGCGAAAATAATAAGGAGGAAAGAAGAAAAAATATAGAGAATGGATGCAAAATGATTAAGTTTGAATGAATTGTGGAGAAAAACTTGCATATGTCGAAAAAAAAGTGTAACTTTGCGCACTTTTTGTGTGCAAAGATAATAAAAAATAATACAATATGAAGCAATTTAGACTATGGATGTTAGCGGCGGTGATGCTGCTGGCACCGATGGCCGGAAGTCTGTCGTCGCTGAAGGCGGCGGAAGGAAACGCAGACTTTGAGAACGAGAGTAACTACGATGCCTACAGCGTGGGTAACGGAAAGATTCACGTGAAAGTGTTGCTGTTCAGTGAACGCGGTTATGACTACAACGCGGGGCGCGGAAACAACCAGAATCTGGGTAACAATCCGGATCCGACGCGTGACGCGACGGGTAGCCGAATGTACACGGACAAGAAGAACGGCGACCGGACGATCCAGTTGTACTACTGGGCGGACAACTACTACAACAACACGGGAGCCTCCAACAAGCATCATTGGCCGAAGGACAAGGGTGTTGTATGGGTGCAGCTATGGGGCGGCGTTGTCGAGTGTACGAACACGTACGACGGCATCAAGCGGACGGTGGTGGCTGACGGCACGGTGCAGCAGATAGAGGTGAAGCGCAAAGACGAGGGCTATCACCTGACGTGGTTTGAGTTCGACTGGTATCCGCCTGAGGACTTGGACGAAGAGGACTTCAAGCTATACGTGACGACGGATCACCACAAATGGAACGAGTCGGGCTTCAAGACGAAGACCTATGACTTCGGTGTGTTCACCGGTGCGAACGAGCAGATGGCGCCGACTATCTGCGAGCCGTTTATCTACGCGGCGAACGAGAACGGCGTAGCGGGTTACGGTAAGTTAGCGACGGTGTATACCTCGATATCGGAGGTGAACGCGTACTACACGTCTCAGGACCTGACGGAGCGTGCGTTAGCGGCAAGTTCGGGTATGGTATATATCGAGCCGACGGACACGGTGATTCGCGGCTTCCGCGTACGTTTTCACGAGAAGCGCACGAGCGACAACACGACGTGGCGTTGGGTTTGGACCAACAAAGTGGATGTACCGGCTTATCACCGGATACACGCGTTTGCGGTTCGGCCGTATCAGTACCGCCACGAGGAGAACGGGAAATGGTATGTGGACTATCGGTACAAGCAGTTGAGCTGGCAGATACAGCATCCGAACGAGGCGGATGTGATGGAAGGGGATGTGTTTGAGATCCAGCGTGCTTATCGTTCGGATTTCTCGGACGCTGTGTCCATAGACGTGGTACAGATGGAGTATGACTCGCTGGCTACCCTCAACGACATCCAGACCTATACCTATGTCGATTCGACAGAAGGGGCTTGGTGGAACCCGGTGGAGAACAGTTATACGATATACTACCGAATCCGCCGTGCTTCGTCGGCTATCTGGGGCTGGAACCCGGGTCCGTACAACGCCGTCGATTCGATGACTATAAGCTCCGGCTACGAGCAGTACACGCCGGGTTGCTTCCGCGACAATGCGCCGTTCAACTATACGGTGGACGCTGATTTTGAGACCAATCGGGCGGTGCACTTCACGTGGGAGATGGCGAACGGCAACTGCAGCAGCGGTCGTGACTCCCTCTATCCCGGCTATTCATACCATTACTGGGATGCGAAGCAACGGTTGATGCTTCGTAAGATCATGACGGAGCGCGAGGACACGATCCTCATCGAGGTGCCGCAAGAGACGATTCGCAAGGCCTATGACAGTCTGTTCTATCATACAGACAACACCCCTTACTCCGTCGGACGTATCTATATCCATTACACAGACTATGCCAATACGCCGTGTGTGCACTATCAATACGAGACGTATATCGACACGACGGACGTGACGGTGAAGAACCTGCGGGGCAAGGACGAGCGAACGACCGCTGTCCATCCGTTCAACGGTCCGGCTATCTACTACACCGAGGCGGCGAACATCAACGTCTTTGCCGGTACGGACAAGGAGTATTCGGAATACGTGCTGCTGACGTGGGAGCCGACGGAAGGCGAGACAGGCACTTATGCCGTGGATGCGCGTCCTAACGCGGAGAGTCAGTGGCAGAACCTGGTATCGGGCATCACGGACAGTTGGTATCGCGACACGTATGCGGATCCGGAGCAAGGCGATCCGTGGCAGTACCGGTTGACGATGACCTACGAGTGCAACGGTTCGACGCTGACGCGCAGCACGGAGACCACCGGACGCCGTAACCCTTACGGCAAGATAAGCGGCCGTATCGCGTACAGCGACGGAACGGGTTGTCCGGGTATCGAGGTGAACGCTTCTCGCGTGAGTGACGGTTTGGTTGTTCAGCGCGTGCTGACGGACGAGAACGGCTACTACCTGCTCGACAGCGTGCTCTATGGCGGCAGTCCGCAGTACGCCGTGACGCCGGTGAGCCAGACGGCTGAGTTCCGATATAACAACACAAGTGCCACCTTCGCCACCATCACGCTGTCGCTCGACCGCTGCGTGGCGCAAAACATCGACTTTGAGAACATCTCGTCGGTACGCGTGAGCGGCCGTGTGCTCTATGAGAACAGTACGATACCCGTGCGCGATGCGAACTTCCTCGTGAACGGGAAGAAGGTGATGGTGAACGGTCATGACTACAAGGCGGACGCAAGCGGTAACTTCGAGTTCATGGTGCCGAAGAGCGAAGGCTTCACGCTGCAGGCGGTGAAGGACGGACACTGGTTCGCAGGCGAGGGCTTTGTGCGCATCGACGGCGACAGTCTGTTGACGCTGACCAAGGCGCTGGACGGCATCCGTATCTACGACCAGACGAAAGTGCGTCTCATCGGTCGTCTCGCCGGTGGTGACGTACAAGGCACGAAACCACTCGGTCACGGCTTGAGTGTCAACTACCTGGGCGCTGACCTGAAGATGGTGTTCGAACTGGAAGGCGATAACATCTCGCGGTTCGTTCACTACGACGACGAGCGCGACACCGTTTGGCAGCACGTGGACGCCACGAACACGCTCTTTGAGAAGAAACGCGTCACCATCCATCCGGATGTGGCAACGGGTGAGTTCGCCGTGGATCTATTCCCGGTGAAGTATAAGATTACGCAGGCGACTGCCAGAGGTTACGCCACGCTGTTCAGCGAAGGTAAGACCTCCGAGACGCTCGACCTGACCAATGCACCGACGACGGAGAAAGAGTCGGTGGTTGGCAATGACACGGTGCGCTATAACGCGGACTACAGCATCACTTACCATAGCCCGATAGACATCACTTGCACCCAGCTGCTTTACGGGCGCGACCTCAAGTACTACGGCGAAGTGATGATGAGGCGCCAGAATATCGCCAATGTGATGGAGGAGGTGCCGCTGGCAACGAAGAAGAGTGACGGGACATACGAGTACCTCTTCGGCGCACCCGTCTTCGCCATGAGGAAATATAACTTCCGCGTCACGGCGCATGAGGACTATTATTACAACAACGACGAGTTGTCCGCCAAGCACGAAGAGGTGCGCATCAACGGCGGTACGCTCAAGGTCTATAACGGCTTGTTCAGCGGCGAGAAATCGGATATCAAGACCTATCAGCTGGACACCCTCGGTCAGGCGGAGATTGAGGTGGAGGCGAATAATGTATCCTTCCTGCTGCAGGGCGAGGACGCACAACGCCCGCTCGACCTGAGTGTGGAGTACAAAGGCGCTTATGTAGAGAAACAGGCGTTCCGCGCTTACGTGACCGGAAACAAGAAGAAAGGCCGCGATTTTGTGGCCTCGACGCACGGCAAACTCGTGTTGCTCGATATCCTGCGCGATCCTCCCGGAAAGGGCTACGCCTTCATCGAAGAGGGAACGACCTACCGGTATAACTATACGTATAACTTCAACTTTACGTTCGGTATGAGTTTGAACTTGGGCATCGGCTCGTCAACCAAGCTGAATATGGGTGTGTTTGCGGGTACGGGTGCCGGTACGTACGCAGGTTACTGGACCGACTTCAGTACCGTAAGGACCTTCTCGCTGCCGATCTCCACCTCTTATACGTGCAAGCAGTCAGCTTCGTACACGTTTACGACCTCCGAACGCATTGAGACCTATAGTGGTGCGTACCCGCACGGTCAGGACGCGGATGTGTATATCGGTGCGGTGCAGAACATCTATTACGGAACGACCGATGCCGTCAAACCGATAGACTCGCTGACGTATGCGACCATGCAGGCTCGCTACGCGAACGGCACCATGAATACCGTTTCCAGCGGACGTGATGCACAGGGTAAGTTATGGTATCTGGTGATCGGTGAAGAGACGGAGGTGGGAACTTACATCGACGCCACCTTTATCTATACGCACGCGTACATCGAGAACACGCTTCTGCCGAAGCTCAAAGAGCAACGCGATGCCCTGATCTACACCGGCGACAGCGCGACGGTGCAGTCGATAGCCGATGCAACCGGCAAACCCGTCTATTGGTCGCTGGTGGCAACGGATGATGAGCACTTCGCGGACAGCACGTACTATAGGATGCTCCGACCGACCGG
Source organism: uncultured Bacteroidales bacterium (assembly GCA_902774075.1). GTDB lineage: Bacteria > Bacteroidota > Bacteroidia > Bacteroidales > Paludibacteraceae > Colicola. The sequence continues at coordinate 6,963 of CACYGT010000051.1, forward strand.
TGATACGAAGATGTATGACGACGAAGTGGCATCCTACAACAACCAGATAGCGGACTGGTACGGCTTGTTCCTCCGGAACGAGACGGAAAAAATCAATGCCATCTACGGCCGTCAGCATACGAAAGTAGGTACATGGTCGGTAAGCGGCGGTACATCGCTCACCCATACCGAGACCTATGACTACGGCTCGTCGTACACCAAGCGTGTGGACTATCCGAACTTCTCGCTGAAAATCAATCCGCAAACTATTAAAGGTGTAGGAGGTCTGTTCGGTCAGTCGATTACCAACAAATTGAATAATATGTATGAATCGCTGTCTTTTCAGAACGCTCAGGGCCACAACGAGGCTGTTGATCCAAGTGCAATCGCCACCAGCTCGCCGGGTGTCCAATGGACGTTCAGCATCACGCCGATATTGGATATGAACTTCGACTATGTACCGGAGGGCGGTTCGAGTCGCAATAAGAAAGCGGGTTTCGTCCTCAAATCGGATGACGCAGGCAGTCAGACGGTAAGCGTTTGGCGCGTAGTGAACAAGAAAGAAGATTTCAATGCCGGTTCCGACGACATACGCGATTTCATGGAGCAGAACAACAGCGGTGGTAACTACAATGACCTCCATCCGGACAGCCTGTACGGCTCGTATGTGTTCTTCACGGAAGGTGGTGCATCGCGCTGTCCGTACGAGCCCGAGGTCAAGACCGAATGGTACGAACCGGAGCTGACGCTGTCGCAACCGACCCTGAAGATAGAGGACCAGAAGATTTCGCTCGACGTACATGAGCGCAGCAATGTGCCTGTGGACCAACCGGCTATCTTCCATGTCACGATGCGGAACGAATCGGAGCATCATTACTTGGTGGATGCCCTTCCGTTGGCTTTCAATCTGAAGGCGAAAGATGCTTCCAACCCGCACGGCGCACGACTGGAGATGGACGGCAAACCGTTGACAGAAGAAGGCCGCGAGGTGAAGTTAGGTCCCGGTGTGGTCATCACCAAGACGCTGTACGTCTATGCGGGCGAAGGATACGACTTCGAGAACCTGACGCTCTCTTTGGCATCAGAGTGCGACCGACTGAATCATCCTCAAGTGTCGTTCTCGGTTCATTATATGCCGGTTGCCAGCCCCGTGAACATCACCACGCCGCACGACAAATGGGTGATGAACACCGTTTCGCCGCAAGACTCCGCAGGCTGGTATCTGCCGGTGACTATCGACGGTTTTGACGTCAACTACCGCGGTTTCGACCATATCGAGTTCCAATACAAACTGGCTACGCAAAGCGATGACGCATGGGTGAACCAGTGCAGTTATTACTACGACGACAGCCTCTACAACGCCGCTTCCGGCAACAAGGCGATGATCACTTCCGGTCGCATCGAGAACATCCGTTTCTACGGCGAGCGTGACCCGATGGAGCAGCAGTACGACTTGCGTGCCGTCACGTTCTGCCGCCACGGAAACGGCTTCATCACCCGTTCGTCCGCTGTGCTCACCGGTATCAAGGACACCCGTCCGCCGCGCGTCTTCGGACAACCTGAACCGGCAGATGCTATCCTCGGCGTAGGAGATAACCTGCTGCTGCGGTTCAACGAACCCATCGCCGGTAACTACCTCGATGAGGACAATAACTTCCAACTCATGGGTATCACCAACTCGACGGGTATCACCACCGGCGCATCCCTCTTCTTCAGCGGACAGGGAGCCTACGCCGAGTCGAAAGCGTGGCGCAGTTTCGCCGATAAATCGTTCACTATCGACCTGCTCGTCAAACCGACCGAGACCGACCAAGACGAAGTCTTCTTCCTCCACGGCGACGGGCAAGACCTGCTGCTCTTCGGCAAGAATACCTTCCGCAAAAACGGCAGCAGTGGATACGACAACTGTCTTTCCCTCGTGGTGGGTAACACGACGTTCTACTCCAAGCCGCTGGACGCACCGATGACCGACTTCACACGCGTCATCGTCACCTACGACATCGAGACACGAACCGTTCGTTTCTATGCCGGCACGAAGGATATGACGAACTACGATGCGGAGCAAGAGCCGTTCGAGCATAACATCACCGCGCCGCTCAACTTCGGTATGGGACTCATGGGTAACCTGCTCGAGGCACGCGTGTGGACCAAGGCACTCACACCGGCGGAGATAGCCAACACGCATATGAAATACCTCACGGGTGCTGAACGCGAACTGCTGGCTTACTATCCGATGAACGAAGGCGAAGGCGAGACACTCACCGACAAGGCGAACGGAGCCACACTCTTCGTACACGGTGCCGACTGGACGTTTGAGAAAGGTATCTCGCTCCATGTACCCGCTACCGACTCCGTCGAACTGGCAGGCGACCTCTTGGCGCGCTCGTCCATACAAGATGAGACACTCATGTTCTGGTTCCGCACCCACGGCGACGGACATCTGTTCCGCTCCGCCAGCGGATTTGGGTTAAGTATTGAGGATGGAGAGTTAGTGCTGAAGAATAACAATCACCTATCACCAATCACCAATCACCAATGCACCGACGGTGCTTGGCATCACCTCGTCCTCACCATCGACCGCACGCATAATAACGTGGCACTTTTTGTGGACCAGCAGTTGCTGCTCACCACACCGGCTGTCGATTTCGTCAGCATCAGCGGACGGATGTTCCTCGGTGGAGGTGGGTTTGAAGGTAATTTCGATGAACTGGCTGTCTTCGAACAAGCGCTGCCGAAGAACTTTATCGATGATTTCGCACATCTCTCGCTCTACGGCGACGAGATGGGTCTGATGGCCTATCTGCCGTTTGAGGAAGACAAAGAGAACAACAACGGCATCATCGAACGCGTCTTCTCGATCAATGACCAACGGCAGTTCAAGACCTCGGACGGTACGATTATCGAGAAAGAGGTGCCATTAATCATCAATGACAAATCACAAATCACAAATTTGGCTGACAAAGCCAACTCCGCTCCCGTTCGCAGCCAAGGACAACTGACCAAACTCAATTTCGACTGGTCGTTCAACGGTGATGAGCTGATGATTAACCTCAATATGCAGGATCGCGAGATCAACAAGCAGACCATCTATGTCACCGTGCGCGACGTCGAAGACCTCAACGGCAACCCGATGACCTCACCTGTCACGTGGACTGCTTTCGTCGATCATAACAGCCTCAAATGGGAGGACGATGACCTCGAACTCTCCACCACCTACGGCGAGAACTTAGGCGGCACGGCCTATGTCGATTTCCAAATCATCAACAACTCCGGCAAACGGCATCAGTACACCATCGAGTCCGTGCCCGACTGGCTGACCATCAGCCCGACCTACGGATCCATTGACCCGATGAAAGATAAGACAATCCGCATCTATTACAACATCAATATACCGGTTGGCAAGTACACGGATGTCATCTATCTGACCGACGAACAAGGCCTGAGTGAACCGCTCGAAGTGATCTTTACCGTGGATGCCAACCCGCCGTACGAAACTATAGATGAAGGTAAGTATCCGCTCAACATGTCGCTCTGCGGACAAGTGAAAATCGGCGATGAGTACGACACCGATAACCAAGACATAGTTTATGCAATCTATCGCAGCGAGTGCATCGGTATGGCGAACGTGGCGTACAATGAACTGACCCACGTCTCCGAGGTGTTCCTTACTATCCAAGGTAGCGAGGCAATGACCAACAAGCAAATCAGCTTCCAGCTCTGGCAGGCTTCGACCGGCAAACTGCTGGATCTCAC